>CALWKZ010000051.1 GCA_944381385.1 uncultured Anaerotignum sp. | reverse complement strand
TGTGGACAAAAAGCCCAGCATCGTAGCCATATTGGGATGGATCATGCCGCTGCCCTTGGCCATGGCGCCGATGGTAACGGTCTTGCCGCCGATCTGTGTCTCATAAGCCTCTTCCTTGGGCTTGGTGTCTGTGGTCATGATGGCTTCCACAGCGTCCCCGTGGCCTTCCTTGGACAGCAGAGGTACCAGTTTCGGGATGCCTGCCTCAATGGGTTCGATATTCAGTGTCATGCCGATGACGCCGGTGGAGGCGACGATGATGTCCTTGGGGGAAAGGCCCAGGGCCTTTGCCGCCATTTCACACATCATTTCCGCTTTTTCCACGCCGTCGGCGTTGCAGGTATTGGCATTGCCGCTGTTGCAGATCATGGCCTGGGCTGTGCCGTCGGCGATATTGGCCCGGGTTACGGTAATCGGCGCGCCGTATACCTTATTCTGGGTATAGACCGCCGCCGCCTGGCAGGGTACTTCGCTGTACATGAGCGCCAGGTCTTTTTTTGACTGGTTATTCCGAATGCCGCAGTGGATGCCCGCCGCCGTAAAGCCTTTGGGGGCCGTCACACCGCCTGTGATTTTCTGCATTTTCCTCATCCTTTCTATCTCTGTCAAATCAGGCCCTTTGTCTCCGGCAGCCCCAGAACCAGGTTCATGTTCTGCACCGCCGCGCCGGAAGCGCCTTTTCCTAAATTATCAAATACGCTGATCAGCGTCATTCTTTCGTTATTGCCCTCGATATATAGTTTCAGTTTATTGGTATCCCGGATCTCATTGTCCGCCAAAAAGCCCTTGTCCGTGTCTTCCACGGAAATGAGGGGATGTCCCTTGTAATGCTCTTTCAAAAGGGCCGTCAGTTCTGCCTTGGTCACCTTTTTCCGGAATAGATGGGTGTGCAGCGGTACGCAGGTAGCCATGCCGCTGTAAAAATCGCAGACAATGGGCATGAACACCGGCGGTTCGGAAATGCCGGTGACGTGCTGCATTTCCGGCAGGTGCTTATGTGCCTGGGAAAGGCCGTATTGTCTGGGACTGTCAAATTCATAGGAACGTTCCTTCGCCTCGTACTCCGCGATCATAGCCTTTCCGCCGCCGCTGTAGCCTGTCAGGCTGTGGGCCGTAAAGGGATAATCCGGGGATACGATGCCGTGGGCCACCAGAGGATAAACCGCCGCGATAAAGCCGGTGGCGTGGCAGCCGGGATTGGCAATGCGCTTGGAGTGAAGGATGGCCTCTCTGTGGGCCGGAGACAGCTCCGGGAAGCCGTAGGTCCAGCCGGGCGCCGTTCTGTGGGCGGTGCTGGCGTCGATGATGCAGGTGTTGGGATTTTCCACCAGCGTCACCGCTTCTCTTGCCGCCGCGTCGGGCAGGCAGAGGAATACCACATCCGCCAGATTCATGAGGCGTTTGCGCTCCGCCTCGTCTTTTCTTTTTTCCTCGGAGATCAGCAGCAGCTCCACGCCGTCATGCCCCTCCA
This sequence comes from uncultured Anaerotignum sp., assembly GCA_944381385.1. GTDB lineage: Bacteria > Bacillota > Clostridia > Lachnospirales > Anaerotignaceae > Anaerotignum. Next base: position 1,431 of record CALWKZ010000051.1, on the reverse strand, counting down.
GTTTCTGCCTTAATTGTAAGCCGGTGGTGCCGGTCTGACCGTCGATATATACTTTGTATTTCATATGGAACCCCCATTTCCACAAAATAGGATATGTATTATTATAAAGGATATAACAGAAAAGTCAATGCGGGTGCGCATATTTATACACATTCGGAGGAATGGCAGGGATTGACGAAAAAGAGAGGGGATTTTTGGGCAATATCTCTAAAGAATAGAAAGAACAGAGAGTTCCACGGAAAAAGATTGGATAAAATCAAAGAAGTATTCCGGGGGATCGGGAGCGGAATTTTCGGAAAAAGGGAAGCTGCTGAATATTATACATTTATTTATGGGGTTATACATCGTATACAAGGTATAGGGAGACAGAAAAGGACCGAAGGCGGTAAAGCCTTCGGTCCTGTAGGAGAATCTATGTTTTTTAGAACTCCGCGTTCTTTACGGTTCTGGGATAAGGCAGTACGTCGCGGATATTGCTCATACCGGTCAGATACATAACCGCCCGCTCGAAGCCCAGACCATAGCCGGCGTGTCTTGTGCCGCCGTATTTGCGCAGATCCAGATACCACCAGTAGTCCTCTTTCTTCAGACCCAGCTCGTCCATGCGTTTTTCCAGCATATCCAGACGTTCCTCTCTCTGGCTGCCGCCGATGATCTCGCCGACGCCAGGAACCAGCAGGTCCATAGCGGCAACGGTCTTGCTGTCGTCGTTCATGCGCATATAGAAGGCCTTGATGTCCTTGGGATAGTCTGTAACGAATACGGGCTTCTTAAAGATCTCTTCTGTCAGATAGCGTTCATGCTCTGTCTGCAAATCAATGCCCCATTCCACAGGGTACTCGAATTTCTTGCCGGATTTGATGAGCAGGTCAACGGCCTCTGTATAGGTGACACGTCCGAATTCATTGTTCAGGATGTTATGCAGTCTGTCTAGCAGGCCCTTGTCCACGAAGCTGTTGAAGAATTCCATTTCCTCGGGGGCGTTGTCCAGAACGTACTGGATGATGTATTTCAGCATTTCCTCGGCGATCTCCATGTTGTCCTCCAGATCGGCGAAGGCCATTTCCGGCTCGATCATCCAGAATTCCGCCGCATGACGGGCTGTGTTGGAGTTTTCGGCGCGGAAGGTGGGGCCGAAGGTGTAAACATTCCGGAAAGCCATGGCGAAGGTTTCCGCGGAAAGCTGGCCGCTGACGGTCAGATTGGTTTCCTTGCCGAAGAAGTCCTTGGAGAAGTCTACGGTGCCGTCCTCGTTCTTGGGCAGGTTGTTCAGATCCAGTGTGGTAACGCGGAACATTTCCCCTGCGCCCTCACAGTCACTGCCGGTGATGATGGGGGTATGGGCGTATACGAAGCCCTTCTCCTGGAAGAACTGATGGATGGCGTAAGCAATCAGGCTCCGTACCCGGAAGGTGGCGGAGAACATATTGG
>CALWKZ010000050.1 GCA_944381385.1 uncultured Anaerotignum sp. | reverse complement strand
TCCAGCCGCTTCAATAACCGCAGCATATCCTTCCAGCTTTTTTTCCGCTGGCCCTTTTTCGGCCGGGGAATGGCCACATAGACATACTCCGTCAGGCGCTGGCGCTCCATGGCCTGATAGACCAGCTTCAGCTGAAAGTTCCGTTTCAGTTCCACCACCACCAGTCTGCCGTCCTTTCTGGCGGCAATGTCGCAGTCCTTTACCTCCGCCTGTACCTCATAGCCTTCTTCTTCCAGAAACCGGCGTATAGGCTCGTACAGGTCTGTTTCTGCCAGTCCCATCTCAGTCCTCCCGTGCCATAAAGGCCTCAATGTCCTCTACGGTCTTGATCATAGCGGCGGTCATGACCTCACAGCCATCCTCTGTTACCAGCACATCATCCTCAATGCGGATGCCGATGGCCCATTCCTCAATATACAGCCCCGGCTCTACTGTCAGCACCATGCCCGGCTGGAGCAGCCGTTCCGTATATCTGCCGATGTCATGGGTCTCCGCCCCCAGATAATGGCTGACGCCATGGTAGTAATATTTCACCACGTCCGCCATGGTTTCCGCCAGACCGATTTTTTTCAGTTCCTCCAGATAATGCTCCTTCAAGATCTCATTCAGTCTGGCAAAGGGCAGGCCCGGGCGGATGGCGTCAATGACCTTCTGCTGACCGGCCAGCACGATCTCATAGACCTGCTTCTGTCTGTCGGTAAATTTCCCGTTGACGGGGAAGGTACGGGTAATATCCCCGTTGTACCAGTCCACCTGGGCGCCGCAGTCCACCAGCAGCAAATCCCCATCCTTTGCCAGGCCGTTGTTCTGGGAATAGTGGAGGATGGTCCCCCGTTCTCCCGCCGCCGCAATGGTCTCAAAGGCTTTGTCCCGAACGCCGTTTTGCTTCAGCACCAGATCGAACCAAGCCTCCATCTCATACTCCATGGTATCAGGCTTGGCGTGACGCATCATGCTTTCCAGTCCCAGACGGGTGATGTCCATGGCTTTGCGCATCCGTTCCAGCTCCCAGTCCTCTTTCAATAGACGCAGATCCCCAAACACAGGATAAGCGTCCAAAATCTCCATGGCCGGGTATCTCTTTCTGATCTCCTCAGCAAACAGCAACGCCGGTGTGGGCACATCCTCCCATTCCCGATGCTCCAGATCCAGCAGCATGGTATGGATGGGGTTGCGGAACAGCAGCTGCGCCAAATCATCCCGGAAGGCATCGATCCAGCGGATATCGGAAATGCCGCTGATTTCCTCCGCCTCCTCCGCCGTCATGTTGGCGCCGACCCACTTTGCCAGAGGGCCGTTGTCTCTGGGAATAAACAGCATTTCCTGAATATCTCCGCCTGTCTTTGCCATCAAAAATACACAGTTCTCCCGCGCAATCCCTGTCACATAATAAAAATTCCGGTCCGGAGAAAAGGGATAATACTCGTCCCCTCGTTTGCAGGGGGCTTTTCCGGCAAACAGTACCGCCACGGTGCCTTCCTCCATCCGTTTCTCCAGCTTTCTTCTGTTTTTCGCAAAATACCCATGGCTCATGCTCCAACACTCCTTTATCTAATATTTACCAAATCTATTTTACAAATCTTTGTGGTATTTCTTACGTTTTTCTTATTCTATCATAAAATTGTATCCCGCCCGCGAAAAAATGCAAGCCCCACAGCAAAAATATCCGCCTTCCCTCCAAAAACAAAAAAGACGCCTCCGCCTTCTTTCAGGCTTCCGCGTCTTTTTTCCTATGTCAGGCTTCCTGGAAGGAAAAACCCTTTTCTTCTAAAAATTTCTTCCACTGGGCAGGCTTTGCCTCCGTTCTGCCCTGTACGGATTCCGGCTTGCCGCCGCCCTTTCCGCCGACAGCATTCCGCAGCTCCGCCGCCAGCTGGCGCATATCCTCCTTCCGGCTCATGAGCACAAAAGCATAGCCTGTGCCCGCGTTGGAAAATACCGCCGCTGTGCCGCCTGTTTTTTCCAGCACAATATCGGCGAAATGCACCAGGTCCTTGGCCTCCATATCCCGCAGGAAAAAGGCCTGCTTTTCGTCCATACCGATGCCTTCCGCCATACGGTGGAGGGTCTCCCACTTCATTTTATGGAGATTCTGGCGCAGAGCGTCCCGTTCCTCCTTCAGGCTGGCCACAGCCTTGGCAATGCCGTTGGGGGGCACAGAAAGCAGCTCGGAGATCAAAAGGGCGTTCCTGTTTTTCTCCTGATAATCGGCCAAAGCCCGCATACCGCTGACGATTTCCAGTCTGGTGCCGCCTTTGTAGTTCTGGGCGGAAAGGATCTTGACCTGGCCCACCGCCCCGGCGTAAGCCACATGGGTGCCGCAGCAGGCGCAGCGGTCATAGCCCGGTACCTCCAGTATCCGCACCTGCCCCGTCAAAGCCTTTTTGCTCCGGTATTCCAGCGCGTCCAGTTCCTCCGGTGTGGGATAATAGGAAAGTACCTGTGTGTTCCGCCAGATGGCCTCGTTGGCCTTTTCCTCCAGCCCCGGCAGATCCTCCGCCGGTATCTTGGCGTTGAAATCGATCAGTACCGCGTCCTTGCCCATATGAAAGCCCACGTTTTCACAATGGTACTTTGCGCAGATGACGCCGGAAAGGATATGCTCCCCGGAATGGTTCTGCATCAGGTCAAAACGATGGTTCCAGTCGATCCTTCCCTCTACCGCCGTTCCCGGCGCCATAGGTTCCTCCGTAATGTGAAGGATCTCTCCGTCCTTCTCCCGGACATCCTTCACCCGCACACCGTTCAGATATCCCGTATCCGCCGGCTGGCCGCCGCCTTCGGGGTAAAAGGCCGTTTCCTCCAGGATCACCGCCCAGTCCTTGCCCTTTTCCCGGCAGTCCAGGACAACGGAGGAAAATTCCTGTTCGTAAGCGTTTGCATAATATCTCTTTTTCGTTTCCATATTCGTTTCCCTTCTGTATGAAAAATCTTCTATACAGTAGAGTAATCCTCTTTGGCCGGCCTTGTCAAGACAGGCCGTCATTTTTCTTTTGCTCCGCCTCCGTGGTCTCTTCTTTTGTTTCCTTTGCTTCTCCCCAGACCTGTTTCAGCCTTTTCCGACGGCGGAAATACAGCAGATAGCCGAAGCCACCCACGAAGATCACGCCGCAGACCAGGATCACCGGCAGCACATCCTCCAGAGAAACACGGCTTCCGCCGAAGTCCATGCCGCCCATCTGGCCGCCACCCCGGCCGCCCATTTTATCTCGTGCCATACCGTCGCCCTGTACCGTATTTTCTTCGGTTCCTTCTTGCGCCATTTCGTTGAAAGCAGGGGCTTCTGCCGGCTGTTCCTCAGACATCTGCGTGTTCATTTCCGGCGGTTCCTCGGAAGACTCCGCCTCCAGTGTCATCTCCGCCGCTGCGGTATCTTGCGGCCCCGCGTTTCCTCTGCCCATCCGGCCGCCGTTCATCTCCATCTGGCCGCCGTCCTGCCGGGAAAAGGCCGGGGGTTCCTCGCTTTCCGCCGTGGATGCCTTCGTCTGGTTTTCTGTCTGTGCCGTATCCTCCGTCGCCTGGAGTGACGTCTCATTTTCTCCGTCCCGTGCCCAGTCTCTGCCGCCGCCTTTGCCGCCGCCCATAGCCACAGCAAAGCTGCTGCTGTTAAAGGTCGGTTCTCCGCCGGAAAGCTGGTTCAGGATGCTGTCCGCCATGTTGACAGCGAAATAGACGAGAGAATTGGAGTCCTGGCTGTCTGCGGAGGACGCCTGCAAAAATTCCTCATAAGTAAAGAAGGCCGTGGCATCTTTTTCCACATAGGGCGCGATCCGCTCCGCCGTGGTGCCTACCAGTTCGGACATATACGCTTCCGTAAAATAGTTCTCGGCGATCTCCAGAAGATAGGATTCATACTTGGCCAGCAGTTCTTCCTGCGCCAGCAGTGTGGTCACAAGAGGCTTTTCTCCGCTTCCGCCGAAGCCGCCAAAACCGCCGCCGGGCATCTCCATGCCTTCCGGCAGTTCCATATCACCGCCGAAGCCGCCGGGCATCTCCATGCCTTCCGGCAGTTCCATATCCTCCGGCGCTTCTCCACCACCGCCGGGACCGCCGCCCATGGTGTTATTGGCTGGCTCATAAATATCCACTTCTCCGCCGCCGAAACCGCCGAAGGAATAGTTATAGTCCCAGGGCAGTATGGTAAATACGCCGTCCTGCTCATAGAGATAGTAATTATGGGTAGTGCCGCCCAGATAGCTGTCGTAATTGGCTAGGGCCACATTGGCCGCCAGATACCGCAGCACCTCATCCACATCCAGTACATCCTCCAAGCCTTCTCCGCTTTCCAGCGCCTTCATCAGCGCCAGAATGGCGGAGCCGTCAGAGGTCTCCTCATTGGTTTTCAGGTTCAGCCCCGTATACTCGGAGATATCGTCGCCCCGGTAGACCAGATCGGCGCCGGTGCCGTCGGGCTTGTAAAGGTCGCCGGTACCGTCCTCAAAGTTTCTGTCCAGAAATACCTCGTCAATGGCCTCTACCGCCAGATACAGCCCCCATTCCTCTCCATTGATGGTAATGTGGGCGTAATTGCAGCCGGGCACGGGAATTCCCATGGCCTCCATGATTTTATAAGAAATATATTCCCGCATATAGCTGGAATCGCCGTAGTTATTGTTCAGATTCAATTTTTTCAGGCCGTAGTAGCTCTCCCCATCGTTATAGTAATCAAAATCGATCTTAAAGCTATAGCGGTCGGAATCAGAGCTGGCTACAGACGTCAGGGAATTATTCCCTTTGGTACGGATGGCCACATTGGAAACGGTCTCCCCATTGATGACCACATCCGCTACATGGTATTCCTCCTCCAAAGGATTTTCCAGCATATCCTCCCAGTCCTCCTCGGAAATCTGTATGTCGATCTCATTGATGGAGCTGTCCCCAAAGAGCATCTCCATATATCCGTAGGAATCCTCTTTCTGCTGGATCTGCTGTACCAAAGCAAATGACAGGACAAAAAACAGGATCAGCGCCAGAGCCGACAGCAGGATGGCGATGGAAATCTTTCTGTCTTTCATGCCATCACCCCTTATGCCGCGTAGTTTCCGTCATAGCTTACCATGACCGCACTTTCTACCCCCTGCATCCGGCTGATATCATCCACAAAGACGCTGTCCGTGGTGCTGGGGCAGATCTCATAGATTAGCTCCTTCCCCTGACCGCCGGTAACGGTCTTAGACTTCAAGGCCATACGCTTCACCTGCTTTGCCAGAATACTCTCGATCTGGCCTTCCATACCTCCCTCCGCCAGATGTACGATCAGAAGATA
>CALWKZ010000049.1 GCA_944381385.1 uncultured Anaerotignum sp. | reverse complement strand
TGGGAATATAAGTATTCTCCCTGACGGGATAGGATGTATGGCTCAGGCGATCTTCCCTGGCCCAGCGTTTTTCCTGCTCCGTATCAGGGGACGTATGATTGGAATTTCCTCCCGGCAGATGTCGGCTGCCATCGTGATCCTTTCTTTCATCCATAATGGGAACTGCCTCCTTGTCTTTACTCAAATCTTTTTTATTATACATTTTTCTACCTTTTGATACAACCATTTCTTTCTCTTCTGAATCGGAAAATAAATTATTATTTCGGTTTTCTTAAGCATCTTGCAGAAATATCCATTCCTGCTATAATATTGTTCAGACTGCAAAGGGAGGAATCGTCATGAATTATCAGCAATCCATAGATTATCTGGAAAAAGAAGTGGGCTTTGCCTCTGTACCCGGCCTTTCCCGTATCCAGGCGCTTCTGGAACGAATGGGAAATCCACAGGAGCAGCTTCGCTGTATCCATATAGCCGGCACCAACGGAAAAGGCTCCGCTTCCGCTCTGCTTTCCTCTATCCTCATGGAAAACGGCTTCCGGGTCGGCGTTTACACCTCCCCCCATCTGGAAAAATACAACGAACGCTTCCGCATCAACGGAAAAGATATTTCTGATGAGGACTTCGCCGCGGAAATCACGCTGGTACGGGACCACTGCGAAAAAATGCGTCTGGACGGAGAGGATGTACCTACCCTTTTTGAAATCGTCACCGCGGCTGCCTTCCATTATTTCTCCCGGCAGAACGTCGATCTGGCCATTATAGAAGTAGGCCTTGGCGGAACCTATGACGCCACCAATGTGATCACACGTCCGCTTCTGAGCCTTATTATGTCCATCAGTATCGACCATACCGACTTTTTAGGCGATACCATCGAACAGATCGCGGCGGAAAAATGCGGTATTATCAAGAAAAATTCGCCTGTGGTGTTGTATTCGCAGGAAAAAATAGTATATAATATTGCTGAGGCCGCCGCACAAGCGGCAGGCGCGCCTTTTTACTGCGAAACGGATACAAAAATCCATATCGCGTCTCAGACTTTGGAAGAAACGGTCTTTTCCGCGGAAAACCGCTTGATCTCCTATCAGGATATCCATCTTCCCCTTTTGGGCAATTATCAGATACAAAACTGCATTACTGTTCTGAATGCCTGCGCCGTGCTGCAAAAGTATGGTCTGGCTCTTACGGAACAGCATATTCGGGAAGGCATCCGCCGCACCAGATGGGCGGGAAGGATGGAGATCTGCGGCCGCAATCCCTTGATTCTTCTGGATGGCGCACATAATGCCGACGGCATCAAACAGCTTGCCTCGGCTCTGCCTCTATACGCGAAAGAGAAAAAAATCACCCTTGTTTTGGGGGTACTTGGAGATAAAGAATACGAATTGATGGCATCTGAAATCTTTCCCCTGATCCATCAGGCTATCCTGACGGAGCCTGTCAGCGAAAGAAAACTGGATGTTGGACTTTTGAAAAAAACCGTGCTCCCCTATGGCAAGCCGGTCTATGTGGAAAAAGAGATCGAAAACGCCTGCAAAAAATCCCGGGAACTGACAAGGTCAGAGGATATGATCCTCTGCTGCGGTTCGCTGTACATGATCGGGGAGATCAGAAAAATACTTTGTTTATAACTATTGGGGGTTTTGATATGATAAATTTTAAAGAAGAACTGGCAAAATACCGCCCCATTATGGAGCTGGATCAGATAGAGTCTTCCCTGCATCCCTCTCAGATGCAGGATCTGCTTGACATTTTGCAGCATATCGCCAATGAAAAGCAGAAAGAACCTGTACAGGATCATACGGAAGAAGCGGAATAAAGAAGGAGTCGATCATTATGAAATGTCCCAACTGCGGCTTCTCCATTCCTACCGGCTATCACTGCAATAACTGCGGCGTAGACGCTTATGTATTTGCCAAAAGCAGACAAGCCTCTGTCCGCTTATATAACCAGGCCCTGGAAAAGGCCAACGCTTCCGACCTTTCCGGCGCCATTGAGGAACTGGAACAAAGCCTCGTTTTTGATAAAAACAACACCTCCGCCAGAAATCTGCTGGGCTTGATCTACTGTGAAACCGGCAGAATCGCGGATGCATTAAAGCACTGGATCATCAGCACGTCCTATAAAAAGGACCATAATCCGGCACAGAACTACATCGAAGCACTGCAAAAAAATGCCCGGGAAATGGAAAAATATAATGACGCGGTGCGTCTGTACAATCAGGCGCTGCAGTATTTAAAACAGGGCAGCGACGATCTAGCCATTATCCAGCTGAAAAAGAGTCTGGATTTCAACCCCGGGTTTATTGATGCTTATAATCTGATGATTCTCTGCTGCCTCATGGAGAAAAATTATAAGCGTGCCCGTCAATTTGTGGATGTGGTCCTGAAAAAAGACGTAAACAATCCCGCGGCAATGCGCTATGCCGCCATTTTATCCGACCAGGGCATTACTTCTGGAAAACAGCCGAAGCCATCCAAAACCAAACAGGGAAACAGTCAAAAAGTATCTGTTCTGAAAACAGACAGCAATCCTCCTCTGCCCCGCTACAAACGGGCGGAAAAGAAAGGCGCCAAAGTTTTGGAGCGCCGGGATCTGATCGCTTTTGGCGCGGGGATCCTGGTAACCGCCATTGTGCTGCTGGTTCTTGTGGTGCCTGCTATCAATGATGCGAAGGATAAAAAAATAGAAACCCTGCAAGCCCAGGTAGACAGCTTTACCGGCGAAACCAATATGACGCCGGAGGAAGTTCTGGAAATGCGAACCCGTCTGGAAACATTGGAAAACGAAAACAAACAGCTGCGCAGCGAGGAAACGAAGCAGGCGAACCTGGAGCTTCTGGAAACAGCCGTTTCTCAGATGACAGACGGCGATTATGAAAGCTGTGTCACCACTTTGGACAGCATAGAGACCGTAGGCTTCAGCGATGATGATCTGGCGAAATACAACAGTGTGAAGTCCACCGCCTACCCCAAGGCCGCCGACAGCTATTACACCAAAGGCAAAAGCGCCTTTTTAAGCAATCTCTATGATGAAGCAAAAATCAATCTGGAAACAGCCTTGAAATACACCAATGGGGAGAACTTCGTGGATGATATCCTTTATTATCTGGGAATGATCGCCATGGAAAGTGACGACATGGAAACAGCAAAATCCTATTTCCAGCAGGTCATCAACGACTATCCCGATTCCAACCAGCTGGAAAATACCCAGCTTGCTATGGAACAGATACCTGACGCATAAACAGCAGCAGCCTGCCTGAAGGCAGGCTGTTTTTCCATTTATTTGAAAGGAGTAATTATATGAACGCACAGCAAAGGATCATCGTCGGCTGTATGCGGCTTTCTCAAAAAAGCCCCGAAGAGGCCTTTCGTTTTCTGGATCACGCCATGGAGCATGGCTGCCGTTTCTTTGACCACGCCGATATCTATGGCCAGGGTCAATGTGAGGAGCTTTTTGGCGAGTGGCTCTCCCCTTCCCGGCGGGAGCAGATCTTTCTCCAGACAAAATGCGGCATTGTTCCCGGAAAAATGTATGACTGCTCTAAGGAATACATCTTGCAGGCCGTAGATCGTTCTTTGGAACGTCTTCGGACGGATCACCTGGATCGTCTGCTGCTCCACCGTCCCGACGCGCTTCTGGAACCGGAGGAAGTGGCAGAGGCTTTCGATCAGCTGGAACAAAGCGGTAAGGTGCTGGAATTTGGCGTATCCAATTTCAATGCCATGCAGCTCTCCCTTCTGCAAAGTGCTTTGAAGCAGAAAATTGCCTGCAACCAACTCCAGTTCAGTGCCGCCCATACGGTACTGGTCACCAGCGGTATGGAAAATAACATGAAAACTCCCGGTGCCGTAAGCAGAGACGGTTATACACTGGATTACTGCCGCCTTCATAAAATACAGGTGCAGGCATGGTCTCCCCTGCAATACGGTATGATTGAAGGGAGCTTTCTGACAAATCCGGATTTTGCCGCTTTGAACAAGACCATTGCGAAAATTGCGGAGCGTTACAACACTTCTCCGGCAGCCATCGCAATTGGCTGGATCTTGCGCCATCCCGCTAAGATGCAGGTAGTCTGCGGTACCATGAACCCTGACCATCTGGAGGAAATGCTACTTGCTCAGGATATCCATCTGACCCGGGAGGAATGGTACGAAATTTATCTTTCCGGCGGAAATATCCTGCCTTGATTAAAGGAAAAACGCTGTGTCTTATGGAACATATGAACCGAACCAGTAAAAATGGACAATGAAAAAAGAAGACCTCCTGTGGTAGAATGGAACTACTACAGGAGGTCTTTGCTATGCCTAGAAAATACAGCCATATCCAGGAACACGAAAAAGAAAT
>CALWKZ010000048.1 GCA_944381385.1 uncultured Anaerotignum sp. | reverse complement strand
GGCGCGGAAATATCCTCCAGATTGATGCCGCCGAAGTTTTTGGATAAAAGCCGCACCGTTTCCACGATGGTATCCACATCCTTGGAGTCGATGCACAGAGGAAAGGCGTCGATACCGCCAAATTCCTTGAACAGTACACATTTCCCTTCCATCACAGGCATCCCCGCCGCCGGGCCGATATCCCCCAATCCCAGCACCGCTGTGCCGTCTGTCACCACCGCTACCAGGTTGGAACGTCTGGTAAGGCGGAAGGATTCCTCCTCATCCTTGGCGATGACCCGGCAGGGTTCCGCTACGCCGGGGGTATATAAAAGAGAAAGATCCTCTCTTGTAGTCACCGACTTTCTGGAGATCACTTCTATTTTTCCCTGCATCTCATAATGCAGCCGCAGGGCTTTTTCTTCCAATGTCATTTTCTTTTCCCTCTTTCCTTACACCATTTCTTCCGGATGGAATACTTCGTCAAACTTTTCTTCTGTCAAAAATCCCAGCTTCACGCAGGCTTCTTTCAAAGAGATTTCCTCCGCATAAGCCAGCTTTGCCGTTTTGGCCGCCTTTTCATAGCCGATATAAGGATTCAGCGCCGTCACCAGCATCAGGGAACGGTGCAGGTTTTCCGCCATTTTCTCCCGGTTGGGGACGATGCCCTCCACGCAGTGGATACGGAAGGACCGCAGGCTGTCCGCCAGCAGCCGTACGGACTGGAGATAATTATAGATGCAGACAGGCATGAACACATTCAGCTCAAAATTCCCCTGGGAGGCGCAGATACCAATGGTAGTATCGTTGCCCATGACCTGCACCGCCGCCATAGTCACAGCCTCGCACTGGGTAGGGTTCACCTTTCCAGGCATAATGGAGCTGCCAGGCTCATTTTCCGGAATCCAGATCTCACCCAGACCGCAGCGAGGGCCGCTGGCCAGCCATCGCACGTCATTGGCGATCTTCATCATATTCGCCGCCAGGGCTTTCAGGGCGCCATGGGCGAAAACGATCTCATCCTTGGCCGTCAGGGAATGGAACTTATTTTCCGCTGTTTTGAAAGCTGTTCCCGTCAGCTCGGAAACCGCCTTTGCCGCTTCCTCCCCAAATCCCTTCGGGGCGTTCAGACCCGTACCTACGGCTGTGCCGCCCAGGGCCAATTCCGCTGCTTCCTCCAGCGCCATCCCGATCATTTTTTCGCTTTTTTCCAGCATATTCCGCCAGCCGCTGATTTCCTGACCAAAGGTGATGGGGGTAGCGTCCTGCAAGTGGGTACGCCCTGTTTTCACAATATCCCCATATTTTTCTTCCAGCTGCTTCATTGCCGCGATCATTTCTTCCAATTCCGGCAAAAGCCGCTCCCTCGTCTCCAGTACCGCCGCAATATGCATGGCTGTGGGGAAGGTATCATTGGAGCTTTGGGACATATTGACATGGTCATTGGGATGGAGCAGCTTTTCCCCGGCCAGCTCGTTGCCCCGGTTGGCAATGACCTCATTCACATTCATATTGGACTGGGTGCCGCTGCCTGTCTGCCATACGGCCAAAGGGAACTGGCCCTCCAGCTTGCCCTCCCGAATCTCCCGGCAGACCTGGCCGATGATGCCGCATTTTTTCTCATCCAGCTTTCCCAGCCGGCAGTTAGCCAGTGCCGCCGCTTCTTTTAAATAAGAAAATGCCCGAATGATCTCCTCCGGCATTTTTTCCGTACCGATCTTGAAATTCTCATAGCTTCTCTGTGTCTGGGCCCCCCAGTAGGCCGCCGCAGGCACCCGCACTTCTCCCATAGAGTCATGCTCCAGCCGGTATTCCATATATACTCCCTCTTTCCTTTGTATTTTCATAAAGACAGTATACCAAAACAACGGAAAAAATGGTATCCCTTCTTTCCCCCTTCCTTGCCTTTTCTATCAGAAAGTGCTACACTGACAAAAAAGGAGGTCATAAATGATGTATACAACAAGTATTGCCGTTCAGGTACTGCCTGACGTATCAGAAACAGAAAAAGTTTTGGCCATTGTGGATAAGGTCATCGCTTATATCGCGTCCACAGGCTATCATTATGTAGTAGGCCCTTTCGAGACCACCATCGAAGGCGATCTGGAAGGACTGATGGCCATCGCGAAGCGCTGCCAGGAGATTCCCATTGAGGAAGGCGCGCCTTCTACCAAGACCTACATCAAAGTATTCCATAACCCCACCGGCGTTTTAACCATCAACGAGAAAATAGACAAATACCATGAATAAGAACATCAAACACATCATATTCGATCTGGACGGCACACTGCTGGACTCCATGCCCGTCTGGAAAAACACAGGGCAGACTTATCTGGAACGGCACCATCTGCCGGTGCCCTCCAACCTCCGCTCCATCCTGAAAACACAGACCCTGCCGGAATCGGCGGCCTATTTCCGGGAACATCTGGGGGCGAAGCAGAGCGTGGAGGAGATCTGCAACGAGGTCATTTCCTATGTCTCCGACCAGTATGCCCATTACATCCCATTGAAGTCCCACGCCAGGGATTTTCTGGAGCAGGAACGGAAAAAAGGTACCAAAATGTGTATCCTGACCGCTTCCGAAGCCAGCTATATCCATCTGGCTCTGGACCGGCTGAAAATCACGCCCTATTTTGAGTTTATCGCCACCTGTACGGAAATCGGCGCCAACAAGGACGATCCAAGGGTTTTCCGCGCCATGATGGAAAAATTAGGCGGTACCCAGGAGGACACGGCTGTATTTGAGGACGCCTGCTACGCCGTAAAGGGCGCAAAGGCGGCAGGACTGCAGGTAGTTGCCGTATACGACGCCATGACGGAAAAGGATATTCCGGAAATCCAGGCGGCGGCGGATCAATATATCCACAGCTATACAGAGCTTTTGGAAAAAGAATAATCGTTTCAAAAACAAAAACAGGAAGGAATGAGAATCTTCTCACGCCTTCCTGTTTTCTATTGCCCTCTTTTTTCAGGAAAAGAGAGCCTTATTTTACAATATGCCATCTTCGATCAAGGCATTTTCAATTCCTGACCAATGTAAATCAAAGAAGGGTCTTTGATGATAGAACGGTTTGCCTCATAGATCTGGCTCCAGAAATTGCCGTTGCCCAAAATCTTTTCGGCAATACGCCACAGGCTGTCTCCTGCTTTTACTGTGTAGATCACAACTTCCGCTGTTTCCTCTTCCGCAGGTGCAGGGGCGGGCTCTGTGGTCTGTTCCGGTTCTGTAGTCTCAGCGGCAGGCTCTTCCACCGCTTCCGCTACGATCTGGATTCTGCCCTGGGGCTCTGCGTATTCCTGACCGATCACGCCGCCCATGGAATCCACATAGTCAATGAGGGCTTCCGCGTCAATGATGCCGGTATCCTGCATGTAGCTGCCCTGTGTCAGTACATAATATGTATCGCCGCCTTCTGCCTGGAAGCTGTTGACTACCACTGTGTAATTCGCTTCGGGATCAAAGGCCTTGCCGCCTACGCTGGTAATCGTCACACGGCTGCCGGGATTTGCCGGTGCGTAATAAGTAGAATCAGGATACTGTTCCCCATTGACATATTCCACAGCCGTATTTACTGTAAATTCCGCTCCGGCGATCTGCGGGAAGCCGCCGATGGCTGTCGGAGTACAGAAGGTAGACGCCTCCAGAACCTCCAGCAGCTGTTCGCCGGTAATAGTCACCAGTGCGATGGTATTGCCGTAAGGGAATACGGTATAAAGGGTGTTCATGGAAATTTCACCCTTAGGTACGCTGGCACGAATGCCGCCGCCGTTGGAAATGGCAATATCCACAGAAATGCCCAGGTTCTGTTCCTCGGCGTATTTTCTGCCTGCGTACAGATAAGCGTCAGCCGTAAAGTCACCCAGATTGGTTTCTTCCGTACGAACGCCGGGGTCTTTTTCCCCGTTCAGGTCTACTTCCGTTGTGGCAAATACACCGGCGTAGTATTCATCTACAGCCGCCTGATCCGCCGCTACCATAGCTGCCAGTGTTTCGTCATATACGCCATAATTTGCCGCGTAATCCGCCGCGGAAATCAGCTTGGCTGTTTCTTCGCCGGTAGCCTTGTCCACTACGACCGTCCCCACATTTTCCAGATAGGAGCCTGTGCTGACGATCATGGTGTCTCCAACCATCTGACCGCCGTCCATGACCGTATGGCTGTGGCCGTCCACGATCAGATCAATGCCTGTAACCGCTTCCGCCAGCTCTGTGGAGCGTCTGCCCGCACTTTCTTCATCCACGCCCAGATGGGTCAGGGCGATGATGTAGTCGCAGCCTTCCGCCTTCAGCGTATCCACCTGTGCCTGCGCACAGTCAAACATCTCCTGCTTGTCCAGGAAATTCAGCGCCGCTACGCTGCTGGGGCTGGCCTTCGTCTGTGCTTCCGCCGTATCCAGACCAAAAACGCCGACCGTCATGCCGTCCAGCTCAAATACCGCATTATCTCCAAAATAGGGGGATGTGGTGCCTTTTTCCAGCACATTCGCATCCAGTACCGGAATATCCGCGGCACCCAGCACCGCTACAATATCCAGCAAAGCGTCAAAGCCGAAGTCAAACTCATGGTTGCCCAGAGAAACAGCGTCATAATCCGCCGCTGCCAGATATTCCGCCGCCTTCAGGCCGTTTTCATGATTTACCAGTGTGGTGCCCTGGGAGAAGTCCCCGGCGTCCAGCAAAAGCACATCCGCGCCCTGTTCCTCATAATAATCCTTCAATGCGGCAACTCCGGCAATCCCCACAGATGTTTCCGTTGTACCGTAATACCCATGAATATCATTTGTATGCAGTACCACCAGCTTTCCATCCATGTCTCCCGCGAAAACGGGAACGGAAAGCCCTGCCGCCATAGCCAGGGAAAGCAGCAGAGAAAGATATTTCCTTTTCTTCATAGCATAACCTCCTTATGGATTCCTTTTCATAGGGCTCTGCCCCTTTGCAGAGCCAAACCACACATTGATTTTAGCACACTTCAACAAAATATAAAATAGAAAAACAGAGTTTTCAGCTATTTTTACAATAAATGCACATATATTTTACAAAACCTGCCTTTATTTCTTTTTATTCCGAAAATTTTCCTGGCAAAATAGAAGAGATTCCATCGAAAAAATCAGCAGATAAAACAATTTGAAACGTATAGAAAAAGGACATGATCTGTCCATATGGAAAAATCATGTCCTTTTAAATTCTTATTTTAAATTAGAAAACTCTCTGAATATTTTCTTATTCAGCTGCGGGAGCTTCTGTTGCTGTGTCAGCCGCGGGAGCTTCTGTTGCTGCGTCAGCCGCGGGAGCTTCTTCTGTTGCTGCGTCAGCTGCGGGTGTTTCTTCTGTTGTTGTATCAGCTGCGGGAGTTTCTTCTGTTGTTGTGTCAGCTGCGGGTGTTTCTTCTACTGCTGCTGTTGCAACATCAACAGTTCTTGTAGCTGCATCCCATGTTACGGTTGCGCCGAAGTATTCAGCTACAGCACGCAGAGGGATCATTGTGGAGCCATTGATGATCTGCGCGGGAGCTGCCAGTTCAACGTCTTTGTCACCAGCTTTGAATGTAGCGTCGCCGATTACCAGAACACCTACTTTGTCGCCGGATGTCATAGTAACGCTTCTTTCTACCTTATCCCAAACAACAGTTACGCCCAGAGCTTCCAGAACGCCTCTAACGGGGATCAGTGTAATATCGTTTTTGATAACGGGAGCCTGTGTTGTAAATACAACTGCCTCACCGTTTACAACTACGGCTGCATCGCCTTTCAGGCCAACCACAGGAGCTGTTTCTGTTGTTTCTTCTGTTGCAGCTGTTTCCTCTGTTGCTGTTTCTTCTGTAGCAGCTGTTTCTTCTGTAGCAGCTGTTTCTTCTGTTGCAGCTGTTTCTTCTGTTGCAGCTGTTTCTTCTGTTGCTGCTGTTTCTTCTGTTGCAGCTGTTTCTTCTGTTGCTGCTGTTGCTGTTGTGTCAGCAGCTGTTTCTGCTGCGAATGCAGGTACTGCGGACAAAGCTACCGTTGCAGCACACAAAACTGCCATCATTCTCTTTTTCATTTTTCTTCCTCCTTCAAATTAAAAAGTTCTAAAACA
This sequence comes from uncultured Anaerotignum sp., assembly GCA_944381385.1. GTDB lineage: Bacteria > Bacillota > Clostridia > Lachnospirales > Anaerotignaceae > Anaerotignum. The sequence goes on along the minus strand of CALWKZ010000048.1, from coordinate 341 downwards.
AAAAATATTATATCATAATTATCTAATGGATTTCTTTCAAAAATCTTAATTTTTACCAAAAATCGCCAAAATAACCCTTTATTTTTCTGTCTGGTCCTGGGTTTCCTTCTGGGCGGAAGTGCATCCCGCACTATGGGCGCAGCCATGGCAGGAACCGCTGCATTTTTGCATCTGCTGCTCCTGTTTCATGCCGTCCAGATTCTTTTTGATCCGGCGCATGTTCCAGTATACGATCAGCACCACCAGAATAAAGGGGACCACCTTGGTGATAATATCCATCTGTTCCATTTCCAAAACACCTCCTTAAATATAACGGTCCATGTATTTATGCAGCATGGATT
>CALWKZ010000047.1 GCA_944381385.1 uncultured Anaerotignum sp. | reverse complement strand
ACAATTTTTTCAGGCATGGCTTGCTATCTCCTTTCGAATGGTGTGTCGCGACTTCATTCTACCAGAGATCTGCAAACCATGTCTCTTTTTATTTTTTTAATTTGCGAAACTTATTGTACTTTATCCTGGGAGAGGTTGGCGCCGTCGCCCGTCAATACGGTTTGGTAGCCGTCCGGCAGACGGCGGATGAAACCGTCCGCGTTGGCCAGCTTTGCCGCCGCGATACACTCCTCATCGGTTGCGTCCAGACGGCCGTAACGGATGTTGTCCATGACCGTGCCGGTAAAGAGATGGGTATCCTGAAGCACCATGCCCAGGCTGCGGCGCAGGTCGCCTTTTTTGATTTTATTGATATTGATGCCGTCATAGCGGATCTTGCCGTTGGCAATATCATAAAACCGATTGATAAGGTTAGTGATAGTGGTTTTGCCTGCACCAGTGGAACCGACAAAGGCGATTTTCTGCCCCGGTGTGGCATACATTTTGATGTTGTGCAGAACGATCTTACCCTCTTCATAACCGAAATCCACATCGTCGAAGGTGATGTCGCCCTCCAGCTTCTTGTAAGTGATCGTTCCATCGGCCTTATGGGGATGCTTCCAGGCCCAGAGATTGGTGCGCTCTGTGGTTTCTGTCAGCGAGCCGTCCTCGTTTTCCTTCACATTGACCAGCGTTACATAGCCGTCGTCGGTTTCCGGCGTTTCGTCCATCAGATCAAAAATTCTCTGGGCCCCGGCCATTGCCATTACAATGCTGTTGAGCTGCTGGCTGATCTGGCTGACGGGCTGGGTGGAGTTTTTATTCAGGGTCAGGAAGGAGACCAGTGTGCCCAGCGTCAGACCCAGATAGCCGTTCAGAGCAAAAATAGCGCCTACGGCCGCGCAGAGCACATAGCTGATATTGCCCAGGTTTACATTGACGGGCATACTGATGTTGGAGAAGGCATTGGCCTTGTCCGCGCTCTCCCGCAGGGCTTCATTCAATTTGCGGAATTGTTCCAGACTTTTGTCCTCGTGGCAGAATACCTTGACCACCTTTTGGCCGTCCATCATTTCTTCAATATAGCCGTTGACAATACCCAGATCCTTCTGTTGGCAGGAAAAATAGTAAGAGGATCTTGCGGCGATCTTTGAGGTGGCAAAGACCATTACGCCGATAATAGCTAATGTAAGGATTGTCAGCGGGATATCCAGTATAAACATACTGATAAAAGAAGTCAGAATGGTTACGCAGGAATTGATGATTTGAGGAATGCCCTGGCTCATCAGCTGCCGCAGGGTATCCACATCGTTGGTGTAGATAGACATAATATCGCCGTGGGCATGGGTATCAAAATACCGGATGGGCAGGGATTCCATATGCTGGAACAGCTCAACACGCAGGTTCCGCATGGTTCCTTGGCTGACGTTGACCATGATCCGGTTATAGGCGTAAGCGCAGAGAATACCGATGGCATAGGTAATTGCCACAGAAAGCAGCGCCGCGGCCAAAGCGGAGTAGTCGGGAGTTTCCGCCTGTGTCAGCGGAACGATATAGTCATCGAGCAGGCTCTGCATGAACAGCATCCCTCGCAGGGTAGCCAGCGCCGAGCCAAGGATACAGACGACTACCATGAAAAAGGAAAATTTGTAATTTTTGAGCATATAGCCAAGGACCCGGCCCATGGCACGGAGATTCTCTCGGGTACTCATTTTCTTATTTTTTTGTGATGTCATACGGAAACACCTTCCTTCCCTTCCGGGGCAGGCTGGTCAAAGTCGCCGCCGCCCTGGGTTTGTGCTTCGTAAATTTCGCGATAGATTTCGTTGGTTTTCAATAGATTTTCGTGGCTGTCAAAGCCGCTGATTTTTCCGTTGTCCAAAACAAGGATGCGGTCTGCGTCCTGTATGCTGGAAATACGCTGTGCCACGATCAGTTTTGTGGTTCCGGGGATCTTCTTCGCGAAGGAAGCCCGGATCTTTGCGTCGGTGGCGGTATCTACGGCGCTGGTGGAATCGTCTAGGATCAGGACTTTCGGTTTCTTCAGCAGTGCGCGGGCAATGCACAGGCGCTGCTTCTGACCGCCGGAAACATTGCTGCCGCCCTGCTCGATCCAGGTATTGTAGCCGTCGGGGAACCGGTCGATAAATTCATCGGCGCAGGCCTGACGGCAGGCTTCGGCACATTCCGCCTCGGTGGCATCTTCCTTCCCCCAGCGCAGGTTATCCAGAATTGTACCGGAAAACAGGACGTTTTTTTGCAGCACTACGGCCACTTGGTTCCGCAGAGCCTCTGTGTCATAGGAACGTACGTCTTTTCCGCCGATGCAGACGCTGCCGCTGTCCACATCGTACAAACGGCTGATGAGGCTGACCAGGCTGGATTTGCCGCAGCCGGTCCCGCCAATGATGCCGATGGTTTCACCGGAGCGGATATGCAGGTCGATGTCTGTCAGCGTCTGTTCTCCGCTGCCGTGTTTATAGGAGAAGTTTACATGGTTGAAGTCAATGCTGCCATCCGCAACCGTCTCCTCCGGCTGCTCCGGTTCGGACATATCCGGCACTTCGTTCAAAACTTCCGCGATACGGCGGGCGCTGGCAGCACTCATGGTGATCATTACGAAAACCATGGAAAGCATCATCAGTGACATCAGGACGCTCATAACGTAGCTGAAGAGGCTGGTCAGATTTCCGGTGGAAAGATCGCCGGCCACAATAAAGTGTGCGCCAAACCAGGAGATCGAAAGGATGCAGCCATAAATGACCGTCATCATTACCGGGTTGTTCCAAGCCAGGACGCTTTCTGCCTTGACAAAAAGTTTATAGAGATTATTGGCCGCTTTTTGGAATTTTCTGTTTTCATAATCTTCCCGTACAAATGCCTTTACAACGCGAATGGCGGATACGTTTTCCTGTACACTGGCGTTCAGGTCGTCATACTTGCGGAATACCTTGGTAAATACGGGGAGGGTGTGTATCATAATAAAGCCCAATGCGGCGGCAAGCACAACGATAGCCACCAGGAAGATCGTGCTCAGTTTCACACTGATGAAAAAGCACATGAACATACTGCAAACCAGCATCAGAGGCGCGCGGACCGCAATACGCAGGATCATCTGATAAGCGTTCTGTATGTTGGTCACATCGGTGGTCATACGGGTGACCAGACCGGCGGTGCTGTACTTGTCGATGTTAGAAAAGGCAAAGGACTGTACTTTTTCGTAGATCCCGTCCCGCAGATTGCAGGCAAAGCCGGACGACGCCTTTGCCGCGTATCTGCCTGCCAGTACACCGAAGCCCAGGCTCAGAAATGCCATAACCAGCATGATGCCGCCGTAAAAATAGACCTGATGGATATTTCCCGCTTCAATGCCTTTGTCAATGATCGAAGCAGTAATAAAAGGGATCAGTACTTCCATCAGTACTTCTCCCGCTGTAAAAACCGGCGCGAGAACGGAAGCGGATTTGTACTGCTTCAGCTGCGCCAATAGGGTTTTGATCATATTTCTGCCTCCTTTTCTATTTCTGTTTTTAAGTTCTGGAGCATTTGCTCCAGGTCTTTCGCCAGATGCGGAAGTCTTTGAGCAGGTATTTGGCTGCATAATATGTTTTGCTGCGCCTGCAGACAGGAGCGAATGCCTTGTTCTGCGTCATAGGCCTTTTGGGTCAGGAAAATCTGCTTTTTTCTGTCATCTGACGGGTTTTCACGCATATAGAGATACCCTTTTTGCCTGAGGGCCTTCAGGGTAGATGAAATAGAGGATTTAGAGATCCCCAGGGACGCGTGAATCTGGATGCCGTAATTTCCCTGCTCTTTATGGGTGAGCAGAAAAAAGAGCATCGCCGCCTGTGTTGGCGTCAGACCCATGTGCTGCATCTGAATTTTTCCATATTGCTCCATGGCAAGATGGATCTGTTTTAAGGTCCACATAATATTTTGAGACATTATAAAAACTCCTTTCTTGAGATTTGTTTCTACCGAACCGTTTGGCTGTTTACTGTCCGTTCATGTATCAATTATAAAGCTTTTTCGTTGAAAGTGAATTTAGAATGTGTTACTATTAGTAAGGAATCCTTACTAATTTACGAGGTGATGTGATGAATACTTTTCAGCTTTCCTGCTTTTTGGCGGTTGCGGAATACCTGAACTTTGCGCAGGCGGCGCAGGTGCTTCACGTGACCCATCCCGCAGTCAGCCAGCAGATCAAGTCTTTGGAAAAAGAGCTGGGGACCAGGTTGTTTGAACGAACGACCCGTTCTGTCAGAATGACGGAAGAAGGGAAGGCGTTTTTGCCGGATGCCCAGCAGATTGTAGCTCTTTCTGAGCGTGCTGCGGTACGATTCAGCACCGGATTTGACAAACCGATTGAAACATTGAACATCGGCTGTTACAGCTCTGCCTGTATGATCCTTATGGCGGATATATTGGAGCAGCTGCGGCAGCTGCGCCCGGCGCTCCATCCCAGCCTTCAGACCATCCCTTTCCGGCATATTTACCAACGGCTGGAAAGCGGAGATTTAGATGCGGTGGTGGGATTTCGGGAAGCGGCTGATACAAAAATCAATACGCTTTTTAAAGAATTTGCGAAGGTGCGCATTGTCTGTGTCTGTGCCAGAAATCATAGGTTGGCGCAGACAGAAGGCGTTTATATGGAGGAACTGAAAAAAGAAAAGCTGGTATTGTTTATGCCGCCGAAAGGGATGCTCCCTATTGTGCGTCTGCAAGGACAGCTGATGGGGCAGCGCCCGCCTTCAGAATTCTATTTTTGTGAGTCTGCCGAATCCATTGTGGTTCTGGTAATGGCGGGATACGGCATTTCTGTTTTGCCGGATTATCTGGTTCCGGACGATCCGATGCTTGTCAAGATCCCTTTGATGGATACGGAGCCAATCCCGTTTGGCATTTACTATAAATCTTTGCAGGGAAAGCCTGCGCTCAGGGATTTTATGGGGTGCGCAAAAGAAAATTTTGGATGAGGCCTGAGAAAAATGGACTGGCCGGAGGAATAAGAAATCTTTTCGGGAAGGGAAAAATCCGGTGGACATTTTCTTCATGAAATGGTATATTATCCCTGGATGGTATTCGGATAGAAGCTGTACCAAGAAATGTTTTTTTATTTTTTATGCAGGACGGATCGTATCAGGTTTGAGCGAGACCGAAGGGCGGATTTTTCATGCTGTCGCTGCCTGGAGAGGAGGAACAGTATGAAAATTGGATTCATTGGCGCGGGGAAGGTTGGTTTTTCCTTGGGCAGGTATTTTGCGGACCACGGCGCGGACGTGGCCGGTTATTACAGCAGAACGCCAGAATCAGCCAAAGAAGCGGCAGATTTTACAAACACAAAAAAGTATGACACCATAGCGGAGCTTTTGCGTGACAGCGATACCCTGTTTCTCACGGTGCCGGACGGCCGGATTGGTGAGGTATGGGATTGCATGAAAAATCTGGATATAAAAAATAAAAATATTTGTCATTGCAGTGGTTCGATTTCATCGGCCACTTTTTTTGATGGAGAAGAACGCGGTGCCTGCGTATATTCCGTTCATCCGCTGTATGCCATAAGCGATAAGTACGAATCCTGGCGGGAGCTGGACAAGGCCTATTTCACGCTGGAGGGCTCCCCGGAAAGACGGGAGGAAATGGCCAAACTGCTGCGCCGGATGGGGCTGAAGGTCATGCTTACTACGCCGGAGAATAAGACCCTTTATCATTGCGGCGCCGTTGTAGTCAGCAATCTGGCGGCGGGACTGTACGCTCTGGGGGCAGATATCCTGGAGGCCTGCGGTTTCCAAAAGGAGGATGCCCAGAAGGCACTGGCTCCGCTGTTTCAGGGCAACGCCATAGCCGTAGCCCAGCGGGGGCCGGTGGAGGCGTTGACAGGGCCGGTGGAACGGGGAGACGTTTCGACCATGGAAAAGCATATTGCCGCCATCAAGGATAGCTCTGCCCTCAAGGACAAGGAGCGGCTGATGGAGGTTTATCTGCGGCTTTCGGAACGGCTTGTGGATATTGCAGCAGAAAAACACCCGGAAAGAAATTATAAAAAAATAACGGAGGTAATCGAACATGAAAAACACAGTGGCAACATTTCGTAGTCAGAAGGAAAAGGGCGAACGGATCTCCATGCTGACAGCCTATGATTATTCCACGGCGAAGCTGATGGATCAGGCAGGGATTAACGGTATCCTGGTAGGGGATTCCCTGGGCATGGTAGTGCTGGGCTATGAGGACACTCTGCCCGTTACCATGGAGGATATGATCCACCATACGGCGGCGGTCTGCCGCGGCGCGAAAAACGCTCTGGTGGTAGGTGATATGCCGTTTATGTCTTATCAGGTATCCGTAGAGGAAGCGGTACGCAACGCCGGCCGTCTTATGAAGGAGGGTGGCTGCCAGGCGGTGAAGCTGGAAGGCGGCGCTGCTGTTTGTCCCCAGATCAAGGCCATTACGGAGGCATCTATCCCTGTTATGGCGCATATCGGCCTGACGCCCCAGTCCGTTAATGCTTTCGGCGGCTTTAAAGTACAGGGCAAGAGCGAAGAAGCGGCTAGAAAGCTCATTGAGGAGGCCAAGGCAGTAGAAGCGGCAGGGGCTTTTGCCGTTGTGCTGGAATGTGTGCCTGCGAAGCTGGCGGAGATCATCACAAAATCCATCTCCATCCCTACCATCGGTATTGGCGCGGGTGTGGAATGCGACGGCCAGATTCTGGTATACCAGGATATGCTGGGCATGTTCTCCGATTTTACGCCGAAGTTTGTAAAGAGATATGCCAACGTGGGTGAAGTGATGACAGGCGCTTTCCAGGAATATATCGAGGAAGTGCAGAAAGGCACCTTCCCCTGCCCGGAGCATACCTTTGCCATTTCCGATGAAGTTATCAAAAAGCTGTACTAAGGAGGACGGAAGCATGAAGATCGTGGAAACCATCGCGGAGGTCAGAAAGGAAGTCAAGGAATGGAGAAAACAGGGGCTTTCCGTAGGGCTGGTGCCTACCATGGGATTTCTCCATGAGGGCCACCAGAGCCTGATCGAGCGCGCCAGCCGGGAAAACGACAGAGTCGTTGTCAGTGATTTTGTGAATCCGGTGCAGTTTGGCCCTGGGGAGGATCTGGCATCCTATCCCAGAGACCTGGCAAGGGACGCCGCAGTCTGTGAGGCGGCGGGAGCGGATCTGATCTTCCATCCTTCGCCGGAGGAAATGTATTTTCCGGATTTTTCTACCTATGTGAACATGGAATCCCTGTCGGAAGAGCTGTGCGGCAAGACAAGACCCACCCATTTCCGGGGCGTATGCACGGTGGTATCCAAGCTGTTCCATATCACGGCGCCGGACAGAGCCTATTTTGGACAGAAGGACGCCCAGCAGCTGGCCATCATCAAGCGCATGGCGCGGGATCTGAATTTTGATATTGAGATCGTGGGATGTCCCATTGTCCGGGAAGCGGATGGTCTGGCAAAAAGCTCCAGAAATACATACCTCAGCCCTGAGGAGCGCCAGGCGGCGCTGGTGCTGAGCCAAGCCGTGGCTCTGGGCCAGTCTATGGCGGAGCAGGGCGAAAAGGACGCGGAAAAGATCGTTTCTGCCATGAAGGAGCTGATTGCCAAGGAGCCTATGGCAAGGATCGACTATGTGCAGGCTGTGGACGGTGTTTCTATGTCCCCTGTTCGGGAAATGAAGGCGCCTGTTCTGGTGGCGATGGCGGTATATATCGGCAAAACCCGTTTGATCGACAATTTTATATACGAAGGCTGAACACAGGATCTCCGGCAGAAATCGCCGGAGGTCTTTCTTTTTTGGGACGCGGTGCCTTTGTGCAGGCTTTTTGCATATTATGGCAGAAAGCATTGTTGGAAGGCGGGATGCTTCATGTATCCGAAAAAACCTTGCGGTATGTGCCTGCCGGGCTGCGGGCCCTTCCCGCCGCCCTATTGTGTACAGATCTGCTGTCCCGGAGGAATGACGGGAGCCAAAGGTCCTACGGGCCCCATAGGCGCTACGGGCCCTACAGGCAGTACCGGGCCCACAGGCCCTGCGGGCGCTGCCGGGGCAACGGGAGCCACTGGTGCGACGGGTGC
>CALWKZ010000046.1 GCA_944381385.1 uncultured Anaerotignum sp. | reverse complement strand
AGGAAAAACAGGTCGATGGCCGTTTTTTCCGCCAGAGCTTCCGGCGTGTACCCCCGCCGCAGCAGCGCCGTCAAGGCGTAGATCCTGTCATCGGTGCCGATGGGGATATAGTCCAGCAATTCTCTGTCTGTCATCTGGTCGAATTTCGGCAGATACAGATGACGGGCGCCGCTTTCCAGAGAACGCACCGCCTTTAAGAGGCTTTCCTGAAAATTCCGGCCAATGCCCATGACCTCTCCCGTGGCCTTCATTTGGGTGCCCAGCTCGTTGCTGGCCTCGGCGAATTTCTGGAAGGGGAAGCCGGGCATTTTCGTGACGATATAGTCCAGCGCCGGTTCAAAGGCCGCCGGCGTATTGGCCAGCATAATCTCCTCCAGCCGCATGCCTACGCCGATCTTGGCGGAAACGCGGGCAATGGGATAGCCGCTGGCCTTGGAGGCCAATGCCGAGGAACGGGATACTCTGGGGTTTACCTCAATGAGATAATACTGGAAGGAGCGAGGGTCCAGCGCAAACTGCACATTACAGCCCCCTTCGATCTCCAATGCCCGGATGATGCGCAGGGCGCTGTCCCGCAGCATTTGATATTCTTTATTGGAAAGGGTCTGGGAGGGGCAGACCACAATGGAATCCCCCGTATGGATGCCCACCGGGTCCAGATTTTCCATATTGCAGACGGCGATGGCCGTATCGGCCCCGTCCCGGATCACCTCGTATTCGATCTCTTTATAGCCTTTCACGCTTTTTTCCACCAGCACCTGCCCCACCGGGGAAAGGGCCAGCCCCTTCCGCAGCAGGAGCCGACATTCCTCCGGCCCATGGGCAAAGCCGCCGCCGGTGCCGCCCAGCGTAAAGGCGGGACGCAGCACCACAGGATAGCCGATCTTTCCGGCGATCTCCAACCCCTCTTCTACGGTCTGGGCGATCTCCGAAGACAGCACCGGCTCCCCCAGGCTCTGGCACAGCTCTTTGAATTCCTCCCGGTCCTCCGCCCGGCGGATGCTGCTGCTCTTGGTGCCCAAAAGCTCCGTCCGGCACTCCGCCAGAACGCCCTTTTCCTCCAGCTGCATAGCCAGATTCAGCCCCGTCTGGCCGCCGATGCCCGGCAGGATAGCGTCGGGGCGCTCATAGCGGACGATCTTTGCCAGATATTCCAGGGTCAAAGGCTCCATATAGACCTTATGGGCGATCTGGGTATCGGTCATGATGGTGGCGGGATTGGAATTGCACAAAACCACCTCATAGCCTTCTTCCTTCAGCGCCAGACAGGCCTGTGTGCCGGCATAGTCGAACTCCGCCGCCTGCCCGATGACGATGGGGCCGGAGCCGATGACCAGTATTTTTTTCAGATCACTTCGTTTTGCCATATGCGGTATCCTCCTTCAGCCAAGCCAGAAAATCGTCGAACAGATGGGCGCTGTCCTGGGGCCCGGGCGCGCTTTCCGGGTGGAACTGCACGCTCATGACCCGGTCCTTCTCACACAGTATGCCCTCCACAGTGCCGTCCAGCAGATTCTGGTGGGTCAGCGTCAAGGGCGTGTGACAAAGACTGTCCGCCGCCACGGCATAGGAATGGTTCTGGGCTGTCATTTCCACCCGCCCCGTCAAAAGATTTTTTACGGGATGGTTGCCGCCATGATGACCAAACTTCATTTTATAAGTCTTGGCGCCGTAGGAAAGGGCCAAAATCTGATGGCCCAGGCAGATACCGAAAATGGGGTATTTCCCCCGCAGGGCCGCCGCCGTTTCCATGACCTGGGGCACATCCTCCGGGTCCCCCGGCCCGTTGGAAAAGAATACGCCGTCCGGCCCCAAAGCGGCGATCTCCGCCGCCGTAGTATTCCAGGGCACCACCGTCACATCGCAGTTTCTTTGGTTCCACTGGCGCAGGATATTGGTCTTGATGCCGCAGTCCACCGCCACAATATGAAATTCCGGCCGCTCCGCCGGAAAGCGTTCCAGCTTTTTGCGGCTGACGCTGGCCACGGCGTCTTTTGGCACAGGCGTTTCCCTCAGCCTTGCCAGCCCTTCCTCCAGAGAGGTCGCCGCGGCTGTCAGCAAGGCCCGGCGGCTGCCGAAATCCCGGATGGAACGGGTCAGCTTCCTGGTATCCACGCCGTAAATGCCGGGGATATGGAAACGGGCCATGACTGCCCCCAAGGTCTCCTGGCTCCGAAAATAGGAAGGCGCGTCGTTGTACTCCCGCAGGATCATGGCGGAAATGGTAGGTGTTTGTGTTTCATAATCCTCGGCGGACATACCGTAATTCCCGATGAGGGGATAGGTCATCACCACCCCCTGCCCCGTATAGGAAGGGTCGGAAAGGATCTCCTGATAGCCCGCCATGGACGTATTGAACACCAGCTCGAACACGCTGTCCTCTCCGCCGCCGAAGCCCCAGCCGTAATACTCGCTTTTGTCCTCCAAAATCAATTTTCTGTTCTTTGGCCCCATCATCTCTTCTCCTTTCCGGGCTTATGCCTTCGTCTGTTTTTTCCGTTCCAGA
>CALWKZ010000045.1 GCA_944381385.1 uncultured Anaerotignum sp. | reverse complement strand
GCGGATTTTTGCTGACACGATTGTATTTTTGCAGACGTGTTTTTTTATTGCCGCAAAAAGCCGGCGCGAAAAAAGGGGTGAGAATTTTGGAGGAGATGCAGGCGCTTTTCGACCATTTCAATGAATTGCTGGAAAAAGGCGCGTATATACAGTTAAAAGAAGAATTAAACGATGAAAATGCCGCCGACCTGGCGGAATATTTCGAGGAGCTGACGGCGGAAAAACAGCTGTTCGTTTTCCGTCTGCTGACAAAAGACCTGGCGGCGGAAGTGTTCTCCTATATGGACAATGATACCCAGGAGCATATCGTCCATTCCATTACGGACCGGGAAGTCCGCAATATCGTAGACGAAATGTTTTTGGACGATACAGTGGACTTTCTGGAGGAGGCTCCCGCCAATCTGGTAAAAAAAGTCCTGCGCAATACCGACGCGGAGACCAGAGAGCTGATTAACCGGTTCCTGAACTATCCCGATAACTCTGCCGGCAGTCTGATGACCATTGAGTTCGTGAAGCTGCGGGCAGGCATGAGCGTGGAGGAGGCCATGCGCCAGATCAAGCGTACAGGCACAGATAAGGAGACCATTTATACCTGTTACGTCATCGACGCCCATCGAAAGCTCATTGGCGTGGTGCCTCTGCGGACGCTGATCTGTGCCAAGGACGAGGAACGGGTGCAGGATCTGATGGAGGAGGACGTGGTATCCGTATATACCACAGACGACCAGGAAGAGGTCGCCAATATTTTCAAGAAATATAACTGGATGGCGCTGCCGGTCACGGACCTGGAGCACCGTCTGGTGGGTATCATCACCGTGGACGATATCGTGGATGTTATCGAACAGGAAACCACGGAGGATATGGAAAAAATGGCGGCTTTGCTGCCTTCCGATGAGGAATATCTGAAAACGCCCGTGCTGAAGCTGGCGAAAAACAGAATCGTATGGCTCTGCGTGCTGATGATCTCCGGAACCCTCAGCTCTCTGGTCATCGGCCATTATGCGTCGCTGCTGGCGGTGGCTATGACGCTGTCCAACTTTGTGACGATTATTACCGGCACTGGGGGCAACGCCGGGTCCCAGGCATCTACCATGATTATTCGTGGTATGGCGCTGGGGGAGATCGAGGTAAGAGATACCCTGCGGGTCATCTGGAAAGAGGTGCGGGTCGGCGTACTCTGCGGTGTGGCCCTGGGGGCCGTGAACATGGCCCGTATGACCATATTCAGCCCCAGTACCGATGCTCTGATGGATTTTACCGTTTCCCTCAGTATGGCGGCGGTAGTGGTGCTGTCCAAGACCATTGGCTGTACCCTGCCTATTTTCGCCAAGATCGTAAAGGTAGACCCGGCTATGATGGCGGGGCCTTTGATCTCCACACTGGTGGACGCGGTGGCGCTGATTATTTATTTCAGCATCGCTTCAGCGCTGCTTTTGTAACAGAGAAACGAAAGGAAAAGGAGGTGACGGAATGGAAGAGTGGATGGAAACCTATGCGCAGTGGCAGGAGTGGCTGGAAAAAGGCGCTTACCTGAACCTGAGAGAAGAACTGAATGAGGAAAACCCGGCCAATGTGGCGGAATTTCTGGAAGAGCTGCCTGTGGAAAAGAAACTCTTCGTGTTCCGTCTGCTGTCCAAGGATATGGCGGCGGATGCCTTTTCCTTTTTGGATAACGATACCCAGGAAATGCTGGTGACCTCCATTTCCGACAGTGAGGTGCGCAATATCGTGGACAATATGTTCCTGGACGATACGGTGGACTTCCTGGAGGAAGCCCCGCCGGAGCTGGTGGGAAAGGTCCTGCGCAATACGGATGTGGAGACGAGAAAGCTCATCAACCAATTCCTCCATTATCCGGATAACTCCGCCGGAAGCCTGATGACGGTAGAATTCGTCCATCTGAACGAAGGCATGACGGCAGGCCGGGCCATGGAGCTGATCCGGAAGATCGGTCTGGATAAGGAGACCATTTATACCTGCTATGTGCTGGACAGAAAAAAACGTCTCATCGGTGTGCTGCCTCTGCGAACGCTGCTTTTAGCCGATGAAAGGGTACGGGTAGGCGAGCTGATGGAGGAGGACGTCATCCGTGTCACGACCCAGGACGACCAGGAAGAAGCGGCGGCGATCTTCAGGAAATACAGCCTGATGGCTCTGCCGGTAGTAGACGGCGAGGAACGCCTGGTGGGCATCATCACCGTCGATGATATCGTGGACGTTATCGACGAAGAAACCACGGAGGATATGGAAAAGATGGCGGCGCTGCTGCCTTCCGACGAGGAATATTTGAAAACCTCTGTGGCCAAGTTAGCGAAAAACAGGATTGTATGGCTCTGTGTGCTGATGATCTCCGGGACCCTCAGCAGCTTCATCATCGGCGGCTATCAGTCTATATTGGACGAGGCCGTGCAGCTGGCTACCTTTATCCCCGTATTGACCGGTACCGGCGGGAATGCCGGTTCTCAAGCCTCCGCTATGATTATCCGCGGCATGGCGCTGGATGAGGTGCGGCCCAGAGATACGCTGCGGGTATTGGGCAAGGAATTGCAGGTGGGCCTGATCTGCGGCATGATTTTAGGGACCTTGAACATGGTAAAGCAGACCATATTCAGCCCCGCCACCAATGTAATGGTAGACCTGACCGTTTCCATCAGTATGGGCGCGGTTGTGGTTGTGGCGAAAGCCATGGGCTGTCTTTTGCCCATCGGCGCGAAAATGTGCCGCCTGGACCCGGCTATCATGGCGGGCCCTCTGATCACGACGGTGGTGGACGCAGTGGCATTGCTGATCTTCTTTAATATCGCATCGACGCTGGTATTATAAAAAAGGCTTTTTATGAAAATTCATAAAAAGCCTTTTTGTTTATGGGTTCCGAAGGGTGTGGGCCGCCAGATAGGGCCGGAGCCGGTTCCCCAGCCAGCAGGCCGCCAAAATTTTGAGGAGATCCAGGGGCAGAAAGACCAAAGCGCCCATGGGCAGCGTCTGCCAGAAGGAGGCGTTGGTCACATGGGCCATCCAGAGGGTGCCCAGCGCATAGGTGGCTAATGTCCCCAGGAACAGCCCCAGGATCTGCATGGCCTTGTTTTGGGGATAGCGGGAAAGAAAGACACCGCCAATGAGGGCCAGCAGGAGATAGCCTACAAGATATCCGCCGCCAGGGGCCGCGAAGCGGGAAAGCCCCGCCGTGTAGCCGGAAAATACGGGCAGGCCCACAGCGCCCAAAAGCAGATACAGGCCGACGGCAGACACCGCCCGGGGCAGATCCAGCACATAGATGGTCAGATAGATGGCGAAGGTGGATAATGTCAGGGCCACCGGGCTGACGGGAATAGGGATGCTGATGGGGGCGGCGATGCAGATGATGGCCGTCATCAGGGCAGTATAGATCAAAGACCGTGTTTTTGTCATGAAAAGACCTCCTTTTGTATGGATTAGAGTATAGACGGGCAGGAGAGAAAAGTCAACCAATAAAAACAAGGAGAGTTTACAATAATTTTGGAAAATATTAAGAGAAAAACGTGGGGGATTGTGGTATAATCTTTTCAAAAGTGGGAAACGGACCGCCGCGAGTGGAGAAAAAGCCCGGCGGTGTGGAAGAGAAACAGAAATGGGGGACGGTTTATGTCGAAAAATTGCAGATACTGCGGCGGCCAAATGGGGGACGAGGATCGTTTCTGTGTGACCTGCGGCAGACCCTACGGGGAAGAAAGGGCTACTACAGCGGAACCGGCGGGAGAAGCGCGCCGGCAGGAGGAAAGAAACGCGCAGAACAGCTCCGGCGGCACATGGCAGGAAGAACACCGACCACAGGAGGCTGCTTCCAGAGAACCTCTTTCCGTGGGAAGCTATTTCCTGATGTTTTTGATTATGGCGATTCCTATTGTGAATCTGGTCTTTCTGATCTACTGGGCCGTAGGGAAACAGGTGAATGTGAACCGGAAGAATTTCTCCAGAGCGGCGCTGATCTATGTAGTGGCGGGAACGCTGGTGGCGGTGGTCTTTGCCGTGATGATCTTTTTGGGGCTGGCAAAAGCGGGATACTCTTATGACCCGTATTATGAATATTATGAATACTACGACGCGCCTTATATGGACTATTATGATTATCCCATGGAGTACGACAATGATTATTTTGAGTATTATATCCCGGAGGATGAAGGGGATTTTATATTTTCCTTCGCCGAGACCAGCGGCGCCATGGGAGAGGGAAAGTTTTGATCTAATAAAATAGAGCATGGAAACAGAGCCATCCGCGCATACTACCTCCAAAGGAAAAAGGAGGAATGTATGTGAGCGGATGGTTTTTATTTGGCGCCCAGATGCTGTTTTTTCTGCTGGGGGCCCTGTTTTTTTGGCGAAGTGCCAAAAGGAAAAAGGGTGGGGAGGTGATTTCCGCTGAGGAGAATGAGCGGCAGATGCAGCATCTGGAGGATATGCGCCGGGTGCATCTGACGGAGCCTTTGGCGGAGCAAACCAGGCCTGTCCGTCTTTCGGAGATCGTGGGGCAGGAAAAGGGTATCGAAGCCCTGCGGGCGGCTCTTTGCGGCCCAAATCCCCAGCATATCCTGATCTATGGGCCACCGGGGGTGGGGAAAACGGCGGCGGCCAGACTGGTGCTGGAGGAGGCCAAGGCCAGGGAAAACTCGCCTTTTCTGCGGACGGCGCCCTTTGTGGAGATCGATGCCACGACGGTGCAGTTTGATGAGCGCAGCATTGCGGACCCGCTGCTGGGCTCTGTCCATGATCCCATCTATCAGGGAGCCGGGGCCTTTGGGCAGGCGGGCATCCCCAGACCGCAGCCCGGCGCTGTCTGTGAGGCCAACGGCGGCGTGCTGTTTTTGGATGAGATCGGGGAGCTGCATCCGGTACAGATGAACCGACTGTTAAAGGTGCTGGAGGACCGGGTGGCCCGGTTCCAGAGCAGCTACTACAGCAGAGAGAACCAGAAAATACCTCCCTATATTCATGAGATCTTCCAGAAGGGGATGCCGGCGGATTTCCGGCTCATCGGCGCCACCACCAGAAGCCCCCGGGAACTGCCACCGGCGCTGCGTTCCCGGTGTACGGAGATCTTTTTCCAGCCTTTGGACAGGAAGGCCGTGGAGCGGATCGCCGAAAACGGCCTGAAAAAAGCGGGACTGGAGTATGAGGCGGGCTTTTGCGGAAAGATCGCCCGCTATGCCGCCGGCGGCCGGGATACGGTCCATCTGGTCCAGTCCCTGTGGGCAAAGGCGGAAATGGAGGGAAGGAAACGCATTACAGAGGCAGATTTGGAAATGGTGGCGGAAATGGGGCGATTTGAACCGAGAATGCAGCAAAAAGTGGAGAAAAAGCCCAGAGTTGGTGTGGTCAATGGTTTGGCGGTCATGGGCGGTATGGGCGGCACAGTATTGACAGTGGAGGCGGTATTTCGCAAAGGGGAGCAAAGCGGTTTGCAGGTGACGGGGATTGTGGAGGAGGAAGAACTGAAAAGCCCCTACGGCAAAAGCCTGCGCAAAAGCAATGCCCGCAGTTCCGCGGAAAATGTGCTGACGGTGCTGGAGCAGTTCGGTTTCCGGCGGCAGGACTATGAAGTGCATCTGAATTTTCCCGGCGGTATGCCGGTAGACGGGCCTTCGGCAGGTTCCGCCATGTTTCTGGCGGCGTATTCCGCTTTTACGGGAACGGCGGTGCCGGGAGATATGGCTCTGACGGGGGAAATTTCCCTGACGGGACAGATCCTGCCGGTAGGCGGTGTCAGCGAAAAGCTGGAGGCGGCCAGAGAGGCCGGCGTTTCCCGGGTATGGATTCCAAAGGCCAATTGGCAGAGAGCCTATGGCCAGATGGGGATGGAAGTCCTTTGCGCCGGGGATGTATGGGAGCTTTTGGAGCAGGTTTTCATGCCCAGACAGGAGCAGGGCGCGGGGCTCCGCGCGGCAGAGGGCATCCTTTCGGCGGAGGGCATCTGCCAACAGAAATAGGGCGGACAGAGGCGTTTTTTGAAGAAAAGACGTCTCTTTTTCTATGGCTGGAAGGGAGAAAAGGCTGATTTTCCATAAAAATATATACCCTTGCGCCATAGTGGGAATTGACTGTATATGGGATGTATTGTATAATAACTAAATTAGCCTTTGTCGAGGAAGGACGAAAGATACACTGTATAGAGGTGATTTTTATATGGAACAGAAACAGAAAATGATGGTACCGATGATGGCCCTGCGGGGTCTGACGGTATTTCCCAATATGGCCATCAGCTTTCCGGTGGGCAGGCAGAAATCTCTGGACGCCCTGGAGGAAGCGGATCAGTTCAGCAAGAAGATCTTTCTGGCGACCCAGCGGAACCCGGAGCAGCCGGCGCCGGAGCAGAAGGATCTTTACCCCATCGGTACAGTAGCGGAGATCAAGCAGATCTTGAAGCTGCCGGGAAATGTAACCCATGTGATCGTGGAGGGGCTGCACCGAGGGCGTCTGGCAGAGGTGCGCAAAAAAAGAGAATGCGAATATGCCGCCATCATCCCACTGGAGCAGGATTTTGCTGAGGAGCCGGATGTCTCTACCGTTGCCATGATGCGCAGAGCCATGGAGCAGTATGAGGAATACGCCAAATTTGTGCCCAATACGGCGGCCTCCGATCTGATCCCGACGGTATCCGCGGCCCAAAAGCCGGGGCGCATGGCCGACCTCATCGGCGCGGGGCTGGATATTTCCTTTGACCGGAAGCAGAAGGTGCTTTCCATGCTGAATCCCTACGAAAGATTGCAGATGGTCATGGATATCATGGATTTTGAGAAGCAGGTGCTTTTGGTAAAACGGGAGATCGAGAGCAAAACAAAGGAAAAGATCGACCAGAACCAGCGGGAGTATTTCCTGCGGGAAGAAATGAAGGTCATCCAGGAGGAACTGGGGGACAAGGACGGCATCGGCGCCGACGCGGAGGCCTTCCGCAAGCGGCTGGAGGAAAAGGACCCGCCGGAGGAAGTGCGCCGCACGGTAGAAAAGGAGATCGATCGGATGATGAAGATCCCGGTGACCTCTCCCGAATCCAATGTATCCCGCAGCTATATCGACACCATTTTGAATCTGCCCTGGAACGAAATGACGGAGGAACGGTTTGAACTGAAGGAAGCGGCCGCTATTCTGGACGAGGACCATTACGGTCTGGAAAAGGTCAAGGAGCGTATTCTGGAATACCTGGCGGTGCGCAAGAACGCCCCCGAGGAAAAGGCCACCATCCTTTGTCTGGTAGGCCCTCCCGGCGTAGGCAAGACCTCCATTGCCCGTTCCATCGCGAAAGCGCTGAACCGGAAGTATGTGCGGATGTCCCTGGGGGGCATCAAGGACGAGGCGGAGATCCGGGGCCACAGACGGACCTATATCGGCGCCATGCCTGGACGCATCATGAATGCCATGAAGCAGGTGGGCACCATCAATCCGCTGATGCTGCTGGATGAAGTGGACAAGCTGGGGGTATCCTATAACGGCGACCCGGCGGCGGCGCTGCTGGAGGTGCTGGACGGAGAACAGAATTTCACCTTCCGGGACCATTACATAGAGCTGCCTTATGATTTGTCTAAGGTGCTTTTCATGTGTACGGCCAACAGCATCGACCCCATTCCCGGGCCTCTGCGGGACCGTATGGAGGTCATCCAGCTGGGCAGCTATACTTCCACAGAAAAACTCCATATCGCCATGGACCATCTGGTGAAAAAACAGATGCGCCGTCATAGCCTGACTTCCAGTCAGCTGAAGATCAAGCCGGAGGCTATGGAGATCATCATTGACTGCTATACCAGAGAAGCCGGCGTCCGCCAGCTGGAGCGCACCATCGGCAAGGTCTGCCGGAAGGCGGTCAAGGCCATTGTGGGCGGAGAGAAAAAGTCTATGACGGTAACGCCGAAAAATCTGGAGGAATACCTGGGCAAGCCGCTCTTTGCCCAGGAAAAGATATACGAGGAGCCGCAGGTGGGCATTGTCCGGGGATTGGCGTGGACGGCCGTAGGCGGCACGACCCTTTCTATTGAGGTCAATGTGATGCCCGGGGAAGGGAAACTGCGTTTGACAGGGAACCTGGGCAAGGTCATGAAGGAATCTGCGGAGGCGGCGCTCAGCTATATCCGTTCCCAGAGCGGGGAATTTGCGCTGGAGGAGGATTTCTACAAAACGAAGGATATCCACATCCATATTCCGGAAGGGGCCACGCCCAAGGACGGCCCTTCCGCCGGCATCACCATGACGACAGCCATTCTGTCAGCGCTGACAGGGGCGAAGGTCAGAAATGACGTGGCCATGACCGGGGAAGTTACCATCCGGGGACGGGTGCTGCCCATCGGTGGTTTGCAGGAAAAGGTGCTGGCGGCGAAAAAGGCCGGCATCAAAACGGTGATACTGCCCTGGGAAAATCAGAAGGATCTGAATGAAATTTCCGACGAAATCAAAGAAGGTCTGGAATTTGTCACTGTGAAAGATATGGAAGCGGTGCTGCGTACCGCTTTGGCGAAGGGAGAAAGCGTATGGAAGTAAAACAGTCATCCTTGGCGGCCGTAGGCACCAAGTTTTCCCAGTACCCCACCGACGGCCGGCCGGAGATCGCCTTTGCCGGAAAATCCAACGTGGGCAAATCTACCCTCATCAACGCTATGCTGGGCAGAAGAGCGCTGGCCCGTACCAGTTCTCAGCCGGGCAAGACACGCACCATCAATTTTTATGATGTGAACGGCCAGATGTATGTGGTGGATCTGCCGGGCTACGGCTATGCCAAGGCGCCGAAAACGGAGATTGCCAAATGGGGCGCTATGATTGAGGAATATTTGCAGAAGCGGGAGGAGCTGCGGGCCATCATTCTGCTCATCGACATCCGCCATGAGCCGGGGAAAAATGACGTGATGATGTACGAATGGCTGCGCCATTATGGCTATGACATCATCATTGCCGCCACCAAATCCGATAAGATCAACCGCAGCCAGATCCCCAAACACCTTTCTGTGATCCGAAAGACGCTGGGACTTCAGCCGGGGGATGTGCTGCTTCCCTTCAGTGGGGAGAAAAAGACAGGTGTGCAGGAGCTTTGGGCGGAGATCGACAAGTTCCTGGAGCCAGAAGAAGAAGATTAAAAAACACGGGAGATTCCCGGAAAAGGAATCGCCGGCAGGAAATCTGTTTTTCTGCCGGCGTTTTTTTCGTGGGAGCTTTGGGATATTTTTTAAGACTTTTTTAATATGAGAGATTTTTGAAGACAAAGACGTTTTTTTGGCGTTTATAATAATAGAAACGGAAAAAGCAAAAAGAAAGGGGGTGTTCGTATCGACAGGTCAAAGGAAACGGCGGTGCTGCTGAACCGGTATCAGAATTTGATATTTTCTCTGTGCTATAAAATGACGGGGAATTATTTCACGGCGGAGGATCTGGCCCAGGAGACCTTCCTGGCGGCATACTGCCACATGGATACCTTCGACGGGCAGCACGAAAAAGCGTGGCTGTGTACCATCGCCATGAATAAGTGCCTGGATTACGCCAGAAAGACCGGCCGGCACGGCATCCCCGAAGCGGAGGAGAAATTGCAGGAGCTTTCTGACGGGAAACGGGTGGAGGATCATCTGCTGGCGGCGGAGGTGCGGCAGGAATTAAAGGCAGCCTGCCAAAAGCTGAAACCCCCTTACCGGGAGATCGCCCTGGCCTATTTTTACGAGGAAAAAAGCCCTCAGGAGATCGCTCAGGAGCGGGAGCAGAACCTGAAAACGGTACAGACCCAGATCTACCGGGCCAGAGCGAAGCTGCAAAAAATTTATGGAAAGGAGCGGATGCCATGAAGCGGGAATGGAGTTATGAGGAAATAAATCAATGGGTTAATACATTGGAAGAAGGCGGCCTGCTGGAGGCGCCGCCGTCTTTGGAGCAGAACGTCATGTGGCGCATTTCCCATATGGACGAGGAAAAAGGACGGCAGGAGCGGTATTCGCCCCACACCAGGAAACTTTTTTATCAGCTGAAAATCTGCGCGGCCATGGCGGCTTCTCTGTTTTTGGTATTCTCCTCAGGCAGCCTGAAAAAAGAAGGCGGAGAGATGCCCTTTTCCAGTGCGGCAGAGTACCGTCTGACGGACCGGCTCAGTGAGGGCACGGACCGGCTGGGCAGGCAGATCAGTGATTTTTCCGGATTTATAATGGAACAGATAATGGAGGTAACGACGTATGAGAAATAAAAAAAGCGGATTATTCGCCTTTCTCTTTTCCCTGATCCCTGGGGCGGGAGAGATGTATATGGGCTTTTTCAAACAGGGAATGAGCATTATGGGCCTTTGTATCCTGCTGGGGATCGTAGGGTCTATGCTGGGCATCAGTGAGCTGCTGCTCTTTGTGCCCCTCCTTTGGTTTTACAGCTTCTTTCATGTACACCATCTGCGAGGGCTGCCGCCGGAGGAGTTTTACGCGGTAGAGGATAAATGGCTGTTTTTGAATGAGGAGGATATTTCTATGACCATGGGAGAAAAAAAGAACAGAAGAATCGGCGCGGTGGTTTTGATCGTCATTGGTATATGGCTCTTGTGGAAGGTATTTACAGATACGCTCATGTGGATCGTACCTGATTTCCTGCGGGAGGCCTTCTGGGGCTTTGAAAATGCCGTGCCCCGGCTGGTGATCGGCCTTGTGATCCTGTATGTGGGCGTGTGCATGCTGCGGGGGAAGAAAATCGTTCCCGAGGACAGCTTTGCCTACGGCAAGGAAAAGACAGAGCAGAAGGAAGAAGAGGGAGGCGAGTGAGATGCGTGTCAGAAGGATTGGAAGTGTGACGCTGGGACTGGGACTACTTGTTTTTGGCCTGCTGTTTTTGCTCCATACCCTGTGGGACGGCATATCTTACGGCCTGATCTTTCGTTTTTGGCCCTGCCTGCTGGTCTCTTTGGGGCTGGAGGTCCTTTGGAGCCTGCGGAAGCAGGAGGACGGCTGGGTCTATGACAAGGGGGCTGTGGTGATGATGGTGCTGATTTCCTTCTTCGCTATGTCCATGGCCACAGCGCAGATGTTTTTTGAATGGACAGTGCAGACGGGCCGGATTTGCTGGTAAGTGTGTGTTTGAAAAAAGAAAGGAAAAAGGAAACGGAAAATTCCGGAGAGAGAATAGAGATCTTTCTTCGGAATTTTCCGTTTTTTTGTGTGGTGAGGGAAAAAGAATTGACGTAGTATTGAAAACCGTTATAATTAGAATAGAAGATTTTTAAAAATGGTTTATAATACTTCCAATATAAGGAGGCAGAGATATGGTTAGAATCGTGACAGACAGCACCTGTGATTTGACGAGAGAAAGAATGGCGGAGCTGGGAGTCCGCTGCGTGCCGCTGACGGTGCATATCGGCGAGGCGGTGTATCATGACGGGGTGGATCTGACCAATGCGGTATTTTACGAGAAACTGCGGACGGAGGCGGATTTCCCCACAACGGCACAGCCGACGCCCCACGCCTTTGAAGAGGTTTTTTCTTCCTGCCTGGCGCAAGGGGAGGATGTGGTCTGTATCCTGATTTCCACGGAGTTAAGCGGTACGGCCCAGTCGGCCCATATTGCCCGGGAGATGCTGGAGAGCGACCGTATTTTCATTGTGGATTCCCGGACGGCCTGCCTGGCCCTGGGGCTTTTGGTGGAGATCGCCGCCAAAAGAGCCGCGGAAGGCAGAAGCGCCGAAGAAATCGCCCAGGAGATAGAAGGGCTGACGGAGCGGGTACGGATCAACGCGGCGGTGGAAACTCTGGAATACCTGAAAAAAGGCGGCAGACTTTCCGGTACGGCGGCGGCCCTGGGCACTATGCTGAACATTCATCCTCTGGTGGGTATTCTGGAGGGAAAAGTGGTACAGCTGGGCAAGGCCAGAGGGCGGAAAAAGATGTTTGAAAGCCTGCGGAAAATGACGGAGGCAGACGGTATCGACGACGGCTATCCTGTGCTGCTGGGGCACGCCCAGTCTCTGGAAAATTACCGGCAGCTGGCGGAGGTCTGCGCTCCTTTGACAGAGGGCAGAGAAACCCTTTACGGTGAGATCGGCTGCGTCATCGGTTCCCATGCCGGGCCGGGGGTCGTGGCTATCACCTATATCAAAAAGGACTGAGAAAACAGACAGGCACAGGGTTTTGATGAAAAAACTCGTGCCTGTTTTTTTGACAGGAAAAGGCATGCCAGATATTTCCGGCGGAAACAGGGGAAAATCGGCGGAAAAGGGGAGGACTTTTTCGCGAAAAAGGTGTATGCTATAACAAAAGAGGAAAGGACGGTGGCATTATGATACGTACAGAGTTCACATATCCCTCCGCCTGGAAGGGGCAGGAGATTTTCGGCAGGATCTGGCAGCGAAACGGCGGCTATATCGGCGTGGTGCAGCTGGTCCATGGGATGCAGGAGCATATGGGGCGGTATGACAGGTTCGCCGTTTTTCTGGCGGAACGGGGCTTTGTGGTTTACGGAAACGACCATCTGGGCCATGGCCGGTCTGTACAGAAGGAAACGGATTTCGGCTATTTTGGGCCGGAGGATGGCTGGAAAAACCTGTTGGCGGATATGCATACGCTGATGGAGCGGGCCAAAAAAGACCATCCGGGCCTGCCTTATATCCTGATTGGTCACAGCATGGGTTCCCTGCTGGCAAGAGAATTTGCGGCGGAGTATGGCGAAGAGCTGGATATGGCTGTATTCCTGGGTACCAGCGGCGGTTCCCCCATTGTGAAGAGCGCGAAGCGGCTGGCGGAAAAAAGAGGGGAAAAAAGAGGCATCAAAACCCCGGCCAAAGATCTGGGGCGGATGGCCTTTGGCGCCTATAACCGGAAATTCCGGCCCAAGCGCACCAATCATGATTGGCTGTCCACGCTGGACAGCGCCGTCAATGACTTTATCATGGACCCTCTCTGCGGCAGGGAATTTACTTACGGCGGGTACCGGGACCTGTTCGGCATATTGGCCAAGGTGTCGGAAAAGGAATGGCCCTACCGGCTGCCGAAAAATCTGCCCATCCTGCTGATGTCGGGAAAGGACGACCCTGTGGGGGATTACGGCAGAGGTGTGCGGCGTGTGGCAAGGCAGCTGCTGCGGGCAGACTGCCGGAAGGTGTCTGTCAGACTCTATGCCGGCATGCGGCATGAGCTGCTCCAGGAAAGCCGCCAAAGAGAGATTTTTCAGGATCTCTACCAGTGGATCAGCAGATATTTGTAAAAAAGGAAGAGCGTTCCCGTCATTTGGCGGGAACGTTTTTTTGCGGGATCTTTACGCTTTCCAGAGATTTCCTTCTTGACGGCGGAAGAAAAATATTTTAATATATGAGCAGATAAACATATATTCAAGTAAGAAAAAAGGAGGGGGAGCATGGAACCTTTGCGGGAAGAAGTAGACATGGAAAAGGAACTGATGCAGGACTTTGTGCGGGATCTGGCGGATTTCTTCAAGGTATTCGGAGACCCTACCCGGCTGTATATCCTGCGGCTGCTGTTAAAAGAGGAAATGAATGTAGGCGAAATCGCCGACGCGCTGGATATGACCCAGTCCTCCGTATCCCATCAGCTGCGGGTGCTGCGCCAGAACGCGCTGGTAAAATACCGGAAGGAAGGCAAGACCGTGTACTATTCTCTGGACGACGATCATGTGCGCAGTGTGCTGGAACAGGGCACCACACATATCTGCCATAAACGGGGCTATGTGGAATAAAAATTTTTGGATGATATATGAACAAATAAACATATAATCAAATATAAAACCCTAGGGAGAACAGAACGAGGTGAGTTTATGGAAGAAATGACCATCCGCCTGAAGGGGCTGACCTGCGCCAACTGTGCGGGAAAGATCGAGCGGGATGTGGAAAAGATGCAGGAGACCGAAGCGGTGGAGATCAATCTGCTGAAGCAGGAAATGCGCCTGACGCTGAAGGGAACGGCGGAGAAAGAGGGTGTCCTGGAAAAGGTAAAGGAAACCGTAAAAAAATATGAGAGCCATGTGGAAGTCAGTCTGGCAGAGCCGGGGGCACATGACCACAGCGTCCACAGCCACGGGGCACACTGCCATGAAGGCTGCTGCTGTGCGGAGGAACACAGTCATGGAGAGGCCCATGAACATGAGGCAGACTTTGGAAAGAAAAAGATACTTCGTTTTTCTTTGGGGCTGGTGCTGTTTCTGGCGGCCGTGCTTTGGCAGGGAGAAGGAGAGAGGCTGCTGTTTCTGGCGGCCTATGCCGTTTTTGGCTATGATGTGCTGTGGCGGGCCTTGCGGAATATTTCCAAAGGGCAGATTTTTGACGAGAATTTCCTGATGTCCCTGTCCACGGTGGGAGCTCTTGCTATTGGGGAAATGGCGGAGGCGGTCTTTGTCATGCTCTTTTATCAGATCGGCGAGGCCTTTCAGGAGTATGCCGTGGCCCGTTCCAGAAAATCCATTACGGCGCTGCTGGATATCCGTCCGGAACAGGCCTGGCTGGTGACGGCGGAAGGGGAAAAGCAGGTACCGCCGGAGCAGGTGGTTGTGGGAAGCAGGATTCTGGTAAAGGCCGGAGAACGCATCCCTCTGGACGGCATTGTAAAAAAAGGCGGCGCTATGGTGGATACCTCTGCCCTGACGGGGGAATCGGTGCCCCGCTTTTTGGGGGAAGGCGATCTGGCCCTCAGCGGCTGCATCAGCCAGGACGGCCTTTTGGAAATCGAGGTGACCAAGGCCTTTGGGGAGTCCATGGTCATGAAGATACTGGAAATGGTGGAAAACGCCGCCGCCAGAAAATCAAAAACGGAGCGATTCATTACCCGCTTCGCCAGAGTATATACGCCTGTGGTAGTGGCTCTGGCGGTGCTACTGGCGGTATTGCCGCCGGTATTGGGCATGGGGGATTTCTCCATGTGGCTGGGCCGTGCCCTGATTTTCCTGGTGGTATCCTGCCCCTGCGCTTTAGTGCTGTCTGTGCCCCTGACCTATTTTGCCGGCATCGGCGCCGCTTCCAAAAACGGCATCCTGGTCAAGGGCGGCGGCGATCTGGATACCCTCTGCCATGTGGAGCGGATTATTTTTGACAAAACAGGCACCCTGACGGAGGGCAAATTTACCGTAACAGAAATACAAGGAGAGGAACCGGAAGAATTGCTGGCACTGGCAGCTGCGGCGGAGGCCTCCTCCAATCATCCGGTGGCGAAAGCCATTGTGGAAAAATACCGCCGGGAAGGCGAAGGCGGCCTTCCTGCCATAAGTCAGGTCAAGGAACGGGGCGGTTTCGGGCTGACCTGTGTGGCGGAGGGAGAAGAGGTCCGTCTGGGCAACCGACGTCTGCTGGAGGAGGCGGGGATACCATGTCCCGCTTATGAAGGAAACGGGTCTGTGGTCTATGCGGCGAAGGGCGGACGATATCTGGGCTGTCTGGTAGCGGCGGACCGTATCCGGGAAGGCTGCGCACAGGCATTGGAGCAGCTGCGGCAGGCGGGCATCCGGGAAATGGTCATGCTGACGGGAGACCGGAAGGAAACAGCGGAGGCCGTCGGCAGAGAACTGGCCATAGACCAGGTGCGGGCGGAACTGCTGCCCCAGGATAAGCTGGCGGAAATGGAAGGCTTTCTGGAAAGGGAAGGCACGGCGAAAACGGCCTTCGTGGGAGATGGCATCAACGACGCGCCGGTACTGGCCGGGGCGGACGTGGGCATCGCCATGGGAGCTGTTGGCTCCGACGCAGCTATAGAGGCTGCGGATGTGGTGCTGATGGAGGATGATGTGGGCAAGATCGCTGTGGCACTCCGAATCGCCAGAAATACCCGCCGCATCGTTCTGGAGAATATCGTTTTTGCCCTGGCGGTGAAGGCGGCGGTGCTGCTGCTGAGCGCCGTGGGGCTGGCGACCATGTGGATGGCGGTTTTCGCCGATGTAGGCGTGGCCCTTCTTGCCATCTGGAACGCCATGCGGAAGAAATGATGTTCTGAAAGAAAAGACGGGCAGGGAGGACGGTCTCCCATTAGGAAAATAACCCTCTAAAATAAGATTGCCGGAACCCTTTGTTCTGTAAGGGTTCCGGCAAGTTTGCGTTCTGAGGGAGCCGCCCTGAGGCTCCACATCTGTTTTTGTTTATGCTTCTGGTTTTGCGCTGCCGCTGTAAGTAACGGCATCCCGGTCGAAGGGATCTACTTCGCAGTGAAGGTCGCAGGAGGCGCCGTCTCCTGTGATGTAGAAAATATTCAGCCCTTTTTTCAGGGTCACGGTGATCTGGTTTTCCGTTTCCTCCGTAACGGCGGCGGAATCCAGCGGCACCTCCATGGGACCGGTCTTTCCCTCGGTATAGTAGCCGATGGAAGCGTCTCCTGCCTCTTTGGTGAAGCGGTAGGTAATGTCCGCGTCCGTTTCCCTTTTGACTGAAATATACAGGAAATCGGCGGGGCTGTCGTTGGGCGAGATGGTAAAGTCCGCGGAGATTACGTCCTGCCCCGATACCTGCAATGATTCAAAGGCTGCCGGCTCCCCCTGCGGCAGCTGCGCCTCCTCCTGGGCGCCGTGGACGCAGGCTGCCAGTGTCAGGCAGACTACGCCGCAGATCAATGAGAATCTGAGTTGTTTCATCCTTCTGTTGTCACCTCTTTATGTTTGGTTCTTACAGTATAGCTTATGATTTTTACAGCTCTCCTAAAAATCATTTAAAAATTTTTTAATATAAATTTCGAGGTTGAAAGGAATATGGAAAAATTGTGAAAAAAGGATGAAGAAAAAAGAACAGCCGTCCTTCCCTGCCGGCGGCAGAGAGATACGGCTGTTTTCGATTGTCATTCCTTCGGTTCCTGGGCCGGGGAAAGGATTTTTTTCACGTTTTTCTCGAATTTCACTCTGGGCAGCATGACCATATGGCCGCAGCCGCAGCATTTGATACGGAAGTCGATGCCTGTGCGCAGGATCTCCCATTGATTGGAGCCGCAGGGATGGGCTTTTTTCATTTGTACGATGTCTCCGACGGAAAACTGCATGGCTTATGCCTCCTTCTGATTGATGATATGGAGCGTGCGCTGAGGATAAGGAATTTCAATGCCTTCCGCGTCCAGCCGGTTTTTGATCCGGCGGCGCAGCTCTGATTCCACGGCGATGTTTGTTTTCACTTGGCATTTTGTCACAATCTTGATGGTGACGGCGGAATCGTCCAGTCCGGTGATACCGACGATGACAGGAGTTTCCAGAACACCGGGAATATCCGTGGCTTTTTCCATTTCGTCCTTCAATACGGCCAGCACTTGGTCGATGCTGGCGTCATAGGATACGCCGACCAGAACAATGGCATTGATGAATTCCCGGCACATATTGGTGACAGTACCCAGGGAGCCATTGGGGATGATATGGACGCAGCCCTGGGCGTCCCGCAGTTTGGTGGAACGCAGGGTAACGCTTTCCACGGTGCCGGTGATGTTCTGTATGGTGACGATATCGCCCACGGCGTAATGGTCCTCAAAAAGGATAAAAAAGCCTTCCAGCATATCGGTGACTACGCTCTGGGCGCCCAGGCCGATGGCTACGGAGCCGGCGCTGGCTACTACCAGCATGGATTTCGGATCCACACCGAGAAAGGTCAGGGCCGTAAAAATCCCGATGAAATAGATCAGGTATTTTACGACGCTGGAGGTGATGGAGTTCAGGGTCTTTGCCTTGCGCTGGGTCATGGCCAGACGCTGTTTTTTGGTCTGGGCCGCGAAGAATTTCCGCATGGCATGATTGATGACACGGATGAGGAACCAGCAGATCACAAAGGTCAGAATGACTTTCAAAAGGATAATGCCGATGTCCGTGGCGGTTTCCAGCAGTTTTTCCGTAGTGGGCAGCCAGGAGGTGCGAATGGTTTCTTCAGCCTGCTGGAGCACTTGTTCTGTGGTTTCTGTCATGGCATACGCCTCCTTTCACGATAATGGGCAGCCGCCTGTACAAAATGGGCAAACAGCGCGTCCTGTTCTTTTGCCTCCATGGCCTCCGGGTGCCACTGCACCCCCAGCACAAAAGACTTTTCGGCCCCTTCGATGGCTTCCGTCAGTCCGTCGGGACTTTGGGCGGCGACGCGCATGCCATTGCCTAGTGTGGAAACCGCCTGATGGTGGACGGAATTGACGATGATTTTTTCTGC
The DNA here is from genome assembly GCA_944381385.1 of uncultured Anaerotignum sp. Taxonomy (GTDB): domain Bacteria; phylum Bacillota; class Clostridia; order Lachnospirales; family Anaerotignaceae; genus Anaerotignum. Next base: position 8,413 of record CALWKZ010000045.1, on the reverse strand, counting down.
CTGCCACAGCCGGGACAAAAGACTGCCTTCTGCGGGGATTACGGAGTGGGTGCCGCAGGGACGGGGCGCCTGCTGGCTGTGTTTTAAGGTGGTGCCGGTCTGGACGGCGATATCCTGATAGATGCCGCCGCCGGCGGCGATATTCATGATCTGCATGCCCCGGCAGATGCCCAGCAGCGGGATATCCCGTGCCAGGGCTTCCTTGCACAGAGCCAGTTCATAGCTGTCCCGCAGCGGGGAGATTTCCCCGTTTTCCCAGATGGGCTCTTCCCCGAAAAGCAGCGGGTTGATGTCTCCGCCGCCGCTGAAAAGAAGGCCGTCGATAAATTCCGGGAAATCCTCGCCGGGAATGAGCAGGACGGGGACGCCGCCCGCTTTTGTGATGGCGTTGGTGTAATCCTCACTGATTTTGAAACGGCGTTTTTCATAAGAATAATCCGGCGTAATGCCGATCAATGGTTTTTCACTCATATAAGTATGCTCCTTTTTTCTTCTCTCTTACAGTATACAAAAGGGGAAGGGTTTTGGCAACGGAAGGGCGGAAAAAAGGACAGGACTGTCGAAAAAGGGAATAGGAAAGGCCCATGTACAAGGGCCAAAACTTGCGGAGAGGCTTTTTTCTGTGGTATAATCAAAAAATAGAGACAGCCCCGCGGCAGAAAAAGTATGGGTTCGGCAAAAGCCCGGCAGGCGGAAGCGGGGCGATGGAGCAGACGGCCGGGGAGAGTACATCAGATAAACGGGAGTTGAGAGATATGAGAACCATCGGTATTATTGGCGCTATGGAGGAAGAGATTTCCTTTCTGCGGGAAAAAATGGAGATCGTGACCACCAAAAGCGTTTTGGGATTATCTTATGATATCGGCAGATACGCCGGCAACAGCATCGTTCTGGTAAAAAGCGGCATTGGGAAGGTAAACGCGGCCCTGTGTACCCAGGCCATGATCGACCATTTCGGAGTGGATTATGTCATCAATACAGGGGTGGCGGGGGCCCTTTCCCCGGAGCTTCGGGTGGGAGATATCCTGATCTCCAAAGACGCCGTACAGCATGATATGGATACCAGTGTGCTGGGAGACCCGGTAGGCACCATCCCCCGTATGGCGGAGAGCTATTTCAAGGCCGACGAGGCCATGCTGGAACTGGCTAAGGAAGCGGCGGCGGAATGCGGTCTGGACTGCCGCATCCTGGAAGGCAGAGTGGCCAGCGGCGACCAGTTCATCAGTTCCAAGGAACAGAAGGAAAAGATCCGAAAAACCGTGCAGGGGGACTGCGCCGAGATGGAAGGCGCGGCCATTGCCCACGCCTGCTATCTGAACCGGATTCCTTTTTTGATTATCCGGGCCATTTCCGACGACGCCAGTGATGACGCCGGCATGTCCTTTGATGCGTTCTGCGTTATGGCGGCGGAGCGCAGCAGCCGGCTGGTAGAGACCATGCTGGAGCATATGAAGGGATGAGGATCTGTTTTTCTGGAAAGGAAGATTGTTTTCGAGAAAAAGTACATAAAATTTCTGTAATTCTTTTGTGAATCTATTGTCAGTTGAATTTCGGTGGGGTATAATAACTGCGAATGAAGGTTTCGCCGGGGGATTGGAGGAACAAAAAGCGTTTTTTCCAAGGCGGACGGTTCAGACACAGCGACCAACCAAAAGGATATCAATATACAGGGAGGATGAAAGGCTATGACGGCAAAAACACATGGCTACATTACAAAAGAGATCGAACTGGAACAGATTTATCGTTTTATTCTGAGATATTTTGATCCGGAAGCAAAGGTAAATCGCTACGAAAACAGATTTGGCGAAAGCAATGAGATGGCGGTATACTTTACGTATAAGGGCGAGGAAAGACGTCTGTTCACCATGGTATACAAGAGCCGCAAATTCTCCAAGACCGGCGAGAAAAAACGTCTGATCTTCCTGGATCTGGATTACTGGGGCCACAGTGTAGAGATCATGCGCTCCATCATGTCCTTCTTCAGCGGCTGGATGGACGAGAACGACTGTGATAAGGAAGGCCCTTACTTCATCGACGAACAGCCCGACGGCGTTGTGCCCAACATCATCAAGATCACCAGAAAAGAGCTGAACAAACGCATGGGCGGCATGGTGGTCATCATTGACGACGACGAGGAAGAAGAGGAATAAACCGATATATCCGCACCATAAGCGCGGCGTTTTCTGCGAAAAGAGGGAACCCGCGCTTTTTTTGCGTTTCTTTTCCGGTTGAAACCCCTCTGCCTTCGTGCTATACTAAAACTGGCATCATATTTTTTTCAGAAGGGCGGTGGCAGTATGTGCGTAGAAAAAAATATCAGACAAATGGTAGACGAGGATATTGCGCATTGTCAGGCCTTCTGGGCGGAGTATGCCCACGACAGGGAGAAAATGGCGGAACTGTTCCGGGAGCTGCTCCAGCGCTATGATGAAAAAATAGAAGGCTTCCACCAGGATCTCTGGGTCATCCAGAACCGGGAATCCTCGGCGGACGGCGCCGCCATCTACCGGCATAATATCCGGCTGCTGATGGACCGTCTGGAAGGCTTTCGGGAAAATGGGTACTCCAACGAGGGTCTGATGGAATATTATATCCGCAGGGAGCAGAGACAGATCGACGTAACGGCAGATTTTACCTCCGTGCGTCTTGCCTTTGGCATGCGTCAGATGGCTCCTTTGGAGAAGGAAGAGATTATGGAACGGCTGGACGAGATGGAAGAAATCTGCGCTAAGCCTGTTCCCAAGGGGAAAAAATGGGAGATGCTGCGGGGGTATCTGGTATGGCTCTCCGGCAAGGATGTGGAAACGGCTTTGCAGATCCTGCCGCTGTTTTTCCGCATAAACGATATGATTACACAGAGGACGGAAGATGATTAAACTGATTGTGTCCGATATGGACGGCACATTATTAAATGACGAAAAAAAGATAGCGCCGGGTTTTTATGACCTTCTGCCCCGGCTGAAGGAAAGAGGGATACGCTTTGTGGTGGCAAGCGGCAGACAGTATCCCAGCCTGAAGCAGGATTTCGCGGAGCATATACAGGATGTAGCGGTCATAGCGGAAAACGGCGCTTTTGTCGTGGATAAGGGCAGAGAGCTGTATTTTCGCGGCATGAATGAAAAACAGCTGAACTGCTGTCTGGACGCTGTGGCGGCCATGCCGGAAGTAGAGCCTCTGCTCTGCGCCAAATACTGCGCCTATACCAGAAATCGGGAATTGTATGACGCACTGAAGGCGCCGAAATTCCATTATGAGATGCGTCTGGTGGACAGTCTGTACGGCATTACGGAGGGCGTGACGAAGGTTTCTCTTATTACCCACAGCGGCATGGGAGCGGAGGCCTGCTATCAAAAGCTGGCACCGATGCTGCCGGAGGGCGTGACGCTGGTGGTTTCCGGTGACGGCTGTCTGGATACGGGGCTCAGGGGCGTCCATAAGGGCGCGGCGGTGGCCCAATTGCAGAAGATGTGGCACATCACGCCGGAGGAAACGGTGGTCTTTGGGGACCAGTTTAACGATGTGGAGATGTTTGATCAGGCGGCTTACAGCTATGCCATGGAAAACGCCGTGCCCCAGGTGCGGCAGAAGGCCCGTTTTGTGGCGGGCAGCAATAACGACGGCGCCGTGGTGAAGGTCATCCGGGAACTGCTGGCGCTGTGAGCGGAGAGAGAAAAGGAGAATTATGAAGAGAATCGCAAGCTATGCCTTGGGCTGCAAGGTAAATCAATATGAAAGCGAGGCCATCGCGGAGCTGTTCGCGGAGAAGGGCTATGAAGTGGTTTCGGTGGAGGATACGGCGGATATTTACGTCATCAATACCTGCACCGTCACCAATTTCGGGGACAAAAAGTCCCGGCAGCTGATCCGGAAGGTAAAGCGGCAGAATCCCCAGGCCGTTGTGGCGGTGGTGGGCTGCTACGCCCAGACGGCGCCGGAGGAAATGAAGGCCGTGGAGGGCGTAAATCTTGTCATTGGCACAAAGGACAAGGGAAAGATTGTGGAGCTGGTGGAGCAGTACCACCCTGAGGAAGGCGTATGCAGCTATGTGACGGATATTATGCATGAGCGTGTGTTTGAGCCTTTGGAGATCAAAAAGCTGGCCAACCGTACCAGAGCCTATCTGAAGATACAGGACGGGTGCAGCCAGTTCTGTTCCTACTGTATCATCCCTTATGCCCGAGGCCCTATCCGCAGCCGGGAACCGGAGGATGTGCTGGCGGAGGTGAGACGGCTGGCGGACAACGGCTTCCGGGAAGTGGTGCTGGCGGGCATTCATGTAGCCAGCTACGGCAAGGATCTGAAAATCACCAGTCTGCTGGATATCATCCGGCAGGTACACGCGGTGGAAGGCATTGACAGAATCCGTTTCAGTTCCATCGAGCCCAATGTGGTGACGGAGGAATTCGCGGCGGCCATGGCGGAGCTGCCAAAGGTCTGTGACCATTTCCATCTGTCTTTGCAGAGTGGCTGTGACAAGACCCTAAAGGAAATGAACCGGAAATACGATACGGCCAAATACCGTCAGGCAGTGGCGCTGCTGAAAAAACATCTGCCGGATGTGGCTGTCACTACGGATATTATCGTGGGCTTCCCCGGGGAAACAGAAGAGGATTTCCGGCAGAGCGCCGATTTTGCCAGAGAAATGGGATTTTCCAAGATCCATGTCTTTCCCTATTCCCCCAAACGAGGCACTCCGGCGGCGGAGCGGAAGGACCAGCTTCCCAACAGCGTGAAACAGGAACGCAGCCATGCCCTTATCGCTGTGGGAGAAGAATTGGCGGAGAGTTTTTTGCGGGCCCATGTTGGCAAAGAGATGCCGGTGCTTTTTGAGCGGGCGGTGGAGGAAGGCGTCTACGAAGGCCATACCACCAACTACATGAAGGTACACGCCAAAAGCGGGAAGGACCTTTCCAATCAGATCGTGCCCGTGCGCATCCTGTCCTGGGAAGGGGAAACGGCTTTGGGCGAAGTGACGGAAAGATGACGGCTTTTGTAACAATTCTGTAAGGATTCGACGGTTGCAATCGTTACCAGAATATATTATCATGGAAGAAAGTATGGGCGGGCAGCTTCAGGCTGTGGAACGGAGAGTGATCACAATGAACAACAACATCAATGAAACACAATATTTCGGCAGAACGGGCAAAGAACCGGAAAATGAGGCAAAGCGCATCCTGATCTCTGTCAGCACGGCTTTGCGGGAAAAGGGCTATAACCCTGTCAATCAGATCGTGGGCTATATCCTTTCCGGCGACCCTACCTATATCACAAGCTATCTGAACGCCAGAGCCATGATCCGTAAGCTGGAAAGAGACGAACTGCTGGAGGAACTGGTAAAGGATTACCTGGACAGAAACGAATAAGAAAGAGGAACGATTTTTGCGTATATTAGGACTGGATTTCGGAGACAAGACCATTGGCGTAGCCGTCAGTGATCCTTTAGGCTGGACGGCCCAGGGGGTAGAGATCATCCGCAGGGAAACGCCCCAGGAGATGAAAAAGCCTATGCGGCGCTTGGCGGAGATCGTAGAGGAATATGAGATAGAACAGATCGTACTGGGCTACCCCAAGAATCTGGATAATACGGAAGGAGAACGCTGTCAAAAGACACAGGCCTTTGCCGAGCGCCTGAAAAAGCGGTTTCCTAAGATCCCCGTGACGCTGTGGGACGAACGGTTCAGCACCATTGCGGCGGAGCGCGCTCTGCGGATGGCGGAGCTGAGCCATGACAAAAGAAAAAGTGTCATAGACAAAATGGCGGCGGTCCATATCCTGCAGGGATATCTGGACAGCAGGAGCCGCGGATAAACATACAGGAGAAAAGATATGAGCGATATTTTTCAGGAAGCAGAAGAACTGGAGTTTGAGACAGTGGTCATGACAGACGAGGATGGTCTGGATGTGGAATTTTCCATTATTGACAATGTGACCAGCGGCACCGACCGGTATTTGCTGGTGGTGGAGACAGAACGCATGGACGACGACGAGAGCGAAGCGCTGATCTTAAAGGAAGTAGCCATCCATGCCCAGGATATTACCTATGAACTGGTAGAGGACGAGGCGGAATTTGACCGCATCGCCGATTTGTTTGCCCAGAAGGGCGAGGACTACGAGGTCTCCTTTACGGAGGAATGATTTGGAATGGTCAGGGAAGGCATTTGGCCGGCCCTTTATCCATATGTGCGGAAAAAAGTGAGCAAAATAAGAGACAGGGAGAAGGCAGAGCTTTTTCAGAAAGACAAAACGCGCCGGACGGAGAGGGACGCGTTTTTTCCGGTGGAAAGCGGCTGCTCTTTTTCTGGTTTCCTCCCGTTTTCCGAAAAGGGGCAGGGCTTTTAGGGCATCTTCATAAGAAAACAAATATTGCCCGAATCCTTGTAACTAAGAGGATTTCATCCATTTAATCGGAATTGTTTTCTTATGAAGACAGCCGCTGCAGTTCCCCTTGAAAATAGTTGTTTTCTTAAGGGGAACCTGCTTTGTTTTTGTGTTTATTTCAGACTTTTTTACGGCATACTATAAAAATATGACAACAGAAAATAAAGAAGAAAAAGGAGGTGAGTTTTTTGGCAAATAGAAGATCGAAGCCCAAAACGAAGCTGAAAGTCATTCCTTTGGGCGGACTGGAAGAAATCGGGAAGAACATGACCGTGCTGGAGTACGGAAACGATATCATCATCATTGACTGTGGTCTGGCCTTCCCCGAGGACGATATGCTGGGGATCGACCTGGTCATCCCGGATATCACATATTTGACAAAAAACGCGGACAAAATCAGAGGCATTGTACTGACCCATGGTCACGAGGACCATATCGGGTCTCTGCCTTACGTATTAAAACAGCTGAATGTGCCTGTGTTCGGCACACTGCTGACATTGGGGCTTTTGGAGAATAAGCTCCGGGAGCATAAAATGCTGGATTCCACCAGACGGCATACTGTGGTGCCCGGTGAAAAGGTGAAGCTGGGGGAAATGGTGGTGGAATTCATCCATACCAATCATTCCATTGCCGATTCCGTGGCACTGGCCATCCATACGCCGGTGGGCGTGGTCATCCATACGGGGGACTTTAAGGTGGACTATACCCCCATCGACGGGGAGATCATAGATTTGCAGCGCTTTGCCCAGCTGGGCAGTGAGGGCGTCCTGCTGCTGATGAGCGACAGCACCAACGCGGAACGCAAGGGCTTTACCATGTCGGAAAAGAACGTGGGGAAGGTGTTTGAGCGTATTTTTGAGGATACTCCCAGAAACCGTATTATGGTAGCTACCTTCTCCTCCAATATCCATCGTATCCAGCAAATCATCAACGCCGCTTATATGTACGGCAGAAAGGTGGCCATCATCGGCAGAAGTATGCTCAACGCCGTAAAGACGGCTTCGGAGCTGGATTATCTGTGGATTCCCCCCAGAACCCTCATTGAGATCACAGAGATCAAGAATTACCGGGACGAGCAGCTGGTCATCATCACCACCGGCAGCCAGGGAGAGACCATGTCGGCCCTGTCCCGAATCGCCATGAACGAGCATAAACAGGTATCCGTGAAGCCTGATGACAAAATCATCATCAGCGCTTCCGCCATCCCCGGTAATGAAAAGAACATCACCCGGGTGGTCAATGAACTGCTGAAAAAGGGCGCTGATGTGGTATACGGCGGCATTGAGGATATCCATGTTTCCGGTCACGCCCGCCAGGAAGAGCTGAAGCTGATGCTGGCGCTGACCAAGCCCAAATTCTTCATGCCCGTTCATGGGGAATATATGCATCTGTCCTGTCACAGGGATTTAGCTATGAGCATGGGCATGGACAAAAAGGATATTTTCGTTATGAAGCTGGGCGAGGTACTGGAGCTGTCCAAAAATGACGCGAAAGTTACGGGCACTGTTCCTGCCGGTCAGGTTATGGTAGACGGTCTGGGCGTCGGCGACGTAGGCAATATCGTTCTGCGGGACAGAAAGCATCTGTCTCAGGACGGCCTGATGGTCGTGGTGGTTTCCATGGACGCGGAAAACGGTCTGATTATGGCCGGCCCCGATATCATTTCCCGCGGCTTTGTCTATGTGCGGGAGTCCGAAAGCCTTATGGACGGCGCCAAGGAAGTGGTGCTGAAAGCGTTGATGGAATGCGAGGAAAAGAATATTACCAGCTGGAACTATATTAAAACATTGATCAAAGACACACTGAAAAACTATATTTGGCAGAAAACAAAGAGAAGTCCTATGATTTTGCCGATCATTATGGAAGTGTAAACGATAAAGAAAAAAGAGGGGTTTCCCTGAGTCATATTGAACCGCCCCACATTGTGCGGACAGTACAAAAAAGAGGCCTGCAAGGATAGAACAAATTGAGTTAAAGACTGGTCTGGCGAAGCGAGAGCGGAGCCAGGCCAGTCTTTAACTGGAGCCGCTCGTGG
>CALWKZ010000044.1 GCA_944381385.1 uncultured Anaerotignum sp. | reverse complement strand
TGGAGAAGGAGCGGCCGGCGGAGGAGTGCGAGCTGATCGGTGTTTTTTCCTATGACGAGATGCGGGAAACGGCGGCGGAATGGGGGATCTCCCTGCTTTTGCTGGAGGAGGCCAGAAAATTCGGCTTCGCCAAATATGACAGCTTTGAAAATTTCGACTGTATCAGCCTGGAGATGCAGAATTATCATAATATCCCCATCAGCCATGGCAGTGTGGTCATTTATCTGGAACGGGGGAAGGCCTGCTTTTTTACATCCAGAAAGGAACGTGTGCTGAAGATTCTGCGGGACAATGCCGCGGGGCTGGGGGAAAAGGTGACCTGGAACAGGCTTTTGTACCTGTTTTTTGAGGCCCAGACAAAGGAGGAGGAGATTGCCTTTGACGCCATGGAAAAGCAGATCCTGGCCCTGGAGCAGTCTCTGATTACCTCAGAGCGGCGCAATTATGTCAATGAGATCATCCATCTGCGGAAAAACCTGATGATGATGAAACGGTATTACGAGCAGTTTTTGAATGTGTTGGATGTGATGATGGAAAACGAGAACGGCATTTTTGACGGCAAGACCCTGCGGTCCTTTAAGATGCTTTCCAGAAGAACGGAACGGAGCTATCAGAATATACTGAACCTGCGGGAATATGTGACACAGGTGCGGGAATCCTATGAGGCGGAGGTAGATATCAGCCTGAATACCACCATGAAGATCTTTACGGTAGTCACCAGCATTTTCCTGCCCCTGACCCTTATTGCCGGATGGTACGGCATGAATTTCCAGATGCCGGAGTATGGATGGGAGCATGGTTACCTGATGGTGATCGGCCTTTCGGCGCTGTTTATTATTCTGGGCATCGCTTTTTTCAAGAGAAAGAAGTGGTTTTAGAAAAACGGATGTCCTGCATTTTGATGAAAAAAAGTTGCTGTATTTTTCTCAAAAAGAGTTGACACCCTCATTTTGTGTGCTATAATCTCTTTATAAGCGTTGATGAGGACAGTAGTCCTTTTCGGACGGTCAGAGAGGAGCGCCTTGGCTGGAAGCGTTCTGCGTTTGAAAAGTGTACGAAGACCACCTCGGAGCGGCCCTAATCCGGCACGGTGACTCCGTTATCGTCAATAATGAGTGGTTTTATGAAACAATAAGGGTGGAACCGCGGGAGAATATACTCTCGTCCCTTTTCCGTAACAGGAAAGTGGACGGGATTTTTTTTATTGTAAAAAAAATCGCACTTTCCGAAATCACAAAAAAATGGTAAAGGAGAGATTTGGTATGAAAATCGTATTGAAAGACAACGTAGTAAAAGAATTTGATCAGCCCGTATCCGTAATGGATATTGCGAAATCCATCAGTGAAGGTCTGGCAAGAAACGCCTGCGCCGGCATCGTTAACGGCGAAGTGAAGGATCTGCGCTATGTGGTAGACGGCGACGCGGAAGTAAGCATCTGCACATTTGAGGACGAGGAAGGCAAGCTGGCGTTCCGCCATACAGCATCCCATATCCTGGCACAGGCCGTAAAGAGACTGTACCCCGAAACAAAGCTGGCTATCGGCCCCGCTATTTCCGACGGCTTCTACTATGACTTTGACAGAGAAAAAGCCTTCACGCAGGAAGAACTGGAAGCGCTGGAAGCGGAAATGAAGAAAATCGCCAAGGAAGATATCGCCATTGAGCGTTTTGAACTGCCCCGCGCGGAAGCAATCAAATACATGGAGGACAGAGAAGAACCCTACAAGGTAGAGCTGATCCAGGATCTGCCGGAGGACGCGGTGATCTCTTTCTATAAACAGGGCGACTTTACAGACCTGTGTGCAGGCCCTCACCTGATGAGCACAAAGAATGTAAAAGCTATCAAACTGACATCCGTAGCCGGCGCGTACTGGAGAGGCAGCGAAAAGAACAAAATGCTTTCCCGTATTTACGGCACAGCATATCCGAAGGCATCCGAGCTGGAAGCATATTTGACCATGATGGAAGAGGCAAAGAAGCGTGACCACAGAAAACTGGGCAAAGAACTGAAACTCTTCGCTATGATGGATGAAGGCCCTGGTTTCCCCTTCTTCCTGCCCAATGGTATGGTGCTGAAAAACACACTGCTGGATTACTGGAGAGAAATCCATAAAGAAGCGGGCTATGTAGAGGTTTCCACACCTATTATCCTGAACAGAGACCTGTGGTACAGAAGCGGTCACTGGGAACACTACAAAGACAATATGTATACAACCGTCATTGACGATGAGGACTATGCGGTAAAACCCATGAACTGCCCCGGCGGTATGCTGATCTACAAGCAGGATATGCATTCTTACAGAGACCTGCCCATCCGTATGGGTGAGATCGGTCTGGTACACAGACATGAAAAATCCGGTGCTCTCCATGGCCTGATGCGTGTACGCTGCTTCAATCAGGATGATGCTCATATCTTCATGACAGAGGATCAGATCAAAGACGAAATCAGCGGCGTTATCCGCCTGATCGACGGTGTTTACAAGCTCTTTGGCTTTAAATATCATATCGAGCTGTCCACTAGACCTGAGGACAGCATGGGCTCTGACGAGGCTTGGGAAATCGCTACAAACGGCCTGCGGGACGCTCTGGAAGAAAACCATATCCAGTACACAGTCAACGAAGGCGACGGCGCGTTCTACGGCCCGAAGATCGACTTCCATCTGGAGGACTCCATCGGCAGAACATGGCAGTGCGGTACAATCCAGCTGGATATGCAGATGCCCGAAAGATTTGAACTGGAATACACAGCGGCAGACGGCAGCAAAAAACGCCCTGTTATGATCCACCGTGTATGCTTCGGTTCCATCGAGCGTTTCATCGGTATCCTGATCGAGCACTTCGCTGGTCAGTTCCCTACATGGCTGGCACCTGTACAGGTAAAGGTACTGCCTATTTCCGAGAAATTCGCAGATTACGCAAAACAGGTATCTGATGCTCTGGATAAAGCCGGCATCCGTGTTCAGACAGACTACAGATCTGAAAAGATCGGCTATAAGATCAGAGAAGCAAGAAACGAAAGAGTGCCTTATATCATCGTTGTTGGGGAAAAAGACCAGGAAGCAAACAAGGTTTCCCTGCGTTCCAGAAAGAACGGCGAGGAAGGTCAGGTAGATCTGGCAGACGTAATCGCAAGAATCCAGAAGGAAACAAAGGAAAGATCTCTGGACTGATCTATGGGATAAAGATATAAAAAATAAAGCGGTATTTCGCAGAAAAAGCGGGATACCGCTTTTTTTGCGCCCCAAAAACGGAAACATGAGACCATTTGAGACTGTTTTTTCTGTATGCTTTGGGTGTCCGGAGAAAGGAGGATGGCATGGAGATCGAAGTGGGGCTGTTTTTTACGGCTTTGGGCGGCGTCATTGGCTTTTTGGGCTGGATGGCAGGCCGGGATAAGACCCTGAGCAAAGACGCGGAATGGCGGGGCGGCGTCAATGCCAAGCTGGATATGATATTGCAGATGCAGCAGCGGATGCAGCAGATGGAGCATGCCCAGAAGGGGCTGGAAAGCCGGCTCAGCGCCGTGGAGAACAGCGTAAAAAGCGCCCATCACAGATTGGACGAGTTCGCATAATATGAAAGGGGGGAGAACATGAAGATTGATTGGAAGGCACGAATGAAAAACCCGTATTTCTGGGTAGGATTGGCGGCGGTGGTGATGACGGCCGTAGGCGTAAACCCGGAGACCTTTACCAGCTGGGAGATTCTGCGGCAGCAGCTGGGGGAACTTTTGGGAAATCCCTTCCTGCTGGGGACAGCCTTTCTGGCGGTGCTGGGGGTATTGACAGATACCAGCACAAAAGGACTGGGAGACAATAAGCAGACAGAAAAGAAATCGGAGGAGTAAAAGATGTATTTGATCGCAGTAGATGACGGCCATGGCAAGGGAACGCCGGGAAAACGGACGCCCCTGTTTGCCGACGGCACCTATATGGAGGAGAACGCATATAATAAAGCAGCGGCGCAGATACTGGAGGGGCTGCTGAAAAGTCATGGATTCGGCGTAATTATGGTTTCGCCGGAGGAAGAGGACACGCCTCTGGAGACCAGAGTAAAGCGGGCCAACGAGGCCGGCGCGGATCTGTATGTCAGCATCCATGCCAATGCTTACGGAAGCGGCTGGAACGACGCCAATGGCGTAGAAAGCTGGGTTTATGACAAGGCGGATCAGAGGACCATGGAGATGGCCAAAGCCATCCATGAGGCGGTGGCGGCGGCTCTGGGCAGAAAAGACAGAGGCTTGAAAAAAAGCGCTGATCTGTATGTGCTGCGCCGCACCGCCATGCCGGCGGTACTGGTGGAAGGTGGGTTTATGACCAATCCGGAGGAGGCGGAGCTGCTCCGCAGCCAGGCATACCGGCAAAAAACGGCGGAAGGCATCTGCCGGGGCATTTGCGCTTGTTTTGGTATTCCCTATGTCTCCGGCCAGAAAAAAGAAGAGGAGGAGGAAGAAGTCGTGCGTTATCAGAAGATCGAGGATCTGCCTTATGGCAAGGAGATCATGAAAAAGCTGGTGGAGGAAGGCGTCATCAACGGAGATGAAAATGGAAATCTGAATCTGACGGAGGATATGGTCCGCATTTTCATGATTTTAGACAGAAAAGAGCTGCTGTAAGGACAGCGCGCTCCTTTAAAATGGAAAAGGGTTCGTAAATAATAGAAAAAGCGGTGTTTTTCTTCTGAAAAACACCGCTTTTTTATGCGTTTATTCTTCTTCCTCCAGCGCTTTCTGGCAAAAGGGGCAGATCCCGCTGAATTCCAGCGTATGGCCGGTAATGCGGAAGCCGGTTTTTTGTTCCAGATCCTCTTCCAGTTCCCGCAGAGGACAGGAATCCACGTCGATGGTCTTTTTGCAGACGGAGCAGACCAGACGATGATGGTGGTCATGGTGCTCCAGAGCGTAGTAGGCCTTTTTATCCTTGCGCAGGGTCTTGCTGAGGATGCCTTTTTCTGTCAGTGTGTTCAGGGTGCGGTAAACGGTGGAAAGGTTCATGGGGAGGTCATCCGCGGCTCTTTCGTGAAGCTCTTCCGCTGTCATGGCGCGGTTCTCCCGCTGAAGTATGGACAAAAGCAGCTGCCGTTTTTTGGTCGCTTTCAGGTCCGCGCTTTTTAATAGGCTTTCTTCCATTTAGACACCCCCTTTTCTTTCTCTCCATGATAGTATAGGAAAAAGACTTTGTCAACGAAGGAGAATTATTTTGCGTCGATCTCCTCCAGCGCCTTAATGACAGCGGGCATATCCTCCTCGGCGGGTACACGGAAGCGAATGGAGTTCTTGCCCAGGGTATAGAAATCATCGCCGGATATCACGAGGATTCTGCGTTTCGCGAATTCCTCCGCCAGATCTACATTGGGATCGTCGTGGGTCAGCAGGCAGATGGAAACGGTTTCGCAGGTCTCCGCAATGGAAATATGCTTCCAGGGGCGGAACAGCTGTTTTTTCAGTTCCGCTGTCTTGCTGCGCAGGATGTTCAGGAAATCCTCGTCGGCAATGGTTTTGGCGGCGATGCTGCGGGAAAATTCGCTCATGGCATAGGGATTGGTGATATTTGCCATAGGCGCAACCAGTTCTTCCGGCAGGATCACATAACCGGCACGCAGACCGGCCAGACCAAAGCCCTTGGAGAAAGTCTTTACCAAAATCAGGTTATCGTACTTTTCGCAGAGGGAAGCGGCGGAGTTTTCCTTGGGCATATAATCGCCGTAGGCCTCGTCCACGATAACGGCGGTATTATATTTTGCGGCTGCCTGCAGGATCTTTTCGATTTCAGACAGGGGGATCACCTGGCCGGTGGGGTTGTTGGGATTATCCAGATAAATGAGCTTATGCGCCGGTTTCAAAGCGGCAATCAGGTCCTCCGCGCAGAAACGGTAATTGTTTTCCTTTTTCAGAGGTACGCCTTCAAATGTGGCGCCGTACATTTTTACATCGGTTTCGTATTCGGAGAACTGGGGCACATAGCCCAGAACGGCGTCTCCCTGTTCCAGAAACAGTCGGTTGATGAGATACAGACCACTGACAGAGCCGTCACAGAGCAGGATCTGGCGGAAGGAAGGGGACATATAGCCCTTCCAGTAATTCTGGATGCTTTCCTTTACGGCGATGGAATGGGGATAAGGCCGCATCATTTCAAAGGAAAGCTCTGTAAAGGCTTTCTGGGCGGCAGGGGGAACCATTACGGTATTGATGCCTTCGCCGCAGTCGATGTCATAAGGCAGGGGACCGGCGGATTCGATGGCGTAGCTGACTTTTGTATTGGCCGCGATGGCGGAATGGATGCGTAATTTCATAAGTAAGACCTCCTGAAAAATGGAAATAAGACAAACAGGACGGGAAAACAAGGATGCTGCTCTGTCTTGTTTTCCCGCCTGTGGGTGATGGTTTTATGTTGGATTAGGATCAGTTCTTTTTAGGAACCTTGCCGTTTTTGATTACCTTATACAGACCTACCGTCAGCAAAGGCAGCAGGTATACCAGAATGAAGCCATAAGCGATAGCAGAATAGCCCATGCTGATCAGATTGATGATACCGATCTTGGAGAACAGGATGGCAACGATGAGGATGCCTGCGGTAATCAGACCTCTCATTTTAGGAGACAAAGGCTCTTTGTTGGATTCTTCCATACTGTGGTCCAGTCTTTCCAGCAGTGCGTGGATCATGCCGGTAGCAGTCTCGATCAGTGTCCAGCCGGCAACTACGCCGAATACCAGTACAGGAATAGGGCTGTCGGATACGGACTGGAGCATTACCAGCCAGGGCACAGACGCGCCGATGATATTTTCATCGGGATAGTAGCCCATAACGGCGAAGTAGGTCAAGAACCAGGGCACGGTCATCAGCAGAGCGCCGATGATACCGGAGATGATGGCTTCGCTTCTCTTTGTCTGGGCCCGCAGGGTAAAGAGGCCGGCGGGGATGGCAGACAGGTTATAGGAAGAATAAATGATACCGGTCCACATAGCAAGAGGAAGTGTTGCGCCCTCTACAAAGCTGGTATCGCTGTTGGCGAATACGGTGGAGATATTGTCCTTATTGGCGGTAATAACCATGATGGTAAAGATGATGTAGGCCGCGTAAAGGGCAATGGTGCCGTAGGTCTCAAATTTCGCGATGAATGCGCTGCCGAAGAAATTCAGGAAGGCAACGATAACGATCAGAATCACAACGCCTACCATATAATTCAGACCAATGGTCTGCTGTAAGATCTCACCGGTAGCCGATGCCATGATGGAAATGATCAAAAACAGCAGGATCACATACAGAAAATCGTAAATAGGCCATGCCTTGCCAATGATCTGTTTCAAGATGGATTTGTAGTCATAGATACGATAGATACGGGCCAGCTCGAAGGTCAGCACAGCGATGACGGCAAA
The DNA here is from genome assembly GCA_944381385.1 of uncultured Anaerotignum sp. Classification (GTDB taxonomy): domain Bacteria; phylum Bacillota; class Clostridia; order Lachnospirales; family Anaerotignaceae; genus Anaerotignum. Next base: position 2,806 of record CALWKZ010000044.1, on the reverse strand, counting down.
GGTCAGAAAGGTAAATATACCGGATACCCAGCCGATTGCGCCGAATTTGCCGCCGTATTCGATGATTTCACGCCCTGTTGCATAGCCGCCGCCCATCAGAACGGACTGGAGCACGATCCCCGGAAGCAATACTTTCATAAAGCCGGAGGTGCGGAAATCGGTGTTTTTTGAAGCCATAAATACCACTCCTCTTTTGTGAATAAATATAAATTAAAATTTAATAATAGCGTATATCATTATACAACTTTTTGATGGAAAGTCAAGAAATGGAAGGAAAATGCACGGTATACAATATTAGAAAAATGGGGAAAATCGTTTCTTTTTTTCTGCCTTCATGATAAAATGGATAAAATCGCGGAAAATCAGAAGGCGGTTTTGTGAAAAAGAACGCAAATAACGTCTCTTTTGCCGGCAGAGGCTGTGTTTCCGGGGAAAAAAGAGGCTTTTGGGAAATATTTCTCGGGAAATGTTCACGTATTTTTGGGAAATATTTTTCTTTTGGGAAAGGAGCAGAAGGAAATGACGAAAAAAGAAAAAGTGGGGATCATATTGGATCTTTTGATGGAGCATTACGGGCCGACGAAGTGCTATCTGGATCATGAAAATCCCTGGCAGCTTTTGATCGCCACCATGCTGTCGGCCCAGTGTACCGATGACCGGGTGAATATGGTGACAAAGGATCTTTTTCAAAAATATACGTCGGTGCGGGACTTCGCGGAGGCGGATCTGGCGGAGCTGGAGAAGGACATCCATTCTACGGGGTTTTATCATAATAAGGCGAAAAACATCATCGCCTGCTGTCAGAAGCTGCTGGCGGAGTATGACGGGGAGGTGCCTTCCGATCTGGAGGCTCTGACCTCTCTGGCGGGGGTCGGCAGAAAGACGGCCAATGTGGTTCGGGGTAACTGGTACCACATCCCCAGCGTGGTGGTGGATACCCATGTGAAGCGGGTTTCCAATCTGCTTGGTCTGACAAAGAACCAGGACCCGGTAAAGATCGAGTTTGACCTGATGAAGATTGTGCCAAAGGAAAAATGGATCGACATCAATACCCAGATGATCGCCCACGGAAGAAAAATCTGCATCGCCCGCAGGCCCAAATGCGGCGAATGCTTCCTCTTCCCCTACTGCACCGGCGGACAAAAAATGGCAAAGGCAAAAAAGTAAATTCTACTAAGATTCTTTTAAATTTTTCTGAATAAAAGGGGAAGCGGTTGCGGAAACGAATCCACAGGTGGTATAATCCATACAGATACATGATAGAATGTTTCTGACACCAATTAAGAGGAAAAGGGATTTACAAACAAGAAAGAGGGGATCGTATGAAATTACGGAAAAGAGTATTTGCCGGTATTCTGGCAGGCGCTATGGCGCTGATGATGGCAGGCTGCGGTGGCACGACCACGGATACGTCTGCGGATGGGGGCGTAGAGGCCCTGCTGCAGAAGGCGGATGAGACGATGGCTGGTGTCACCAGTATGAGCTCTCATATGGATATGGTCATGGATATGACGCTGGATGAGGAAGTATATTCCACCTCTACCTCCGCTACCATTGAGGGGTTTTATGACCCTGTGAAAATGAAAATGGATATGAGCATGAGCATCAACGGCGAAGAGCTGCAGAGCTATGCCATGTATGTGGCGCAGGACGGTGATACGGTGACATCCTACATGAACATGGCAGGCGCTTGGTATGCGCAGCCTGTGGATATCAGCAGCCTTTCCCAGTATAATGCCCAGGAAAACATGAGCATTTATCTGGAAAACCTGGAAACCTTCAGTGAAGCCGGCACCGAGGAGATCAACGGCCAGAGCGCTACGATCATCGAAGGCGTGCTGACGGGCGATTCCATGAAGGAAGCCATCGCAAGCTCCGGCATCGACAGCATGTCAACGGAACTGGGCATGACAGAAGAAGAAATGGACAGCCTGTTCGCGAGCATGGGAGATATGCCCGTAAAACTGTGGATCACAGAGGACGGCTATGTTGTAAAATATGAGCTGGATATGACAGCGGTTATGGCTGGTCTGATGGGCTCCATGAGTGCGGAAGAAAGCGGCGGCATGGAATTTACAAAGACATTGATCACCATGACCTGTGACAACTTCAACGCGGTGGAAGATTTCGAGATCCCTGCGGAAGCGCTGGCGGCACAGTCTCTGGCATAAAAAAGAATAGGAAAGCAAAAAAAGGGCTTCCCGGCATTGCCGGGAGGCCCTTTTCGCTTTCAACAGAAATCCTGTGTGTCCAAATGGCAGACCATGATATATTCCTCATCCGTTTCCCGCAGGGGCCGAAAGCCCAGACGCTTGTACAGTTTCTGCGCCGGATTGGCCTTCTGTACGGAGAGGGAGACATGAACATAGCCTCTTTTTTTCAGAAGGGAAAGCATTCCCTTCAGCAAGGAGGTGCCGATGCCCATGCCGCGCCAGGATGGCAGCAGGGAAATGGCCAGGGAAGGCGTATTTTGGTCCATATGGCCGTAATCCTCCATGATACGGGCCCAGACCAGGCCGATGACCTGACCGTTGTGCTCCGCGGCCAGGGCATAGTCATGAGGACGGCCAAATGCGGCGGTATAAACCTGCATTTCCGGTAGATGCACCACGGAACGGGGCGGTGGTTCCATGCCCTCAGGCAGATAGATCGCTTCATAGAGAAATTCCGGCAGGAGGTAATATTCCTCTTTTTTCAGTGGGCGAATGCTATGATTCATGGCAGACTCCTTTCTGTTTTTATCTCAGTATAGCATAAATAGACTTTTGGGGAAAAGAGTTGTTCTGCGGGCGGTATTGCATAGTAA
>CALWKZ010000043.1 GCA_944381385.1 uncultured Anaerotignum sp. | reverse complement strand
TTTCATAAATGCGGGTTCAAGTCCCGTCGGTAGCTTCAAAAAAGAGTGTCTTTGGACACTCTTTTTTTGTATCAGAAATGAAAAAAGCCGAAACTCTTTCCAGAGCTTCGGCTTTTCTATTTGTTATATTATTTTTCCAGGTCTGCCAGCTTTTCCAGAATCTGTCCGCTGCGGTCGATGAACGCGGTCATTTCCTCGCTGGTCAGGCTGCGGTGGCTCATGAGGGCCAAATCGTATACCTGGCGGCAGATCATCTGGCAGTCCGCTTTCTTCTCATCCTGATCGGCGGCATCCAGCAGGAACTGCACCAGCTTGTTGGATTTATTCAGTACCAGTGTTTCGTCGGGCTTTACATTGGCGAACATGGCTTTGTACATTTCGTTGTTTCCGTAAGCCTCCATCATTTCCATCATACGGCGGCTTTCCTCACTCAGCAGGATCATAGCGGAAACATTGGCGGTCTTTAGGCTTTCCGTCTTTACCTTCAGGTTTTCATTGCCCAGTGCTTCCCGGAAAAGAGTCTCCATTTTGGTGTTGGCATATTCGTCCGCCTGCTTCTTGGCTTCGCTTTCCTCGCCGTCCTTCTTTTCCTGCAAAGTATCGGTAATATCGGCGTCGATGCGCTGTACCTTTACGCCGGGGTTCTTGTATTCCAGGAAGGAAACAAAGGGCTTATCCACAGGGGAGGTTAAAATAGCCGCCTCCAGCCCCTGTTCCTTGAACATACGGATATACTGTGCCTGCTGAGCCTCGTCTGTTACAAAGAAAATCTTGTTTTCGTGTTTTTCCTTGTTCTTTTCCAGATATTCGGCAATGGTTTCGTATACGCCGTCGGTGGTCTTTAACAGCAGAGCGTCCTTGATTTTGTCGTAAAGACTTTCCTCCCGCATACAGCCGTATTTGAAGAACATACCGATGTCATCCCAGAAGCCTTCATAGGCGCTGCGGTCGGATTTAAAGAGCTGGTTCAGTTTGTCGGCTACTTTTTTGGTGATGTAGCTGTTCATTTTTTCCACATAACCATCATTCTGCAAAGCGCTTCTGGATACGTTCAAAGGCATATCGGGGCAGTCCAGCACGCCTTTGAGCAGCAGCAGAAATTCCGGCACTACTTCCTTGATGTTGTCAGCAATATAGACCTGATTGGAGTAGAGCTTGATCTGGCCTTCCACCACATCCATCTGTTCCACCAGTTTGGGGAAATAGAGGATGCCTTTCAGGCGGAAGGGGTAATCCATGTTCAGATGAATCCAGAACAGAGGATCGTTCAGGTCAAAGAATACCTTGTGGTAAAATTCCTTATATTCTTCCTCGGTGCAGTCCTTCGGCTGTTTCAGCCACAGGGGAGAGGGATCGTTCAGGGGCTTGGGTTCCTCTTTTTCTTCTTCGGCTTCCTCCGTTTTCTCCTCCGCCTTTGCCAGGATTTCCTCTTTCGTCAGGGAAGCGGCTTCCTCTTCGGAAATATGAATGGTGTTGTCTTTCTCGGCAGGAACTTCCTCGGCTTCGTCCTCCTTGCTGATAACGTCTACGAAAATAGGCACGGGCATGAAGGCGCAGTATTTATGCAGAGCCGCATAGAGCTTGCTTTCGTCCAGAAATTCCTCGCCATCCTCGCTCAAATACAGGGTGATGGTGGTGCCACGTTCTGTACGGCTGCCGTCAGACATCTCATAGTCGATGCCGTCGGCACAGCTCCATTTCGCCGCTGCCGCGCCGAGCTGATAGGACAGGGTGTCGATCTCTACCTTATTGGCTACCATAAAGGCGGAGTAGAAGCCCAGACCGAAATGGCCGATGATCTCGTTGTCGCCGTCGGCTTTTTCCTCGTATTTCGCCAGAAAATCAGCGGCGCCGGAGAAGGCGATCTGGTTGATGTATTTTTTGATCTCCTCGTCGGTCATGCCGATGCCGTTGTCCACAATCTGCAGTGTTTTTTCGTCCTTATTCAGGATTACACGCACCTGAAAGGCTTCCTCAGCGGGAATATGGTCCGCTTCGCCCATGACCATCAGCTTTTTCAGCTTGGTTACAGCGTCGCAGGCATTGGATACCAGCTCCCGGATAAAAATATCCTTGTCTGTGTAGAGCCATTTTTTAATAATGGGCAGAAAATTTTCACTGTTGATGGACAGATTGCCAGTTTCTTTCATCTTATATTCAACCTCCTATTGCATGGAAACATCCATATTATTCTGCTTTATAAAGAATATTGTAGCACTGCGGAGGGAAAAGTCAAGAAAAAATTAGCACTCAATCAAAATGAGTGCTAACAAATCAATCTTCTTTTTGGACGGCGATGCCGTTGGTCTGGCAGAAGTCCAGCACATAAGAAAACCAGCGGTCCTCGCTTTTTTTGTCCAGGGAAAAGGTTTCCTGGGCCACGGAGAGGGTGCAAAGGAGAATGCCTTCCCGAAACAGCAGGTTCCAGAACAGCGCCTGGGCGTTTTCGTAATCCGCCGCTTCTTCCTCCGAAAGAGAAAGCACCAGCTTCATCTGTTTGGGCGTCTTTTTCCCGCGGATGGCCTGAAAGACCAGCGGTTTGATCTCCGCCCAGCTGCACCAGCGCTCTGTCTGGGTTTCCTCATAAAAATCCATGTCCCGCTTACCGTCCAGAGAAAGGTGCGCAAAAGCGGAAATCTCGCCCTGCCGGAAGCGGAAGCTGTCAAAGGCGTCGCTTTTGAAAAGCAGGGACATAAAATGTTTGGTATCCGGTATGGTAAATGCGTGCATGGTCATATCCTCCTTGGTGGTTTCACGGGAATATTATACCGTTTTTTTATGGCGCTGGCAATGGCGGGAAGGGGAAGCTCCGCCAAAAAATATCCGTTATTTCTTGCGTTTGACAAGAGCCTATATTATAATAAAGTATGATTTTCCAATCAGACAAGGAATCGGAAGTAAGGTATTTTTTTAGGAGGGAATAACCCTATGGCAGAAGAAAAAACAATGGAAAACAGCGGATTAGGCGCTACCGGCAACTTTATCCATAACTATATCCAGGCGGATCTGGAGGGGGAACTGAATAAGATCCATACCCGTTTCCCGCCGGAACCCAATGGATATCTGCACATCGGTCATGCCAAGTCCATTTGCCTGAACTTTGGGCTGGCAAAGCTCTACGGCGGCAAGTGCAATCTGCGTTTTGACGATACCAACCCCACAAAGGAAGACGTGGAATATGTGGAAAGCATCCAGGAGGATGTAAAATGGCTGGGCTTCGACTGGGAGGACCGGCTGTACTACGCTTCTTCCTATTTCCAGAAATACTACGAAGTGGCTGTAAAGCTCATCAAGGAAGGCAAGGCTTTCGTCTGTGACCTGACAGCGGAGGAAATGCGGGAATACAGAGGCACACTGAGCACACCCGGCAAGGAAAGCCCTTACCGCAACCGCAGTGTGGAGGAAAACCTGGATCTGTTTGAGCGCATGAAGGCAGGGGAATTCCCTGACGGTTCCCGTACCCTGCGTGCCAAGATCGACATGGCTTCTCCCAATATCAATATGAGAGACCCTGTCATCTATCGTATTTCTCATGCGGCACACCATACCACCGGTGCAGAATGGTGCATTTATCCCATGTATGATTTTGCCCATCCTCTGGAGGACGCCATCGAAGGCATCACCCACTCCATCTGCACCATGGAGTTTGAGGATCATCGCCCTCTGTATGACTGGGTGGTAAGAGAAGCGGGCTATACCGTAAATCCTCCCAGACAGATCGAGTTTGCCCGTCTGGGTATGACCAATACGGTCATGAGCAAAAGAAAGCTCCGCGCGCTGGTAGAGGACGGTCTGGTAGACGGCTGGGACGATCCCCGTATGCCTACCATCAGCGGTCTGCGCCGCAGAGGCTATACGCCGGAATCTATCCGGGATTTCTGCGAACGCATCGGTGTTTCCAAGGCCAACAGTATGGTAGACAGCGGCCTGCTGGACTACTGCATCCGTGACGACCTGAAGGCGAAAGCCCCTGTGGTCATGGCGGTGCTGGACCCTCTGAAACTGGTCATCACCAACTATCCCGAGGGCCAGGTAGAAATGATGGAACTGGAAAACAACCCCGAAAACCCGGAACTGGGCACAAGACTGGCTCCTTTTACCAGAGAGCTGTATATTGAGCGGGAGGACTTCATGGAAGAGCCTGTGAAGAAATTCTTCCGTCTGGCGCCCGGCAAGGAGGTCCGCTTGAAAGGGGCATATTTCGTGACCTGCACCGATTTTGTCAAGGATGAAAACGGCAATGTGGTAGAGGTACACTGCACTTATGATCCCGAGACAAAAAGCGGCAGCGGCTTCGAGGGCAGAAAAGTCAAAGGTACTCTGCACTGGGTCAGCGCATCCGACTATGTAAAGGCAACGGTAAGACTGTACGACTATATGATGCTGGATAATCCCGATGACCCCAACGGGGAGATGATTATGAACCCCAACTCTCTGGAGGTAAAAGAGAATGCTGTCATCGAGCCTTCCATCAAAAACGCCAAAAAGGGAGAGCGCTACCAGTTCATGCGCAACGGTTACTATATCGTAGATACCAAGGACACCACAGAGGATCATCTGGTATTTAACCGGATCGTGCCTTTGAAGAGCTCTTTCAAACTGAAATAATGGCTGAGAGGTATCTCAGAAAAGAAAAATCGCGGGATTATTTTGATCCCGCGATTTTTTTTGAGAGAGGAAGGGATTTATTTTAAAATGTCTTTGACAACATCCTGGGGGATGACAAAGGCGGGGCTGCCCTGGGCGCCTGCGGCGACTTCGTATTCATCAAAGCAGATGACAATGTTTCCGTCCGCATTGATATAGAATTTGGGAGAATCGCCAATGGTGCGGAAGACGTTTTGGGAATCGCTCTGTCCTTCCAAGAAGAACATGCCGCCTTCTTCCCGGTTCATACGCTCCATTTCGCCGGAAATATAAGCGTCGATGGGGGTGATATAGTCGGCGCTTTCCCGGAACAGATCACGGAATTCCAAAAGCCGGCCCGTCTTTTTGTCGATGGTGTAGAAAGTATGTTTTTCCCAGGAGGAGCCTCTGGCCTCAAAGAGCGTAAATTCCAGGGAAAGATAGTCGTCATTGTCTGTTTTAACAGTATAATCATAGGACAGCTCTTCGTGGAAATTGTCTTTGCCCGCGGTTTCCTCCAGCTCTTTCACGGTCTGTTCAAAAGCGGAAATGATCGCGTCGGCATTTTCCTGAAATTCGGTATTCAGGCGGTTTTCCAGGTCTTTGTCCAGCAGTCCTTCGATCTGGGGAGTGACAACGCTGGCTTGATAATTCCCTTCATTTACTTCGTAGCGGTTCAGCGTCAGAACACGGACAACGGAGTCCATGACCGGCACCTGGCTCATGGTGTAGGCCAGCGTAGGACTGGCATTGAGGCCGGCGGTGAACAGGCATAGGCAGGCCGCCGCGCTCATCCATCCGCGGCGGAGGCCCCGCTTTCTTTTTTCTGTACGGATGGTTTGGTTGATGCGGGCCTTTAAGGCATCATCCGCTTTAATCTGCTCATATTCTTTTTTCCATTTTTCCATAGGATTTTCTTTCATTTCTTTTCCTCCTTAAAGTTCTCTTTTCAAAAGTTCCAATGCCCTGTAAAGCCTTGTTTTTACAGTGCTTTCGCTGAGTCCTAATACCTGCGCTGTTTCTGCGATGGTCATATCTTCCAGGAACCGAAGCACCAGGATGGCTTTGTATTTCGGGTCTAAATGCGCAATCAGCTGGGCGAAGTCCATGTTGGAGTAATCGTCCGTTACGGTCTCCAGCGTTTCCATGTCCCTTTGTTCCATAAAAATGATCTTCTGCCGGCTTTTGATCTGGTTGAGAGCGGTACGCGCGATGATGGTAAAGAACCATGGCTTGATTTTGTCCGGATCTTTCAGTGTGTGCAGGCTGCGGAGGGCTTTTACAACACTTTCGTTTAAAATATCCTCTGCGTCCTCCTTGTTTTTTGCATATGTAAATGCGAACCGGTACGCGGCGTCTATGTTGTCATCCATAAATTTTTCAAACATGTTTGTCTTTTTCATTTTTTTGCCTCCTTCTGTAACATAAGACAATTTTCCAGAGGAAAAAAGTTTTAAAGAAACAATTTTCTGTCTGTATATTTTAACAAAGGATCGTAACGGAGATATGACAAAATCCGAAAAGAAGATTAAAGAAAAATTAAAAGAAATCGTCTGTCATCTTCCAAAATACCTTTTATAATTTGGTGCAGAAATGAATGCTCATGTAAGGAGGAACAGATATGAAGCTGACAAAAAAGAAAAAGATCCTGATCGGGGCGGTGATCGTGGTGGCAGTCATTGGCGGCGCGAAGATAGCCCTGGGCGGGAAAAATACGCAGCCCGCGAGTGCTGCTGTGATGACGGCTGCCGTCACAAAGGGGGATCTGGAACAGACCTTGAAGCAGAAGGCGGTGCTGGAAGGCACGGAAAGCACGGAGGTCGTTTCTAAGCTGCATTACGAAATCAAGCAGCTTTTGGTAAAGGAAGGGGATAAGGTGACCAAGGGCCAGCTTCTGGCGGTTCTGGACAGCAGCAGCCTACAGCAGGATATTTCCCTGACCCAAGGGGATCTGAAACTGCTGGAGTACCAGCAGCAGGAGACCCTGAATACGCGCCAGCAGGAATATGACAACGCCCTGGCGGTAAAAAATGATGCCCAAAAGGCCTATGACAAAGCCAAGGAGCTGTATGACGCCGGCGTTTCCAGCCAGTCGGAGATGGAACAGGCGAAAACGGCGCTGGATAAGGCCCAGCGGGATTTGGACGCTATTCCGGCGGAAAATGGGAAGGCTGTTTTGACTGACTCGGAAAAGCAGACCAGGAGCAATACTTCGCAGAAAGCAAGCATACAGGCACAGACCTTGGACGACTGCCAGATCCGCAGCTCCATAGACGGTACCGTGACCCGCGTCAATACCAGAGTGGGCAGATTCGCGGACGAGACGGAAAACAATCTGCCTATGTTCGTCATCGAGGATATCGAAAACTTGCAGATGAAGGTGCTGGTCAGCGAAAACGATATTGGAAAAGTGGAAGTGGGTCAGCAGGTGGTGATCGAAGCCGATATTCTGGAAGGCGAGAGCGTAAAAGGCGTGGTAGAGAGAATCTCTCCCACCGGGGAAGCAAAGAGCAGCAGCTCCAGCGAGCGCGTGATCCCGGTATATATCCGTGTGGAGGAAAAGAACGATAAGCTCATTGCGGGCATCACTGCGGAGGCCACCATACAGATCGCTTCCGCCAAGGACGCTTTGATCGTTCCCATCGAGGCCATTGGCCAGCAGGCGGATGGTACAACAGCTGTTTTTACCTTGACAGAAAACGGGACTGTACATATTGTGCCGGTGGCGGTAGGTCTGGAAACGGACCTGGAGGCGGAAATCAAGGATTGTGAAATTGCCGAAGGAACCAAGGTGATATTGAATCCCGGCCTGAACCTGACAGAAGGAATGGCAGTTCTGGCGCAGTAAGGGGGATTTTGTATGAAGGAAATCATTAAAATTGAGAACCTGAATAAGGTATATGATACCGGCGCCATACAGGTCCACGCGCTGCGGGGGGTTAATTTAAGTGTATATGAGGGCGAGTATGTGGCCATTATGGGGCAGTCCGGCTCCGGTAAGTCTACGCTCATGAATATTTTGGGATGTATGGACCGGCAGTTCAGCGGCCTGTATGAGTTGGACGGCATTTCTATTTCGGAGCAGAGCGAAAATCAGCTTTCCTCTATCCGCAATAAAAAAATCGGCTTTGTGTTCCAGGCCTTTCAGCTGATCCCCCGTACCTCTGCCCTGAAAAATGTAGAGATCCCCATGATCTATGCCGGCATGAAGCGGGAGGAGCGCCATGAACGGGCGAAACGGCTGCTGGAGAAGGTTGGATTGGGCGAAAGGATTTATCATATGCCCAATGAGCTTTCCGGCGGGCAGAAGCAGCGGGTCGCCATCGCCAGAGCACTGGCCAACAGTCCCGCCATTATCCTGGCCGATGAGCCTACGGGGAATCTGGACACCAGAGCCTCCCATGAGATCATGGAGTTTTTTACGGAGCTGAACAGAGAAGGCGCCACCGTTATTGTGGTTACCCATGAGGAGGATATTGCCGCCTGCACGAAACGTATCATCCGTTTTCAGGACGGCCAGATCATTCAGGACGAAAGGGTGGTGAAGGAGGAATGCTGATATTGGAAAATATCCGTCTGGCGGCATCCGCCATCCGTGCCAATAAGATGCGGTCCTTTCTGACAATGCTGGGCATGATTATCGGTATCAGTTCCGTCATCGCCATTGTGTCTTTGGGCGATACTATGCGGGGCGTGGTGGCCAATGAGTATAAAAATGTGGGTCTGGGTCTTGCCTATGTGTATATCAATTCTCAAAATGACTACTATGGAGAGAGCGAGCTGTTTACCCAGGATGAAGCGGACCGATTAAAGGAGGCAATGGGAGACAGCATCAGTTATGTAGGATTTAACCAGAGCACTCGAACGGATTTGAAGGCGGGCCGCAGAAGCAGTACCGTCTATGTGACGGGGCTGGCGGAAAACCCGACGGCAATGAAAAATCCGAGCATTATTTATGGCCGTATGCTCAATGATGGGGATGTGCAGAAAAAACGCCACCATATGGTGCTCCAGAAAGAAACGGCGGTCAATATGTTTGGCACAGAAAATGCCGTGGGCCAGACCGTTGAGGTGAAGCTGAATGATAATATGGAAGAATTTCTGGTGGTAGGTGTTTATCAAAATACGGATTCCGCCCTGATGAAGGCGCTCCAGGGCGGCAGTATGGAAACGGTTTATGTGCCGGAGAGCATCCTGGTTTCTGAGGACAGTATGATGTGGAGCCTTTATATGATCATTAGTGATGTTTCGCAGATGGATATGATGAAGGAACGGATTATTTCTTTTTTATCCAGAACGAAGCACGTGGAACGGGAAACCATCATTATGAGCTCCGCGTCGGAAGAAATGGGCATGATCGACAGTATGCTAGGGTCTCTGTCTGCGGTAGTGGGCGCTATTGCGGCCATTTCCCTGGTGGTGGGCGGCATCGGTATCATGAATATCATGCTGGTTTCCGTAACGGAGCGTACCCGGGAGATCGGCATCCGAAAGGCGCTGGGAGCCAAAACCAGAGATATTTTGATACAGTTTTTGGTGGAAGCGGCCATGATCTCCGCCGCCGGCGGCATGATCGGTACGGCTTTGGGGATTTCCGTTGTAGCCATCGGCGGTCTGGCCTTTGGCATCACTACGGTGGTGAAGCTCCAGGTGATTGTGGTGGCTGTGGCCTTCTCTGCTATGGTGGGTTTGGGCTTTGGCCTTTATCCCGCCAGAAAAGCCGCCAAAGCGGACCCTGTTATTGCTCTGCGTTATGAATAAAAAAGTAAGGTAAAATGTCAAAAAAGGTGTAAAACATGGAAAATTTTCATGGGGTACGCCTTTTTTTGTGTTGCTTTGGGCCGGAGTGTGGTATAATACTTTGATGTGAATTAGGGAAAGGAGGCGGTTTTCATGGAAGAACAGAATACGGGGACAGTGGGCAGACCCTTTACCCATTTGCATGTTCATACAGAATACAGCCTTCTGGATGGTTCGGCGAAGATCAAGGAATTGGTTGGGCGCGTAAAGGAGCTGGGCATGGACAGCATCGCCATCACCGACCACGGCGCCATGTACGGCGCCATTGAGTTTTACAAAGCGGCCAAAGAAGCGGGCATCAAGCCGATCCTTGGCTGTGAGGTCTATGTGGCGGCAGGCTCCCGTCTGGTCAAGGAGGGCAAAGGCGGCGGATATTACCATCTGGTGCTTTTGGCGGAAAACGAGGAAGGCTACCATAACTTGATTAAGCTGGTTTCCTATGGATTTATTGATGGATTTTATTATAAGCCTCGGGTGGATAAGGAGCTGCTGCGGCAGTACCATAAAGGCATCATTGCTTCTTCCGCCTGCCTGGCGGGGGAAGTGGCCAGGGATGTGCTGACCCTGTCCTACGACCATGCCAAGGAAGCGGCGCTGGAATATTTGGATATTTTTGGAGAAGGGAACTTCTTTCTGGAATTGCAGGACCACGGCATGGCGGAGCAGAAAACCGTCAACGAGGCCCTGAAACGAATGTCCCGGGAAACGGGCATCCCCTTGATTGCTACCAACGACAGCCATTATATCTATAAAGAGGACGCGGTGCCCCATGATGTGCTTTTGTGCATACAGACGGGCAAGACCGTACAGGACGAGGACCGCATGCGCTATGAGGGCGGCCAGTTTTATGTGAAAAGCCCGGAGGAGATGTACGCGCTGTTCCCGGATACGCCGGAGGCCCTGGAAAATACGGC
>CALWKZ010000042.1 GCA_944381385.1 uncultured Anaerotignum sp. | reverse complement strand
TTGTCGTTGCCGTCGCAGTCCACGATTTTCCCGTCCTTGAAAGTCAGTTTCACATTTTCAAAGGTAAAGCTGTTATATTCAGAGGGTGTGTTATAGGTGATGACGCCGTTGATGGAATCCCGTACAGGCGCCGTGTAAATCTCCCCGTCGGGGATGTTGCAGGTGCCGGCGCATTTGATGGCGGGAATATCTTTGATGGAGAAGGTCAGGTCGGTGCCCTTTGCCACCAGCCGCACCTTATCTGTCCGGTTCATCAGTTCCACGATGCTGTCCATGGCTTTGGACATCTTGGTGTAGTCCAGATTGCAGACATTGAAATAAAAATCCTCGAAGTCCTCCAGGCTGGTATGGGCCGCCTGTGCCATACCGTTGGTGGGATAGCGCAGCACCACCCATTTGGTATGGGGCACCCGGATCTCATGGTGTACGGGGGAGGAATAATATTTTTCGTAAAGGCTCTGCTTTTCGTTGGGCACATCGGCCTGTTCCGTAATATTGTCCTCACCTCTGACACCGATGAAGGCGTCCATTTCCTTCATCAGCAGGCTGTCCGCCTCCGCCATCAGCTCCATCTGTTCCTTTGTGGCGCCCAGCATCAGCTCCCGTTCCAGAGAATTTGTCATCAGCTGCAAAAAGGGCGTAGCGCCGATCTTGTAAACCTCTTTGATGATGGCCTTTACCAGCGGCGCGGGATGGATGCCGTTCTGATGGATCATGACCTTTTCGCCTTTTTGCAGGCGGCAGGAATTGTGTACCAGGTTATATGCAAGTTGTTGGATTCTGGGGTCCATAATGATTCTCCTTTCTTTTCCTTCTGATTCCTTCCTATTTTACCCCGAAAACCGCCGATAGGCAAAAAAATTTTTCCGAAAATTTGACAAGGGCTGGCGGGCTGGATACAATAATCAAAGATAGAGGAAAAAAGGACGGTGAAGGGGATGCGTGTGGCCATTCCGACAAAAAACGGCAGAGTGTACCGCCAGTACCATATGGCGAAGGAATTTACGGTCTATGACGTGGAGATCGAGCTGGTAAAGGCCAGGGAGGTGGTCCCCCTGGGGAACAGGACCATGGCGGAATTTCTGACGGAGCAGGGCATCAATGCCGTCATCTGCTGCAACATCCATTCAGAAGGCAGGACCTTGCTGCGGACGAAACGCATCGAGCTGACCTACGGCGTGGTAGGCGAGGCCGACGACATCATGATCCGTTACCTCAGCGGGGAAAAGCTGGGGGATATTGAGGAAAACGCCCTGCTGCGCATGGAGTGGAGCGAGGAGAAGAAGGAGGACTTATGATACTGGAGAGATTTTTCCCGGATTTGTATATTTCGTCTGTGTATGAGCTGCCCCTGGAACAGCTGCAGGCCATGGGCATCCGCGGGCTGGTGTTCGATATCGACAACACCATTGCCCCCTTTGACGTGGCGGACCCGGATGAGGAACTCATTGCGTATTTCGCCAAGCTGCGGGAAATGGGGTTCCGGCTGGTGATCCTGTCCAATAACAATAAGGAGCGGGTGAGCCGGTTCAACGCCCCTTTAAAGACGCTGGCGGTATATAAGGCGGGCAAGCCCGGCTATAAAAAAATGCATCTGGCCCTGGCTAAGCTGGGACTGGACCCCTCCGAGGCGGCGCTGGTGGGGGATCAGGTCTTTACGGATATGTGGTGCGGCCACAGAGGCGGCCTCTACAGCATCATGACGGCGCCCATCTGCAACCGGGACCAGCTGGTGACAAAGGTAAAACGCGGCCTGGAGCGGCAGGTCATGAAGGTCTATTTCCGCCGGAACGGGCTGAAATAAAGGAAAAAATGGGGTGAAACCCGTTTTTTTCTCAATTTTTTATTGAAAAATCGGCGGTTTTCCATTAGAATATAAAAGGATATGCTTATTTTTCAGAATAAGAAGTATATAATAAGTTTCATGACAGCGGTGGAGAACCATCGCAAGAACAGAATTTTGAGGAGGAATATACATGATTTCTGCAGGTGATCTTAGAAACGGCGTAACCATGGAATACGAAGGCGAAGTATACAGCGTTCTGGAGTTCCAGCACGTAAAACCCGGTAAGGGCGCGGCTTTCGTTCGTACCAGACTGAAAAACATCAAAACAGGCGCGGTAGTGGAAAAAACCTTCCGCCCTACAGAAAAAATGTCCAAAGCACACATCGACAGACAGGACATGCAGTACCTGTACACAGACGGCGAACTGTATCACTTCATGAACAACGAAACCTTCGACCAGATCGCGCTGAACGCAAGCGATGTAGGCGATGCGCTGAAGTTCGTTAAAGAAAACGAGACAGTTAAGATCCTGTCCCATGACGGCAACGTATTCGGTATCGAACCCCCTCTGTTTGTAGAGCTGGAGATCACAGAAACAGAACCCGGCTTCGCAGGCAACACAGCACAGGGCGCAACAAAACCCGCTATCGTAGAAACAGGCGCATCCGTACAGGTGCCTCTGTTCATCAACCAGGGTGAGATCATCAAGATCGACACACGTACAGGCGAATACCTGAGCAGAGTAAACGGCTGATTCTGTATCTTTAGAATGGGGAAGGAGGCCCTTTGGATGGAGTATTTCGAAAAGAAAATCACATATCTGCGCGGCCTTTGCGACGGCAGCGGATTTGACCCCGACAGCAAGGAAGGGAAGATCTTTCACGGCATGATGGATATCCTGGAGGATATGGCCTTTATGCTGGAGACATTTCTGGATGATGAGGATCTGGAGGAAATGGATTTTGAGACGGACGAGGAGGAACCTGTTTACTTCTATTCCTTCATTTGTCCCAACTGCGGCGAGGAGATCGACGTGGACGAGGAAACCATGGAAACGGAAACAGCGATCCAGTGTCCTGCCTGCGGCAACGATATCCCCATGGGCACCATGGATATGGACGAGCTAAAATTCTAAACAACAAAAGAGAGAGCTGCTTTGTCAGAAGAGACAAGGCGGCTCTTTTTTTGTGGCCGGAAAGGGGAGCGCCTGGGGGAAAGGCTCGTGAGGCAGAAAAAAACTGTACCAGTACAGCAGAAAGAAAATTTGTTTCGGCAGGGATAAGGTCTGCAAAAGAAGGTGTCCCTTCTGTCATTTCTGACAGGAGGGACACCTTTTGGTATGGCTCAGTTGCCGGAGTTCAGCTCAAGGGGGAGTTCTTCTTTTAAAGCTGTGAGATATTGGGCCATTCCATAGGCAAGGATGTCCCGAATCTCCGGCGGCAGCTTGGCAAAGGCCCGCAGATCCGCGCCGAGAATGGGCCGCACCGCCTTTTCGCCATAGGCACGGCCCTCCGGCGTCAGGCGGATCATTTTCCTGTTCCGGCCATTGGCCCTGCTGTCCAATGTAAGGAGGCCCTTTGCCGTCATATGGGTGATGATGGTATTTACGGTCTGTTTGGATAGAGACCATAAATTGCAGATATCCTGCTGGGAGAAGTCTCCCTCCAGAACCATAAGGGTATACCAGATCCAAAGCTCGTTTTCCGAAATGCCCAGCCGGCTTAGTGATTTTCCATAAAGGCCGATAAGTTCTTTCATCTGCTGGTTCAAATGGGTCAGCTGTGACTTCATGGCGGGGACTTCCTGTCCTTTCCTGCGGCTGTTTATTTCTTCATAAAAAACGCCCAATATGCCTTTGTAATTCTCCTTCCATGGCTTGTTGCGGCCATAGTAATGGAGGATGACCCCGTGCTTTTTCACCCAGTCCAGATCGATTTTGGTGTGGGAAGGATCGGCGTTGTAAAAATCAATGTCCCTGTCGCTCAGGTTATATTTCAGGGCGTCTGCCAGCTTGACACGATGTCCGTATAAGGCGGTCAGGATATCCTGATCCGGCAGAAGCAGGAGGTTTTTCCTGTCGGCGGCATATGCCTGGATTTCCTCCAGCTTTACATCTTTCCGCATCAGGGGCAGATGCATCAGCAAAACGCCGGTATTGACATAAGGCACATTTTCCTCCAAATCCAGCCGCACCTGATTGACCCGGGACAGGAATTTCCGGATATGGGTACAGGCCAGAAAGAGATGGTTTTCAAAATCGGTGCTATAAAATTCATTCAAATCATTGATGATCAGGGTATCAACATCCAGATACAGGATGCGATCCAGACTTTCCGGCAGCAGCTGGGCCGCGGCAAGGCGGTAGTAAATCTGCCGGGGATAGCGTTTCGTTTCCGGGAAATCGGCAAACATCTCCTCGGGGACAGTAAGAAAAGAGCACGATACATTTGTGGGGGCGTAGGCGCAGATATGTGCTTTTTCCGCCATCCCCAAATCGGAATGGAGGATGTAGGCATCGTAGGTTTTTGCGCCTCCGTTTTCTGAAACAGACTGCAAGCAGTTCAGCAGCAGTTCCATACAGTTTCTGTCAATGGAAAATAATAAATTCATATAGAACACCGTCCTGTAAAGAAAGTCATAATAGTCCGAAATCGGACTGTTTTCAGAGATTTTAAATCGATATAATGCTGCTGTCAAGAGAAAAAGCGAGGCAGAATCCTTTTTTCATTTGTTTTTAATATTTATGATGGGTTGTCAAGGAATATCCTTTGCGGCGTATT
The DNA here is from genome assembly GCA_944381385.1 of uncultured Anaerotignum sp. GTDB lineage: Bacteria > Bacillota > Clostridia > Lachnospirales > Anaerotignaceae > Anaerotignum. The sequence goes on along the minus strand of CALWKZ010000042.1, from coordinate 29,277 downwards.
GCGATGAGGGAGGACATGAAAAAAATACCCATCCTTGAATAAGGATGGGTATTTGTCAGAATTTGGCGATGACCAGGGTATCCTCCGCTTGAATAATGGAATTGCCGTCGGGGATGACAGTGCCGGCCTTGTTTTGGATCATGACAATGAGGGTGCCCTTGGGCAATTCCAGTTCCCGCAGGGATTTCCCCCGCCATTTGTGGGATTTTTCAATGGAAATCTCATATAATGTCATATTGTCCCGATCCTCAAACTCCTGACCGGCGATGACCAGCAGGTCTCCCGGCAGCAGCACGGTGGAGCCGTTGGGTACCAGGGAGCTGCCGTTTCGCAGGATCAGCACCACCAGCAGCTCCGGGGGCATAGGCGCGTCCCGCAGAGGCAGGTTTGCCCAGGGGTGGTTCTCTCCAATGGAGATTTTGGCAAAGGTGACATCGCTTTCCTCCTGATAGTCGTTGAAGGTCTTGCGGACGTCGGCGCTGTTGTCGATCATATGCAGCTTATGTGCCAGCGGCGCCAGCAGCGAGCCCTGGAAGGATATGGACAGCAGTACGATGCAGAATACCAGGTTGAACAGGTTGAACTGATGGGAGGCGTCATGGAGCATGGCCTGGATGGCGAATACGATAGAAGCGGCGCCCCGCAGGCCCGACCAGGACACCAGGGCGATCTGCTCTTTCGGCGCGCCGAAGGGGGCCAAAACGGCGGCCACGGCGACAGGTCTGGCGATAAAGGTCAGAAATACCATAATGAGCAGAGACGGCAGGAACACTGCGCCCAGCTCCGACGGCGTTACCAGAAGGCCCAGCAGGAAGAAGATAATCATTTGGGCCACGCCCGTCAGTACGTCGAACATCAGTACCAGATCACGCTTTCTGGGCAGATAGGAATTTCCCATAAGGATACCGCACAGATAGGCGCTCAGATACCCATTGCCGCCAAAGGCGCTGGGAAGGGCGTAGGCCAGCAGGGCCGCAGCGAACAGGAAAATGGTATTGCCCTGGGCGATATAGAAGTTGCAGCGATTCAGGACAAAGACAACGATTTTGCCTAATATCAGGCCGAAAAGACCGCCAATGAGGATCTGCTTGAGAAGCAGAACCGGCACAGAGATCCCCTCTCCCGACAAAAGGGAAATAAAGAGCAGTGTCAGCATATAGGACATGGGGTCGTTGGAGCCGGATTCCATTTCCAGCATGGAGGCGGTATGGTGCTTCAGATTCAGCTTCCGGGAACGAAGGATGCTGAAAACAGAGGCCGCGTCTGTAGAGGAAATGACAGAGCCTACCAGAAGGCTTTCCAGCCAGCCTACGCCCAGAACATAGTGGACAAAAACACCTACCAAGCCGGCAGTCATCACAACGCCCAGTGTGGACAGCAGCGTAGCCGGAACCGCGATGGAACGGGCTTCCTGGAAGTTGGTGCCGAAGCCGCCGTAAAACATGATAAAAATTAGCGCGGCGGAGCAGACTACTTCCGACAGGCCATAATCGCTGAAAGAGATTTGCAGGGCGCCGTCGACGCCGAAAAACATACCCAGTACCAAAAAGACCAGCAGGGACGGCACACCCAGACGAAAGGTCAGACGGTGGGCCAGTATGCAGACCATAATGACGATACCGGAGAGCAATAATACTTCATTCAAAATTTCATCCCTCCTGTTTTGCCGTCTCCCAAAGACGGCTCTCCTTATTTAAGAGTAAAGGAAAACAAGGCATTTTCGCAAGTTTTTTTTCCACTTTCGTCGAAGTAAACGAAAAGTTTTTGTTTTTCGCTGTTTTTTCGGTCTTTTTGAAAAAAGGAAATGGGATGCTGAAAATCGAATTACTGAAAGAAGAAAGAGAGGAAAGGACGGCGAGACAATGGAGCCATATCTGCATAAAGTGCATTATTACGAAACAGACAAAATGGGAATCACCCATCACTCCAATTATATCCGATGGATGGAGGAGGCCAGGGTGGATTTTCTGGAAAAGATCGGCTGGGGCTTTGAAAAGATCGAGGCGGAGGGCCTCATGTCTCCTGTGGTGGGCATACAGACCCGGTACAGCCGCACCACCACGTTTCCCGATCAGATAGAGATTTCCGTGGCAGTGGAAAAATACAACGGTCTGCTGATGCATCTGCGCTATGAGATGCGGGACAGGAATACGGGGGAAGTGGTGTGTACCGGCCTTTCCCAGCACTGTTTCCTGACCCAGGAGGGAAAGCCCGCCCGGATGAAACAGAGGATGCCGGAGCTGGATGGCATCCTGCGGCAGCTGGCGGCGGAGGAAGCGGAAAAGAAGAAATAAAACAAAAGAGGGCTTCCTTCGGGGCATTTTCCTAAGAAAACAAGAAAGCTGAAATCCTTAATAAATTACATAGGATTCCAGCTTTCTTATTTATTGAGTGTGTTTTCTTAAATTCAGGATGTTTTAAAAGCGTATCTCTGTTTTGTGGCAGGAGTGTGCTTTTTTTACAGAAAAAAACCAGGTTGGATGTCAATTATTTTCCCGGCAGGGAGGCAGGGGGCGGTTGGTGAGCAGTGCCCGCTCTACGCTCCAGTAGAAATTTTCTTCGCCGATGTACTGATCCAGGTCTGTCCGGCGTATCATTTCCATGGCCCGGGCGGGCAGACCGCAGAGAGCCACGTCGATGCCCTGCATCCGCAGATGGCCGATGAGGGTCCGCAGCGTCTGTGCGCAGGAAATGTCGATATTGGATACGCCGCGCATGGACAATAGCAGGGTATCACAGCCGTTCATATGGAGGGCGATATCCGCCACATTCTGGGTATTGGCGAAGATCATGGGGCCGGTGATATAGGCCACCATAGCATTATCATACCGGCGGCAGAGCGTCTCGTCCGTTACATGGAGCCGAGACATATCTACCTTTTCGTAGTTGATCTCGATAAAGGACAGGCGGGATACCAGGAACACCAGACCGATGACAACACCCACCAAAATGGCGATGGTCAGGTCGAATACGATGGTAGCGATCATGGTAGCGATAAATTCCAGCATAGCGCCTTTGAATTTATGGGAGAACATATACAGGATGGTGTTCCATTCGTTCATTCTCCAGGCAGTGACCATCAAAACGCCTGCCAGAGCCGCCATGGGGATCTGGGACATGACAGGCGCCAGCAGAAACATGGAGATCAAAAGGCCGATGGCGTGGAACACGCCGGTCAGTCTCGTTTTGGCGCCGGAACGGATGGCAACGCTGGTACGGGCAATGGCTGCCGTGGCGGGGATACCGCCGAAGAAGGGCAGCAGGATATTGCCGACGCCCTGGGCGATGAGCTCCTGATTGCTTTTCAGACGTACCCCTGTCATCTGGGAGGCGCTGGCGCCGCAGAGCAGGCTTTCGATCATACCCAGGATGGCGATACTAAAGGCCGGTGTGATGAGCCCTGCCATCATGGAAGGATTCAGTGCCGACAGCTTCAGGCTGTTTTCTGGGAACAGGGTCTGGGGGATGGTGCCGACCACAGGCACGTCCAGTCCCGCCAGGATGGAAACGGCGGTAGCCAGGATAATGCTGATGAGGGACGCGGGAACGACAGCGTTCCATTTTTTCGGGAAAAAGACCATAAACAGCACCACAAACAGACCGATGGCCACAGAGGTCAGATTGGGATGGAAGCCCAGAGAGCCATAGCTGATGAGCTTGGCGATAGCGGAAGGGCCTTCGCTGTAGGTGCCGAAGAAATTATCTACCTGCCCCAGGGCGATGATTACGGCGATCCCGGAGGTAAAGCCGGTGATGACCGGAGCGGGAATAAAGGAGGTCAGCTTGCCCAGATGGAGGATGCCCGCCAGCAGCAGCAGAATGCCTGCCAGCAGTGTGGCCACAAATACGCCGTCCAGTCCGTAGCCTGCCACCAGAGAAGTCAGGATGGCGGCCATGGCACCAGTAGGACCGGAGATCTGGTAATATCCCCCGGCCAAAAGGCTCATGACGATACCGGCGATAATGGCGGTGATCAGGCCGGAAGCGGCGTCGGCGCCGGAGCTGACACCGAAGGCCAGCGCCAGCGGCAGCGCCACGGCGGCTACGGTCAGACCGGCCATCAGATCTTTTACCAGTACGGTGGAATTGTAGCCTTTAAACTCTTGTTTCAAATCTCCTGCGAATCCACGCAGCATAAAAAATACCCCCTCGTTGGTCTTTTGGATTCATGAAAAAAGCACCTGCTCCCATGTGTCTCTTGGTTTGACGCTCAAAGGGGCACGTGCGTTTTCATCATAGCAAAGGCGGAGAATTTTCTCAATGGGAAAAAGAAAAATGGGATGGAAAAAATAAGGGGAAGGAGAATGCATTTTTTTGTATATTTTGTTGAAGGCTGTAGAGGGAGAGAAAATACAGAAAAACAGTGGGATTTTTCGAGTGGAGGAAAGAATGGAGAGGAAATAGATGAAAAAATATAAACCGTTATGCAGAAGGAAAGCGGATAGAAAAAGCCGCCGGAATACGCCGGCGGCCGAAGACGGGCAAAAGGCCTGGTTTGCTGCTGTACTTTTTGAGATGATAGGGGCCGTCTGAAAACAGCCGGGGAAAAGAAAAGGACAATCAGTCCTTGAAATAGATCTTTCCGTCCTCCACTTTCGTGATGACAGCCAAAGAATCTACGAGATAGCCGGCGTCCCGCAGCTTTTTGCTGCCGCCCTGGAACTCCTTCTCGATGATGGCGGCGATACCGCAGACAGTGCCGCCTGCCTGTTCCACCAGACTGGCAAGACCCATTGCCGCTTCGCCGTGGGCAAGGAAATCGTCGATAATCAATACTTTATCATTTTTATTCAGATATTTTTTGGAGACGCGGGCGATGGATACGGTCCCTTTCGTAAAGGATTTCACCGGCGCGCCGTAAAATTCCTCCGTCATGGTATTGGGCTGTGTTTTTTTCGCGAAAACAACAGGCACCAGATCGAAGTAAATGGCGGTGACTGCCGCGATGCCGATGCCGGAGGCTTCGATGGTCAGTATTTTATTGATGCCCAGATGGCCGAAACGGCGGTAGATCTCTTTGCCCAGAGCCATAAACAGACCGATATCCAGCTGATGATTCAAAAAAGAATCCACTTTTACTACTTCTGTTCCGATCTCTGTGCCGTCTTTAATGATTCTTTGCTTCAACAACTCCATGATACAGACTCCCTTTGATATTACAAAACTATTTCCTGATGTTTTTCCGCGCAAAATGTTAAGGTATTATCATTATACGGTGCTACGTTTCCAATGTAAATACTTCTTTGGGGACAGAGGCGCATTTTTGTAAATACGGAAGGAATTTGGGAGGAAAAAAGAGAAATTTTATGGATTTTTGATAAAAGGGAGAAAAAGCCTTAGACAGATGGAAATTTGTTTTCTCCCGGCGGATTTCCTGATATAATAAGAAAAAACGACCTAATATAAGGAAAGGTGAGAACAGATGGCATTTTTGGATAAACTGGGCGAATTCGCCAAAACCGCGGCGGACAAAGCCAATGACAGTCTGGAGATCAACCGCATCAACAGCGATATCGTTATGGAGCAGGGGAATATCCAGGTATACCAGACAGATCTGGGGAAGTATTACTGGGCGAAATTCGTCATGGGGGAAAAGCTGGATGATGAAGCTATGCATATTTGCGACAAGATCGTAGCGGCCCAGGACAGGATACGGGAGCTGGAAATAGAGATTGAGACCATCAAGGCCCAGAGAGAGGCGGAAAAAGCGGAGCGTGCCGAGCAGAAGCGTCTGGAGGCGGAACAGGCCGCCAGAGAAGCGGCGGAACGGGTGGAAGAGGTCAAGGGAGAGACGACGGCGGAGGTGACCGTGGACGGGGAGAAGTTCTGCGGCGGCTGCGGCGCGCCTTTGGCGGAGGGCCAGAAGTTCTGCGGCAACTGCGGCAAGGCTGTGGAGCGCCCTTGACATCAAAAAATGGGTATGCTACCATAAAAATAATAGAATACAGTGATTTCTTCGGAAACGAGAGTATCTCTACCGGCGGTGACAGCCCGCAAGCCAAAAGCTGATTCGTTGCAATTACGAAGCCGACAGACAGTCTGGATGGGAGAAGAAATGACGGTGAGCAAATCATCGGCTTTTCGGCTGCCCGTTTTTGGAAGGAAAGAAGCAGGCGCCGGAAGGCGCCTTTTCTGATTTCTAAAAGGAGGGATGGACGTGACGGAAGACAAGGGGAATATTCTGGGGTCGGCGAAAATCAGCCGCCTTTTGCTGAAATTTTCTGTGCCGACGGTAATGACGCTGATGGTCAACTGTCTGTACAATATTGTAGACCAGATCTTTATCGGCCACGCGGCAGGGGTTTCCGGCATCGCCGCCACCAACGCGGCCTTTCCCATGGTGACCATATCGGCGGCCCTGGCCCTGATGGTAGGCGACGGAACGGCGTCCAATATCAGCCTTTGCCTGGGCCGGAAGGAACGGGAGGAGGCGGAGCGAACCCTGGGTAACGGTGTGACGCTGCTGTTTTTGTCCGCACTTGTGCTGGTGGCGGCCATGCTGCTGGGGGGCACGTTCTTTGCCCGGATCTTTGGCGCGTCGGAAGCAGTGCTGGCGGATTCTGTGGTATATCTGCGGATTCTTGCCCTGGGCCTGCCCTTTCAGATGTCCAATATGGCTTTTACGGCCATCATCCGTTCTGACGGCAATCCCAAATACGCCATGAAGAGCATGATGCTCGGCGCGGGGATGAATGTGGTGCTGGACCCGATCTTTATTTTCCTGCTGGATCTGGGCGTATCCGGCGCGGCCATTGCCACCATACTGGGGCAGATGGCGGCGGGCATCATCTGTATCGCCTACCTGCCGAAATTTGAGCATATTTCTTTCCGCAGAGAGAATATGCGCCTGCGGGGCGCTGTCTGCGGCAGAATCCTGGCGCTGGGCTTCCCCAGCTGCTGTATGCAGACGGCCACGGCTCTGACCCAGATCGTCATGAATAATCTGATGCGCAATTACGGCGCCATGACCATCTATGGCAGTGAGATCGCTTTGTCCTGCTATGGCATCATGATGAAGATTTACCAGGTGGCCCATGCTATGTTTGTGGGGGTGGCATCGGGGACCCAGCCCATCAACGGCTATAATTACGGAGCCAAGCAGTACCGGCGGGTACGCAGGACCTTCCGTGTTGCTGTGACGGTCTCCTTTGTGATCTCCTTTGTCTGGTTCGGTATTTTCCAGCTGGGCGGCGGTCTGCTGGCGGGATTGTTTGTGGAGGAGGAGCCCTTGTATCTGGAGTTCGCGGTGCTCTGCTTCCATGTTTATATGATGGGATTTTTCGTATACGGCTTGCCGCAGGTGACGGCCTCCTTTTTCCAGGCCATCGGCAAGCCCGGAAAGTCTCTCTTGACGGCATTGTCCAGACAGGCGATTTTTTTGATCCCGCTGTCTTTGGCGCTTTCCTCCCGGTATGGGCTCATGGGCGCTCTCTGGGCGGCGCCGGCGGCGGATATGCTGGCTTTCCTGTTGGCGGGGGCATTGATTTTCCATGAGTTCCGGGGATGGAAGGACCGGGGCTGGTGAAAGCATGGAAATACCATGGCCGGATAGATAAGAAAATAGGGAATGATATATCGTCGGAATCCTTTTTCGGGAGGGTTTCGGCGATATTTTTTTATGGAGCCGCCTCAAAGGCACCGTTTTTTGCTTTGGCGGCAGGTTCGTATGTATAGGGGACAGGGAAAAAGGATATATATGAGGCAGGTGAGAACAAGGAGAGAGGAAATGTGAAGAGAAAAAAATATCCATGGTATCTGCTGTTATTTGTCTGCTGTTTTGCGGGAGGGCAGATGACGGCCCATCTGCGGGCGGAGGAGGCTTCGGCGCCGGCGGCTGCCTGCCTGGCGGTGGTCATAGATGATTTCGGCTACGGCGGCCAGGGAGAGGAGGAGCTATTGGCGCTGGATATCCCGTGGACGGCGGCGGTGATGCCTTTCTCGGAGAAAACGGCGGCGGACGCCCAGAAGGTACGGGATGCGGGGAAAGAAATTCTCATTCATCTGCCTATGGAGTCCCTGGAGGGGAAACGGGAATGGGTCGGAGAAAAGGGGATTTTTCTGGATATGACGGAAGCGGAAGTGCGGGCGCGGGTGGCGGAGGCCTATGGGATCCTGCCCGATGCAGTAGGGGTCAATAACCATATGGGCTCCGCTGTAATGGAAAACGCGGAGCGGCTGGGCTGGATCATAGAAGAAGTGGCCGACCGGGGCGGCTTTTTTCTGGACAGTGTGACGACGGCCCAGACCCAGGGTCGGGAAACGGCACAAAAGGCCGGTGTCGTCTGTTTGGAGCGGGATGTTTTTCTGGACAGCACCCAGCAGAAGGAAGTGGTCTGCCAGAATATCCGGAAGGCGGCGGAAATCGCCAAGAGCCGGGGCAGCGCCATAGCCATCGGCCATGTGGGGCCGGAGGGCGGAACGATGACGGCGGCGGCGCTGGCGGAGATGATCCCGGTGCTGGAGGCGGAAGGTGTGCGCTTTGTTTTCCTCAGTCAGTTGGCCCAGGAAATTGGTTGACAGAAGTTGTAAAAATCGTTTCACGGGGAAACAAAAGTGTGGTATAATACCCGCAAAAGGATTTCGTAGCCCATAGGCGGGCGTAAAAAATATCTACATAGAGAAAGACTCTTTTTGCAGAAGGAGAACCATATGGCTTACTGGAATTCCAGAGGGCTGCGGGGCAGCGCGCTGGAGGAGATCATCAATTTTACAAACGAATATTACCGAAAACGGGGGCTGGCCCTGTTCCAGAAGGTGCCTACGCCCATTACGCCGGTGCAGGTGGACAACGAAAAGCACGCCATCACCCTGGCTTATTTCGAGAAGGAAAGCACGGTGGACTATATCGGCGTGGTACAGGGGATTCCGGTCTGCTTCGACGCCAAGGAAACGGCACAGAACTTCCTGCCTCTGCGGAACATCCATGAGCACCAGCTGCTGTTTATGGAGGATTTCCGGCGGCAGCGGGGGCTGGCCTTTCTGCTGGTATCCTTTACGGCTAAGGGGGAGTATTACCTCCTTCCTGTGGAGGAGCTGCGCAGATACTGGGACGGGGCGGCCCAAGGCGGCAGAAAATCCATTCCCTATGAGGCGTTTTCGCAGGATTACCGGATATTCCTGCAAAATGGCGGCGTGCTGCATTATCTGGAGGCGGCGGCCCTTTATTTGGAAAAGACAGAAGAGAGCTAGAAAAGAGAGGAGGACGGTCCGGATGCTGAAAAAATCTGTGGTGGAAAATACATTGACGGCGGCCCTGGAAACGGGCGCGGACTTCGCGGAGCTGTATGTGGAGGAGACAAGAAGGAACCAGATCGGCATGGTCAACGGCGCGGTGGAAACGGCCCTGGGCGGGCTGGATTACGGCGCGGGACTGCGGCTGTTTTTCGGCAATCGGGTCATCTATGCCTTTACCAACGATACGACGGAGGAAAACCTGATCCGGCTGGCAAAGGAAACGGCGGCAACGACAAAAGGGGCGAAGCTGTACGCTTTGCAGGAGCTGCACCGGAAATACTGCCGGGGCGTCAACCCCATCGCCATGTATCCCAACGGTGTGGAAAAGGCGAAAAAGGCGGAATATCTGGCGGCGGCGTCCGCGGCGGCCTTTGCCTATGACAGCCGTATCTCCCAGACCAGAACCGGATTTCTGGATGTGACCAAGGATGTGCTGGTAGCCAATTCCCTGGGAGTCTGGGCGGAGGAACAGCGGGTCCGCAGCCGTTTTACGGTGGAAGCGGTGGCCTCTTCCGCTTCGGAGAAGCAGAGCGGCCATCAGGGGCCCGGCGGCTCCGTGGGCTTTGAGCTGCTGCGGCAGATCGACGTGGAGGAGGAAGCCAGAAAGGCGGCCAAAACGGCTGTGACCATGCTTTCGGCCAAGCCCTGCCCGGCGGGACGGATGCCGGTGGTCATCGATAACGGCTTTGGCGGCGTCATCTTCCATGAGGCCTGCGGCCATGGGCTGGAGGCGACAGCGGTGGCCAGAAACGCCTCTGTTTTTGCGGGAAAACTGGGCCAGGAGATTGCCTCCCCTCTGGTGACGGCCATTGACGATGGCACCATCCCCAATGGCTGGGGCTCCGCCAATATGGATGACGAGGGCACGCCCACCAGACGGAACGTACTTATTGAAAACGGTGTCTTAAAAAGCTATCTCATCGACAAAATGAACGGCAGGAAAATGGGCATGGAGCCGACGGGCTCCGCCAGACGGGAGAATTACCGTTTCGCGCCCACCAGCCGTATGACCAATACCTTTCTGGCGCCGGGGACCAGTACGCCGGAGGAGATCATCGGCGCTACCCGGCTGGGGCTTTATGCCAAGCAGATGGGCGGCGGCAGTGTGGACCCGGCTACGGGGGCCTTTAACTTCGCCGTGCTGGAGGCCTATATGATCCGAAACGGGCAGATCTGCGAGCCGGTGCGGGGGGCAACCCTCATCGGCAAGGGCGCAGAGACCCTTTGGAAAATAGATATGGTAGGGAATAACCTGAAACGGGCCCAGGGCATGTGCGGCAGCATCAGCGGCTCCATCCCCACAGATGTGGGGCAGCCCATGATCCGTGTCAGTGAAATGACCGTAGGCGGAAGGGGGTAACAGACAGAGATGGAAAGAAGTGAATTTCAAAAAAAGCTCATCGGCCTGGCTTTGGCGGAAGGCTTTTCCGACTGTGAGGCCTACTACCGGGAGAACCGCCATTTTGAGGTCATGGTGCTGGAGGGGGAAATTTCCGATTATGAAAACAGCGGGCTGCGGGGGGTGGCCTTTCGAGGAACCTTCGCAGGGCGGACAGGCTACGCCTATACGGAGCGGATGGAGGAAGAGGATATTTCTTATCTGGTGAGATCCGCCAAGGAAAATGCCGTTTTGCTGCCGGAATCAGAGCGGGAACGGCTATACGCGCCGGAAGAGGCCGGCGGCTGCTGGGAAAAGATCAATCCCCATCTGGAGCAGCTGACGGCGGAGGAAAAGGTACAGGCGGCCAAGCGCATGGAAGCGGCGGCCTTGCAGGGAGCCGATCAGGTGGTGTCCATGGATTACTGCGTGCTGGGAACGGACTGGACGGAGACGGCCATCCAAAACAGTCTGGGACTGGATGTGTGCTGCCGCCGGAACATGGTGACGGCCTATGTCTGCGCCATTGCCAAGGCGGGGGACGAGGTCAAGACAGGAGCCCATTTCTGGAAAGGGCAGGACTGGCACAGCTTCGATCCCGCCGCGACGGGAAAGCAGGCCGCGCAGATGGCCGCGTCCCATTTAGGGGCCGGCGGCATGGCCAGCGGACGGTATGGCGTGGTGCTGGAGGGCAGGGTCATGGCGTCCTTCCTGCGGGTATTCGCGCCGGTGTTTTACGGCGAGACGGTGCAGAAGGGATTTTCTCTGCTGGAAGGCAAAAAAGACGAAAAGATCGCGGCGGACTGCGTGAGCCTGCGGGACGATCCGCTGCTGGAGACGGGCTATGTGTATGCCCCCTTTGACAGCGAGGGCGTGCCCTGCCGGAATAAGTCGGTCATAGAAAAGGGCGTATTGAAAACATTCCTGTATAACCTGAAATCGGCGGAAAAGGACGGCATCCCTTCTACGGGCAATGGCTTTAAGGCGGGACTGACCTCACCGGTGAAAACGGCAGTGACCAATTTTTATCTGGAGCCGGGAAAACGGAGCCGGGAAGAACTGCTGGCGGAGCTGGGCAGCGGCCTGCTCATTACGGATATCACCGGACTTCATGCCGGAGCCAATACGGTCTCCGGGGATTTCTCCCTTTCGGCGGAGGGATTTCTGGTGGAAAAGGGAAAACAGAGCCGCCCGGTGGAGCAGATCACTGTGGCCGGGAATTTTTACGAGCTTTTGGAAAATATTTTGGAAGTGGGCAGCGACCTGTATTTCGCCGGAAACGGCACAGGCTCTCCCTCTGTGCGGGTGAGAGAAATGTCTGTGGCGGGAGAATAAAAAAGAGGACGGAGCCTGTTTTTGCGGCGCCTTCATAAGAAAACAAATATCGCTGGAATCCTTTGTGTGATAAGGATTCCAGCGTTTTTTCGTCGGAATTGTTTTTATGAAGTCGGCTATTGCGGGTCCGTCCCTCTATGATGTACGAAAATATCAGCTTTCCAGCTTGTCGCAGAGAGCGTTGATCTGCTTGAGGAGCTTTTCCATATCCCGGTTGGCGCCGCCTTTGTTCTGGCCGATGATGCGCAGGAGGCGTTTGCCTGCCTCATCCAGCTGGGCGGAAAGATACATAGCCCGTTTGCCGCCTTCGGAGGCTGCTTTGGCGTGGGGATACGCTTTGGGAATGACGGGGATTTTGACCCCGGCGGAAATAAGTGCGCCGCTGGCCAGATCATAGCAGGCGCCGCTGTATGGCGCGTCGGCCCGAAAACCGTATTCCTCCGCCAGGCATTTGCGGAAGTCCTCACAGACCTGATCCTCCCCATGGACCACAAAAACTTTCTGGGGCTTTTCCGTAAAATGATGGATCCAGTTCAAGAGGCCTTTTTTGTCGGCATGGCCGCTGACGCCGGCCAGCTGGCGGATTCTGGCGTTGACCTCGATGGTCTCGCCGAAGAGCCGCACCTCCGGGGCGCCTTCTACGATATTCCGACCCAAGGTGCCGATGGCCTGGTAGCCTACAAAGAGGATGGTGCATTCCGGCCGCCACAGATTGTGTTTCAAGTGGTGACGGATACGGCCCGCTTCGCACATGCCCGACGCGGAAATGATGACCTTGGGCGTCCGGTCAAAGTTGATGGCGGTGGAGTCCTCGGCGGTGACCGCCAGATGCAGTCCGGGAAATTCCAGCGGGTTAATGCCTGCTTTTACCAGCGCCATGGCTTCTGTGTCAAAGCAGTCTATACGGTTTTCCATGAATATTTTGGTAGCCTCGATGGCCAGAGGGCTGTCTACATAAACGGGGAAGTTGGCGTGGTTTTTGACCAGACCCTTTTCCTTGATCTCTCGGATGAAATACAGCATTTCCTGGGTACGGCCCACGGCGAAGGAGGGGATGATCAGGTTCCCGCCGGCGTCCAGAGTTTCCTGGATCTCCCGGGCCAATTCGCTGACATAGTCCGGATGGCTGCCGTGGAACCGGTCGCCGTAGGTGCTTTCCATGATGACGTAGTCCGCCTCCGCCGTATACCGGGGGTCATGGATGATGGGCTGGTTGGTGTTGCCGATGTCCCCGGAGAATACGATTTTTTTGGTGACGCCGTTTTCCGTCAGCCAGATCTCCATACTGGAGGAACCCAGAAGATGGCCCACGTCCGTAAAGCGCAGGCGGATACCCTCGTCTACCTCCACCATTTCCATGTAATCGCAGGGGACGAAATGCTCCATGACTGCTGTGGCTTCCTCGGTGGTATATAAAGGCTCGAAGGGAGGCGTGCCGGCACGCTTTGCTTTCCGGTTCCGCCACTGGGCCTCAAATTCCTGGATATGGGCACTGTCCAGCAGCATGATGCGGCACAGGTCGCAGGTGGCGTCTGTGGCGTAGATCTTTCCGGCAAACCCGTTTTTGTACAGCAGGGGGATCAGGCCAGAATGGTCGATATGGGCATGGGAAAGAAAGATGTAATCCACATCGGCGGCGGAAACGGGGATCTCCTGGTTCTCGTAGGTGTCCCGTCCCTGCTCCATACCGCAGTCCAAGAGGATGCTTTTGCCGCAGGCTTCGATATAGTGGCAGCTGCCGGTGACCTCATGGTCAGCGCCTAAAAACATGAGTTTCATAAAGATTCCCTCCCTTTTGTACGAACGATTCTATGACAAAAATCACAAAAGGCCGTTTTTTTGGAAAAACATGGCCTTTTTCTTACAGTATAACTTTTTTCCGGGGGATTGACAACGAATTTGACGGAAAATAGACATGTGGAAAAAATTGTCATGATTTTGGGGGCAAGTTTTTCTATTTTGATTGGAAATCTGTACAAAAGTGGTATATAATAGAGAAAATAATCTCCGTATAAGGATGGAAGGGGATGAGAGGATGATTACGATCAAACAATTAAACGAAGTGTTTCGCATTATAAACGGGGAGCACCCGGACCCTCATACGGTATTGGGTATGCATGAGCTGGAAGAGGATGGGAAAAAGATGGTGGCAGTCCGCGCCTTTATTCCCGGCGCAAAGACCATTACAGTGGTGGACGCGGCGTCCCGGCGCTTTAAATATCCTATGGAGCGCATCCATGAGGACGGCTTTTTTGAAGTGCTGATCCCGGACAGGGCGGAATGGTTCCGGTACAAACTGGAATGCACCGACTATCAGGATCACAGCTGGAATACATACGACCCCTATGCTTTTTCCCCGACCATTACGGAATATGACAGATATCTGTTCGGCGCAGGGACCCATTACAATATTTATGAAAAAATGGGCGCCCACATGATTACCTTTGAGGGGGCCAAGGGCGTTTCCTTCGCCGTATGGGCGCCCAACGCCAAAAGCGTCAGCGTCATTGGCAATTTCAACGGCTGGGATACCAGACGGCACCCCATGCGCCAGCTGGGGCTGTCCGGCATTTGGGAATTGTTTATCCCCGGACTGGCGGCCATGGATCAGTATAAGTTCCATATCGTGCAGTCGACGGGCAGACAGGTGGACAAGTCCGACCCCTATGCGTTCTATTCTCAGCTGCGCCCGGAGACGGCCTCTGTGATTTTCCCTATCGGGCGGTACAAATGGAAGGACCGCCGGTGGATGACGGCGAGAAAGAAAGCGAATGTGTATACGGCGCCCATGAATATCTACGAGGTGCATCTGGGCAGCTGGATGCGTGTGCCGGAGGAAGGCGACCGGTTCCTGACCTATACGGAGCTGGCGGAACGTCTGGTGCCTTATGTGAAGGAAATGGGCTTCAGCCATATCGAGCTGCTTCCTGTGGAAGAGCATCCCTTTGACGGCAGCTGGGGCTATCAGGTGACGGGGTACTTCTCCCCCACCAGCCGCTACGGCACCCCCGCTATGTTCAAGGAATTTATTGATACCTGCCATCAGAACGGCATTGGCGTCATTCTGGACTGGGTGCCCGCCCATTTCCCCAAGGATGATTTCGGCTTGGGACGCTTTGACGGCACAGCCCTTTATGAGCATCAGGACCCCAGACGGGGCGAACATTTGCAGTGGGGCACTTATATCTTCAATTACGGCAGAAAGGAAGTCAGCAACTTCCTCATCGCCAACGCCATTTTCTGGCTGGATGAGTACCATATCGACGGCCTCAGGGTAGACGCCGTGGCCTCCATGCTGTATCTGGATTTCTGCAAGAATGACGGCGAATGGGCGGCCAATGAGTACGGCGGCAGAGAAAACCTGGAGGCGGTGGAGTTTATCAAGCATATGAATTCCATTATTGCCAAACGTGTTCCCGGCGCCATGATGATCGCTGAGGAATCCACCTCCTGGGAGGGCGTGACCAAAAGCCCCAGAGAGCATGGCTTGGGCTTTACCATGAAATGGAACATGGGATGGATGAACGACTTTTTGTTCTATATCAAAAAAGATCCCATTTACAGAAAATATCACCACAACAATCTGACCTTCGGCATGGCGTACAATTATTCGGAGAACTTCGTGCTGGTGCTGTCCCATGATGAGGTTGTCCACGAAAAGAGCGCCATGATCGGCAAGATGCCCGGGGACCTGTGGCAGAAATACGCCAATCTGCGTCTGGCCTACGGCTTCATGTACGGCCATCCCGGCAAGAAGCTGCTGTTTATGGGCGGGGAGTTTGCCCAGTTCAACGAGTGGAGCGAGGCCAGAAGTCTGGACTGGCACCTGCTGCAGTATAAGGATCACCAGCAGATGCAGGGATATATGAAGGCCCTGAACCATTTCTATCTGTCGGAAAGCGCGTTCTGGGAGATGGACTATGATCCCAGAGGCTTTACCTGGATCGAATGCGACGACGCGGAATCCTCCGTGGTTTCCTTTATCCGCCGCAGCGAGAAGAAGGAGCTGTATTTCGTCTGCAATTTCACGCCGGAGACCTATATGGATTTTAGGGTGGGCGTACCCTTCCGGGGGGCCTATCGGGAAGTCTTCAACAGCGATGAGACTCAGTACGGCGGCAGCGGCGTAGTCAATGAAAAGCCTGCTGTCAGCGAGAAGATGCCCTGGAACAGATACCAGAACAGCATCCGCATCAAGCTGCCTCCGCTGGCCATGGTAGTCTTTGAGAGAGAAGCCGACGGCGAGGAAACGGCAGAACAGAAAAAGTAAATAGATCAGATCGGAAAGAGCGGTCGGGAACTTTTGTTTCCGGCCCTTTTTGCGGCAGAAAAATGTTGGAAAACAGGGTTTTTCCCCGGCGGGGCTTCTTCTGGAGACGGGCGGATTTTCTCTGACGGTGAATTTTTTCTCTGGAATGCGCCGTTTTTTGGTTGACGGAACGGCTGTTTTTGTGTATAATTCTAAAATGTACGGTAAAAAAGGCAGTTTGGAGTCTTTCCCGTGCACGAATCTCGCATCTGGGAGGGAGGGAAATTCATGTCAGAGGTAAAAGTTAAAGAAAATGAATCCTTAGACAGCGCACTGCGTCGTTTCAAAAGAACATGCGCCAGAGACGGCATCATGGGCGAAGTACGCAAAAGAGAGCATTATGACAAACCCAGCGTAAAACGCAAAAAGAAATCCGAAGCCGCTAGAAAACGTAAATTCAAATAATTTTGACCGGCAAAAAAGGGATGATGGAATATGTCATTAAAAGAACAGCTCTTCGCTGACCTGAAAACTGCGATGAAGGAAAAAGACACTGTACGGAAGGATACTGTGCAGCTGATTCGTTCCGGTATTCTGCAGATTGAAAAAGACAACAAAATAGAGTTGGACGATGAAGGCGTGATCGACGTGATCTCCAAACAGCTGAAAAGCCGCCGTGATTCTCTGCCCGAATTTGAAAAAAGCGGCAGACAGGATCTCATCGAAAAACTGAACAAGGAAATCGATATTTTATTGAGTTACCTTCCAGAGCAGCTGAGCGAGGACGAGATCCAGACCATTGTTGCTGACGCTATTGCTGAGACCGGCGCAGCTACCATCAAGGATATGGGCAAGGTCATGGCCGTTGTAACGCCGAAAGTAAAAGGCCGCGCAGACAACAAGATTGTTGGCGGTTTTGTAAAGAAAATGCTCCAGGGCAAATAAAATAAGATCTGAACATAAGACCGTCGAAAGACGGTCTTAACGTTTTTTCAGGGGTTTTTCATGCACGATATTTTTTGGAAAAGAACGGTATTTTCGCTTGACTTTTTTCAAATGAGGTCTATAATGTACTTTAACAGAGCACAGCATAACCGCGTGCATGTATGAAAGCAATTAGAGCGTAAGGGAGAGTGTATGAGTATGAAGAAAAAATGGATGCGTATTCTGGCTGCTGCGACTATGGCGGCCATGGTATTTGCAATGGCAGGCTGCGGCGGCAGCACAGACAGTACAGAAGGCGATGCTGCTGACGCCGGCGAAGGCACTGTTTACAAAGTAGGCATTATCCAGCAGCTGGAGCATGCCGCTTTGGACGAAGCTACCAGAGGCTTCCAGGATACATTGACGGAAAAACTGGGCGATCAGGTGGAATTTGACTACCAGAACGCGCAGAATGAGCAGGCAAACTGTGCAACGATCGCGACAAAATTCGTATCCAACGGCGTAGACCTGATTATGGCTAACGCGACCACAGCTTTGCAGGCAGCGGCAGCGGCAACAGGCGATATCCCTATCGTTGGTACATCCGTAACAGACTATGTGACCGCAGGCGTTATTGAGTCCAATGACGCGCCCGGCTATAACGTAACAGGCGCATCCGACCTGGCACCCGTAGACCAGCAGATCGCTCTGCTGCAGGAACTGGTGCCCGATGTACAGAAAGTAGCGATTGTATACTGCAGTGCGGAACCCAACTCCTTGTTCCAGTCTGAACTGGCACAGGCAGAGCTGGATGCGGCAGGCATCGCTTGGGAAGAATTTACAGCGGCTGACTCCAATGAGATCCAGGCTGTCATCACAAACGCCATTACCGATTGTGACGCTGTATACATCCCTACAGACAACACTATGGCAAACAACATGGAAATCATCAAAAACGTAACCGTTCCCGCAGGCATCCCTGTAATCTGCGGTGAGGAAAATATGTGCGGCGTAGGCGGTTTGGCAACACTGAGCATCAGCTACTACGAACTGGGCTGCAAGGCCGGCGAAATGGCATATGAGATTCTGGTAAACGGCGCTGATCCCGCGACCATGCCCATCGAATATGTTTCCGAAAACATTACGCCGAAATACAACGCAGAAATCGCTGCGGAACTGAACTGGACCATTCCCGAAGGAATGACAGCGATCGGTGAGTAAATACCATTCTTTTGTAATGATGATGTAAGAATAAGCAGGAAAAGACAGCGGCATGGTCCAGTGCCGTTGTTTTTTCCGTATAAAAGGGGAGGAGGCACTTATTGTGGAAATTATGGATTTAATCAGGGCCTTGCCGGGCTCTGTGGCACAGGGGCTGATCTGGGGGATCATGGCCATTGGCGTGTACATTACGTATAAGCTGCTGGATTACGCCGATCTGAGCGTAGACGGCAGTATTGGCACCGGCGGCGCCGTAGCCGTTGTTTTGATGCTGGGCGGCATGAACCCTTATCTGGCGCTGCTGTGCGCTACACTGGCGGGGGCTTTGGCAGGTCTGGTGACGGGTCTGTTCCATACGGTTTTTGGCATTCCGGCCATACTGTCCGGTATTTTGACCCAGCTGGGGCTGTATTCCGTGAATATGCGAATCATGGGCGCCTCCAATAAGGCGATCAATGTCAATCAGTACGATCTGCTGCTGAGCCTGCGTGAGATTCCTCATGCCATTCTGGTTTCTGTGATCTTTGTGGCGGCTACCATCGCGGTGCTGTACTGGTTCTTCGGTACGGAAGTGGGCCGTGCCATCCGCGCTACCGGCAACAACGCCAATATGTCCCGGGCACAGGGCATCAATACCAATATCATGAAGGTGATCGGTCTGGTCATTTCCAATGCGCTGGTAGGTCTGGCCGGTGGCTTGTACGCCCAGTATCAGGGCAATGCTGACGTAAATATGGGCCGCGGCGCCATCGTTATCGGCCTGGCAGCAGTTATCATTGGCGGCGTGCTCTTCGGCAAGCTGTTCAATAACTTCGCCCTGCGTCTGATGGGGGTAGTGTTCGGCGCTATCCTGTACTTTGTAGTCATTGCCGTGGTACTGTGGCTGGGTCTGGAAACCACAGACCTGAAGCTCATCAGCGCGCTGATTGTTGCGCTGTTCCTGGCGATCCCTTATCTGAAGGGAAAACGCGCGGTACGCCGTGTGAGAAAGGAGGCGTAAGGTATGCTGGAGCTGAAAAACGTATATAAAACATTTAACGCCAATACCATCAATGAAAAACGCGCCCTCAATGGCCTGAGCCTGAAGCTGGAGGAAGGCGATTTTGTAACAGTCATCGGCGGCAACGGCGCCGGCAAATCCACGATGATGAACGCCATTGCCGGTACATGGCCTTTGGATGAGGGCCAGGTTCTGATTGACGGGCAGGATGTGACAAAACTGCCGGACTACAAGCGTGCCGCGTACCTGGGCCGTGTGTTCCAGGACCCTATGATGGGGACAGCGGCGGATATGGAGATCGAGGAAAATCTGGCGGTGGCTTACCGTCGGGGCAAGACCCGTGGTTTGGGCTGGGGCATCCGGGCCAAGGAACGGGAGGAATACCGGGAACTGCTCAAGACCTTGGGCCTGGGGCTGGAGGATCGGCTGCGTTCCAAGGTGGGCCTGCTGTCCGGCGGCCAGCGGCAGGCGCTGACACTTTTGATGGCTACGCTGAAAAAGCCTAAAGTGCTGCTGCTGGATGAGCATACGGCGGCCCTGGACCCCAAAACGGCGGCGAAGGTACTGGAAATTTCCGACCGCATCATTGCGGAAAATCACCTGACAGCTTTGATGGTTACCCATAACATGAAGGACGCCATTGCCCATGGCAACCGTCTGATTATGATGAACAACGGCGAGATCATTCTGGATATTCGCGGGGAAGAAAAGCAGAAACTGACCGTAGACGATCTTCTGCATCAGTTCTCCGCGGCCAGCGGCAGTGAATTTGCCAACGACAGAGCACTGCTGTCCTGAAACAAAAAAACAGAGCAGAGTTTCTTATACAAAAGAAGCTCTGCTTTTTTTGTGGGGGAAAACAGGCGCGGGGCATGAAGCGGATGCCGGGGGCATAGGATAAAAGAGACGAAAAAAGGGGGCTTGGAACATGGGACTAGGCAGACAGGCGGCGGAAAAACTGGATTTGCCCCGGGAAGTGGTGCTGGATCTGCCCCTGATCTCCATGACGGGCAGGGAGGAAATGACCATAGAGAACCACAAGGGTCTGATGGAATATGGCGAGGAAAAAATCCGTGTTGCCACGAAGGCGGGCAGCCTTTGCGTCAGCGGCGAGGGCCTGCGGCTGAAGCGGCTGTCGTCGGAGTGCATCGTGATCGGCGGACAGCTGGAGAAATTGGAATTTTTGCGTTGACGGGGTGAGGTTTTTGTTTCCTGCATTATGGTATTATTTCAGCGGATATGTTATGATAAGGGTGTCCGGTTTTTCCATGGAACGGTTTTTGAATATGGCCTCTTACCGGAATGTGTATTTCTGGGATGTGGACAGCAGCGGCACGGGCCTGCGGATGAAAACATCCCTGGCGGGCCTGCGGGAAGCGGAGTACTGCGCCGCCAAAACTGGATGCACTCTGGAGGTGCTGGCCCGAGGCGGTCTGCCGGCCAGGTACCGGCGGTTCCGCAGGAGAGAAGCGCTGTGGATAGGGGCCGTCGTTTTTGCGGCGGTACTGTATCTGCTGTCCTGCTTTGTCTGGACGCTGGAGATCCAGGGCAATGAACGGCTGGAGGAGGAAAGCCTTCGTACCGCCTGCGCCCGGATGGGACTGTACCCCGGCGCATGGAAGAACAGTCTGGATATGGATGCAATGACGGAGGAGCTTTTGGCGGAATTTCACGACCTTTCCTGGGTCAGTATCCGTCTGGACGGCACAAAGGCAACGGTGCGGCTGGCGGAGACCATTGAGGCGCCGGAGATCGTGGATAAGGAAATCCCCTGCGATATTGTGGCGGCAAAGGACGGAGTGGTTCTGTCCATATCGGCGGAACGCGGCACGCCTTTGGTAAAGCCGGGGGACGTGGTGACAGAGGGACAGGTGCTGATCTCTTCCCAGGTCACGGGCGGAACGGAAGGCGAAGCCCTTTACGACGCTCAGACGGCGGCATCGGGTCGTGTGACGGCCAAAACATGGATGGAATGGAGCCAGGAGCTTCCTTTGACCTATGTGGAAAAGGTGTATACCGGCGAGGAAGAGACGGATCATGCCCTGTTATGGAAGGATACGGCCATCAATCTGTTCCAGCCGGCGGCGGAGGAGAACTGTGACCGGGAGCTGATTTCCCGGAAGTATTTATCCATGGGGGACGCGGAATTTCCTTTGGGCTGGCAGCAGGTACGCCTGCGGTATTATACGGAGGAGGAAAAAAGCCGGACGGCGGAAGAAGCGAAAGCGGAATTGGAAACGGCTCTGCGGCAGAAGGCAGAGGACTATCTGCGGGGAGAGGGCGTTTTGGAAGATATGAAAATACGATACGAGGTCTACGCGGATTGCGTCAGAGCCACGGCAACGGCGGAGATGACGGAGGAGATCGGGCAGACCAGAGAGAAAGGGGTTGACGCCGGAAATGAGCCGGACGGAGAAAACATTACAGTTGGAGAATGAGATCATACTGCCGGTATTCGGACAGTTTGACACAAATATACGGAAAATAGAAAAACGCTGCGGTGTGCAGATCGTCAACAGGGGCGATGATGTGAAAGTAACCGGGGAGGAACGGGAGGTTCAGGCAGCCTGCAACGTGCTTCAGTCTTTGGCGGCGCTGGTTCGCCGGGGAGAGGAGATTACGGAGCAGAATCTGGAATACTTTATTTCCTCCGCGGCGGAAAGCGACCTGCGGGAACTGGAAAAGGTCTATGACGATCTGATCTGCGTTACCGCCAACGGCAGACCTTTGAAGCCCAAAACATTGGGCCAGAAGAAATATACGGACCTGATCCGGGAAAACACGGTGGTCTTCGGCATTGGCCCGGCGGGCACCGGCAAGACCTATCTGGCGATGGCCATGGCCATTACGGCGTTCAAAAACAACGAGGTCAACCGGATCATACTGACCCGTCCCGCCATTGAGGCCGGGGAAAAGCTGGGCTTTCTGCCCGGGGACCTGCAGCAGAAGGTAGACCCGTATCTGCGGCCTTTGTATGACGCCCTTTATGAGATCATGGGGGCGGAGACTTTCCTGAAAAACATGGAAAAGGGTCTCATCGAAGTGGCGCCCCTGGCCTATATGCGGGGACGTACCCTGGACAATGCCTTTATCGTACTGGATGAGGCCCAGAATACCACGCCGGAGCAGATGAAAATGTTCCTGACCCGTATCGGCTACGGTTCCAAGGCGGTCATCACCGGGGATATCACCCAGATCGACCTGACGGAGGGAAAACGCTCGGGGCTTCTGGAGGCGACCAAGATTCTGAGCGGCATCGAGGGCATTGGCCTGATTACGCTGACCAATAAAGACGTGGTGCGCCATCCACTGGTGCAGAAGATCATTCTGGCATACGAAAAGTTTGAGAACAGAAAGCGGAGTGAAGCCGATGGAAAGAAAGAGAAGCGTTTCAGATAAAGGCAGGATGTCCAAGGAAAAGGCAAAGAGAATCCTCATGTTTTTTCTGGCCTTTTTGCTGACAGTGGTCTGTATTTCCACCAGTTCCATAGAACAGAAGGAAACGGTGCAGGTGGGCTCGGTTGCCACAAAGCGGTATGTGGCGCTGGAAGACGCCGTAGATACGGCGGCAACGGAGAAGCTGCGGGAAGCGGCTGCCGACAGCGTAGGGCCCATCTATAAAACGGACAGTACCGTAGCGGCCAACAGTGTGGCGGCGGTGAAAGAGCTGTTTGTAGAACTGGACGAAGTGCTGGACGGACTGGAGGAAGGCGACAGCTTTGCCGCTGCCGTAAGCGAGGCCTCTTTAAACCTGCCGGTGGTACTGACCGGGGCACAGCTGAAAGCCTATGAGACACTGTCGGAACGGCAGCGGGCGGATTTTGCCGCTGATTGTGCCGCTTTTTTGCAGAGTGCCTATGACGAGGGCATTACGGCGGACACCCTGGAAACAGCCAAGGAAAATTTACAGGAAATGACGGTTCAGTCCCAGTGGAACAAGGAACTGAAGGGAATGGCGGCAGTGATTCTGGCGGCGGCCGCGGAGCCCAATGTTGTGCTGGATGAGGAAGCCATGGAAATCGCCAGAGAGCAGAAACGGGCGGAGGTAGCCGATGTGCAGATCCGCAAGAACCAGAAGATCGTAGACGAGGGCGAGATTATTACGCCGGAAATCTATGACCGGCTGGTGGCGCTGAATCTGGTGCGCAGCGGAGACATTCAGGGAAGTCTGGCGCCTCTTCTGGGAACACTGATTCTGACGGGTATGGTATTTCTGGCCTTTTATCTTTTCTTCCGGTGGGGCCGGGGAAAAACCGTGGTCTTAAAGCACAACGAGGCCAAAATGCTCTTTACCATGTATGTGATTATGGTGCTGCTGATCCGAGTCATGGCAACGCTGACGATGTTTACGGTGGTGCCGGCGGGGCTGTTCGCCATGCTGGTCAGCCTCCTGGTAGGCCGGCGGCTGGCCTTGTGGTTCAATGCCCTGTTCTGTATTGTGGGATGCTTTATTTTTAACGGGGACGTGCAGTTTTTGATGTATGCCCTCATCAGCGGAACCTTTGCCGCGCTGTTTATACAGAAAACGGAAAAACGCAGCCATTTGATCCCGGCGGCTCTGGGCATGGCGGCGGTGAATTTCTTTACATCGTTCTCCTTGGGGCTTTTCTTTGGAGAAGGATATTCCGTGGAGCTGCTGCTTCACAGCGGCGTGGGCGCGGTCATCGGTTTGGTTTCCATTATCATTGCCGTAGGCAGCCTGCCTTTCTGGGAAAATATGTTTGAGGCCAATACGCCTTTGCGGCTGATGGAGCTGACGAACCCCAATAATGAACTGCTTCGGCGGCTTCTCATCGAAGCGCCGGGCACTTACCACCATAGCTTGATCGTGGCCAACCTGGCGGAAACGGCGGTCTATGAGATCGGCGGAAATACGGCGCTGGCCCGGGCAGGAGCTTATTACCATGATGTGGGCAAGCTGCGCTACCCTATGTATTTCGGCGAGAACCAGACGGGGACCAATCCCCATGACGAACTGCCGCCGGAGCAGAGCGCCAAGATCATAACAGGCCATACCAAAGGCGGGCTGGAGTTAGCGGAAAAATATAAGATTCCGCCCATTGTCCGGGATATGATAGAGGAGCACCATGGAAATTCTCTGGTAAAGTTTTTCTATTTTAAGGCGCTGAAACTCTATGGCGCGGAAAATGTGAAGGAAGAGGACTACCGTTATCAGGGGCGCATCCCTTCCAGCAGAGAATCCGCCGTGGTCATGCTGGCGGATACGGTGGAGGCGGCGGTGCGCTCCATGCTGGGCAGCGGCAAGACCCTGGAGGAAGCGGGAGACGCCATCCGCGGCCTCATGAAGGACAAGCTGGACGATGGCCAGCTCAACCACAGCGGTCTGGCCATTGACGAGCTGGAGACCATCCGGCTGGCCTTTTTGAAGGTGTTCCATGGGATGTACCACGAACGGGTGGCATACCCGGACAAAAAAGACATTCAGGCGGCTCAGAAAAAAGAGCCGGAGAAGGAAGAAAAGGAGGACGCGGCAGAACATGACGGTACTCATTGATATACGGACGGAGGGTTTTCCGGCGGAGCTGGAAGGCGTCATAGAAAAGATCGCCGCCGACAGCCTGCGCTATGAGGCCTTCCCGGAGGAGTGTGAGATCAGCGTGTCCATTGTGGATAACGCGGAGATCCATCAGATCAACAAACAGTTCCGGGGCATCGACCGGCCTACGGATGTGCTCAGCTTCCCTCAGCTGACCTTTGCGGAAGGAGAACGGATGGAACGCAACGAGGACGGCGAAGTGGTGCTGGGTGACATTATCATTTCTTTGGAGCGGGCCAGAGAGCAGGCGGAGGAATACGGCCATTCCCTGAAACGGGAGATCGCCTTCCTGACGGCCCACAGTATGCTCCATCTTCTGGGCTATGATCATATGACGCCGGAAGAGGAAAAAGAAATGTTCGCCAAACAAAAGGAAATATTGGAATTGGCGGGTATCCCCAGAGTCTGAGGGAAAGGAAGTGTTTTTATGGAGAATAAAGAATTGATCGCTATGGCGAAGGAAGTGATGCAGCGGGCCTATGCACCCTATTCCCGTTTTCAGGTGGGCGCGGCCCTGCTGGCTAAGGATGGCCGTGTATTTTTGGGCTGCAATGTGGAAAACGCCTCCTTTGGGGCGACTATCTGCGCCGAGCGGACGGCAGTGACCAAAGCTGTTTCCGAAGGCGTCCGGGAGTTTGAGAAGATCGCCATTGTAGCTAGCAGCGGAGAATACGCGGCGCCCTGCGGCATTTGCCGGCAGGTGCTTTATGAGTTTATGCCGGAGGGCAGTGTGGTTCTTTGGAGCAAGGACGAGGGCGAACTGGAAACGCCTCTGCGGTCGCTGCTGCCCATGGGCTTCCGGGGAGAGGACATCAAGTAAGGATCAGGAAAAGGGGGAATCACCTTGGAAGTGAAAGATTTCAAAGTATCTCTTGCGCCCAGGGAAGCGGCGGATATTGCGGAACGTGCCCTGGAACAAAGCGTTTCCATGGTGCGTCTGGACGAATACTGTGTGCGGGCGGCAGATGGCGAGGTGGTCATGCGCCTTTTTGAGAAATATTATATCCGCGCGGGCAATCGTGTGACATTGACGCTGCTGGCCCATAACGTGGGCGGTGTGACTCATGTGCATCTGGCGGCGGGCGGCGGCGGAAACGGCGCTATTTTCCGTTTTGACTGGGGCGCGGGAGAGAATTTTGCGGAACTGGCGGAAAATGCTTTGCGTCAGTATATGTTGGAGTGATGGTCTATGGAAAAAAGCTGGGAAATACTGGAGGGCGCCTGTTACAGCTGCAAAAAGTGCAGGCTCAGCGAGATGCGTACCAATGTGGTCATTGGCAAGGGCAGCCGGACGGCGGATATTATGTTCATCGGCGAAGGGCCGGGCCAGCAGGAGGATCTGACGGGGATTCCCTTTGTGGGGCCCGCGGGCCAGCTGCTGGATAAAATGCTGGCGGCGGTGAACCTTTCTCTGGAGGAGGTCTATGTGGCCAATATAGTCAAATGCAGGCCGCCGGGCAATCGGGATCCTCATGATGACGAAAAAGAGGCCTGCCTGAATTATCTCAGGTATCAGCTGGCCATGATCCGGCCCAAAATCATCGTCTGCCTGGGCAGGATCGCGGCGACGACCATCATTTCTCCGGACTTTAAAATCACGAAACAGCGGGGAGAGTGGATCGAGCGGAAGGGGTATTATATCATTGCCACCTACCATCCTTCGGCTCTGCTGCGGGACGAGACAAAAAAACGGCCGGCCTGGGAGGATATGCAGGCCATCCGGAAAAAATACGACGAATTAAAAGAACAGTAAGGAGTGCAGAAGTATGGACGCAAAAGGAATCGCGGCGTTAAAGGAACGCTTTGCCGGCGTGGAGGTCACCCCCAACGCCAAAACCATGGACGAGCTGGTGGAATATATTGAGACAAAATGGCAGGGCCAGCGGGTGAAGATCCGGGAAAGCGAGTATGTCATCCACTATAAAAACGCCATGGAATTTATGAAGCGGCTGGGAAAATCCACGGATGGCGTGCAGGAGGAAATCCGCCGGTATATGCTGCCCAACCGTATCGCTATTGTGCTGGGCATGAAATCGGAGTACTTTACGGCAGAGGACGGCATGAAGTATTATCAGGCGCTGACACTGCTGAAAGGATTGACCCAGGAGGATATCGATACCAAAAACGACAGATGGCTCCAGTATATGCTGATGCTGGAAATGCAGGCGGAATGGGACGCCAGAGAGGCGGCCATGAAAGCGGCGGAGGAAGCCGAAGCGGAAGAAGCGTAAGAGAAGGAACAGGAGGAACCTATGGGGAAATTTTATTCGGGCTTTGTATCTCTGGTGGGCAGACCCAACGTGGGGAAGTCTACTCTCATGAACTGTTTGATCGGCGAGAAGATCGCCATTACATCCAGTAAGCCCCAAACCACCCGAAACAAGATTACAAGCATACTGACAAAAGAGGATTTCCAGTGTGTATTTCTGGATACGCCGGGCATCCATAAGCCCAGACACAAGCTGGGGGAATATATGGTCCGTTCCGCGGAAAATACTTTCAAGGAAGTGGATCTGGTGCTGTTTCTGGTAGAACCCACAGCAGAGGTGGGGGAACTGGACAGATTTGTGATAGAAAAATTGGAAAACGTGAAAACACCGGTGGTACTGGTCATCAATAAGATCGACACCGTAGCCGATAAGGAGACACTGCTGGGGATTATCGACACCTATCGGAAACTCTATCCTTTCCAGGAGGTCGTGCCCATCTCCGCTGCCACAGGCAGCAATACGGAGGAGCTTTTGCGGGTGATCCGAAGATTCCTGCCGGAAGGCCCGCAGTACTTCCCGGCGGATATGGTGACAGACCAGCCGGAGCGTCAGATCGCTTCGGAGATCATCCGGGAAAAGGCGCTGTATCTTTTGCAGGACGAGATCCCTCACGGCATCGCTGTGGAGATCATGTCCATGAAAAAACGCCCCGATCAGGATATGGTGGATGTGCAGGCGCTCATCTACTGTGAGCGGGATTCCCATAAGGGCATCATCATCGGCAAAAACGGCGCTATGCTGAAAAAAATCGCTACTTTTGCCCGTCGGGATATGGAGCGTTTGTTGGGCTCCAGAATTTACCTCCAGATCTGGGTAAAGGTGAAAAAGGACTGGAGAGACAGCGATTTTCTGCTGAAAAACTTCGGTTACGATAAAAAGAATCTCTAAAAGCGGGAAGGATTTTCCTACATGGATTTTTTCTCCGTCCATACCCTAAAGCGTAGAAAGGGGATGGCAAGGATGGAGAAAAAACAGGATCAGCTTTGGCAGAAATTCCGCCGGACAGGACAGGTAGGAGATTATCTGCGCTACTGCGGCGCGAAAAAAGAGGAGCGCAATCCCAGAGAGCGGATCATGGACAGCTCCCGATACAAACGGTTTTACTGAAAGGACAGGCTATGAGCGTAAGGAAGATCAGAGGCATTGTCATACGGGAGCAGGTCAGCGGAGAAAGCGGAAAGCAGCTGGTGGTGCTGGCAAAAGGCGCGGGAAAACTGCGCCTTTCGGCACGCGGGGCAAAAAACGCCAAAAGCAAGCTGCTGGCGGGAACACAGCTGTTTGCCTACTGTGATTTTACCCTGTTTGAGGGAAAAGGATTCCTCTCTGTGACCCAGGCTGACCTTCTGGAAAGTTTTTACGGCCTGCGGACCGATGTGGAGGTCCTTTCCGAAGCGGTATATCTGGCGGAGCTGGTGGAACGCACCTGCCCGGAGGGCATGGAGCAGGACGATATTCTGCTTCTGCTATTGTATACTCTCCAGTGGATGGCAAAGGGCTACATACCGCCCAGACTGGCGGGACGGATTTTTGAGATCAAATACCTGCTGATGTCGGGGCTGTTTGCCGGGGCGGAATGCGCCGTCTGCCAGCGGGAGGAGGAGCCGATGTATTTCAGCAGCCGGGAGGGCGTTTTCCTCTGCGGCAGGCACAAAGACGAGAACAGTGTGGAGCTTCTGCCGGCGGTGCAGGAGGCCATTTCTCATGTGCTGTCCAAAGAGGGGCAGAAGATCTTCGCTTTCCGCCTTTCGGAAGATGCTCTGGACCAGCTGGATGGCATCATGGAGCAGTATCTGCGGGTCCATGTGGGCGTATCCTTGAAAAGCAGGCATTTTTTGTACTAGAAAAGGGGGATGAGGATGTATCGCTATACTTATGTCAGAGTAGAAGGCAAAGTGATGAAAGAACCTTGTTTTTGGGATTATCGAAAAGTCATTGACCAGTATGCCGCCGAGGGATGGCGGTATGTGGGGTATATCCCTACGGCCATGGCGATGGACGGCAGGGTTTACAATGTGGATCTGATCTTTGAGCAGAAGGCGGAAGAAAACCAATAACCGGGCTTTTGTTCCTGAAAGGACGAGCGTTTTCCACAGAAAGAAAAATGTTTTT
>CALWKZ010000041.1 GCA_944381385.1 uncultured Anaerotignum sp. | reverse complement strand
ATTTTTTTCCGCATGCGAAGGCTTACCGGCGTTACTTCCACCAGCTCATCGTCTCCGATAAATTCCATGCACTGTTCCAGAGACATCTGGATCGGCGGGGTCAGACGCAGCGCGTCGTCAGAACCGGAAGCACGGGTATTGGTCAGCTGTTTCTTCTTGCAGACATTGATATCCATATCGTCCGCTCTGGCATTTCTGCCTACGATCATGCCTTCGTATACCTTGACGCCGGCGCCGATGAACAGCTCGCCTCTTTCCTGAGCGTTGTACAGACCATAGGTGATGGCCTCGCCGCTTTCAAAAGCCACCAAAGAGCCCTGAGATCTTGTAGGGATCTCGCCCTTATAAGGCGCGTATCCGTCAAAAATGGAGTTCAAGATACCATTGCCTTTGGTATCTGTCATAAATTCATTTCTATAGCCAATGAGCCCTCTGGCGGGAATAGAAAATTCTAAACGGGTATAGCCGCCCTTGGAAGGCGCCATATTGGTCATTTCCCCTTTTCTGGCACCCAGCTTCTCAATGACATTGCCTACAAATTCTTCCGGTACATCAATGGTCACCGCTTCCATAGGCTCACATTTTTTGCCGTCGATCTCTTGATACAGTACCTCAGGCTTGGAAACCTGGAATTCATAGCCTTCTCTGCGCAGAGTCTCGATCAAAATAGACAGATGGAGTTCCCCACGTCCAGAAACCTTCAGGGCGTCCATGGAGTCCGTATCCTCTACCCGCAGGCTGACGTCTGTATTCAGTTCCTTATACAGTCTGTCACGAATCTGTCGGGATGTAACATATTTCCCTTCCTGACCGGCAAAAGGGCTGTCGTTGACGGAGAATGTCATGGAAATGGTAGGTTCCGAAATTTTTACAAAGGGAAGCGCCTCCGGTTTCAGGGGAGAGCAAATCGTATCCCCGATCATGATATTCTCAATACCGCTGAGGGCAACGATATTGCCTACGCTGGCTTCCTTCACTTCCACTCTCTGCAGGCCGTCAAACTCATAGAGCTTTGTGATGCGAACTTTTTTCTGTGTTTCCGCGTTGTGCATATTCAGTACCACCACCTCATCATTGACATGGATGGTGCCGTTTTCAATTTTACCGATGCCGATACGGCCTACATACTCGCTGTAGTCGATGGTAGAAATCAGCGCCTGCAAAGGAGCTTCCACATCGCCTTCCGGTGCCGGAATATGGTTAATGATGGCCTCAAACAAAGGCTTCATGTCTCCCTCTCTGGCCTCCGGGTCCTCGGAAGCGTAGCCACCTCTTGCGGAAGCGAATACAAAAGGAGAATCCAGCTGCTTGTCATTGGCTTCCAGTTCCAGGAACAGCTCCAGAACCTCGTCCACCACTTCCTGGGGACGTGCTTCGGGTCTGTCCACCTTATTTACGCAGACAACTACCGGATGATCCAGCTCCAGGGCCTTACGCAGTACGAATTTCGTCTGGGGCATCGGGCCTTCAAAAGCGTCTACCACCAGAACAACGCCGTCTACCATTTTCAGCACACGCTCTACCTCGCCGCCGAAGTCCGCATGTCCCGGTGTATCAATAATATTGATTTTCGTATCGCCGTAATTTACAGCGGTATTTTTGGATAAGATCGTAATGCCGCGTTCCCGCTCAATGTCTCCGCTGTCCATAACACGCTCCTGCACCACCTGATTGGAGCGGAAAATGCCGCTCTGACGAAGCATCTGGTCTACCAAAGTAGTTTTGCCATGGTCGACATGGGCAATGATTGCAACATTTCTGATATTTTCAATTTTCTGTCTCATGATCTCAAACTCCGTTTCCTTCTTTTCTTACGTACATCATAATATTTTAGCACAGCCCTGTTTTTGATGCAATTATTTCTTGACAAAAACTGCCGTTTTCCCCCCAATGTTCACAGAAAAAACCCTTCGCATTCCTGCGAAGGGTCTCTTGACATAACCGAATGATATTCTATATCCTTTCAATGCGTAAGCATCTGCAATTCAATAAATAAGATTGATTAAGCCTTTGTTACGTTTGCAGCCTGAGGGCCTTTTGCGCCCTGCACAACTTCAAATTCTACTTCCTGGCCTTCTTCCAGAGTCTTGTAGCCTTCAGCCTGGATTGCAGAGAAATGTACGAATACATCATCTTCGCCGGGTACGGAAATAAAACCGAAGCCTTTTTCTGCGTTAAACCATTTTACTGTACCTTTTTTCATTGATAAATCCTCCTACTTGAAAAAATAAAAATGTTACATCCCGATACTACCATATATTTCTAAGGGTGTCAATGTATATTTCCCCTCCGGATTTTTCATTTTTATTACATTTTTTTACATTTTTCCGTAATTTTCATCTTCCAGCAAATCCCCGGAAACAATCGCTGTCCGGGCCAGTTCGTCGCAGCGCTCATTGCCCGGATTATCGGCGTGTCCCTTGACCCATCGGAACCGGACTTTATGCCGTTCCAGCTGCACCAGCAGCCGTTCCCAAAGGTCCACGTTGGAGGCTTTTTCCTTCTTGTTCCGGTACCAGCCATTGGCCTTCCATTTGGCTACCCAGCCCTTCTCTATGGCATCCACCACATACTTGGAATCACTGTATAATATAACGTTGCATGGCTCCTTCAAAGCCTCCAGCGCCGCGATCACCGCCAGAACCTCCATACGGTTATTGGTCGTCAGACGGTATCCCGCGGAAAGCTCTTTTTTAGCGCTGCCATACATCAAAATAGCGCCGTATCCCCCTGCTCCCGGATTGCCGGAGCAGGCTCCGTCTGTATAGATCACAACTTCCTTCATGCCTCTTCCTCCCTGAGAAAGGCCTCCGCGATCAGCAGATCCTCTTTTGTCGTAATTTTGATGTTCCGGTAATCTCCCATAGCCACGTAGACCCGTCCGCCGACGTATTCCGACACAGAAGCGTCATCGGTGCCCAGAAACCCTTCCGCCGCCGCTTTTCTATAGGCAGCGCAGATTTCCTCCCGCCGGAAGGTCTGAGGGGTTTGGATCTGCCAGAGGGTATTCCTGTCCGGCGTTTCCACCGCCATCTGGTCCGAATCACAGATTTTGATGGTATCCTTGGCAGGTACGCCCACAACACAGCCGCCGCAGCGAAGCGCGCCCTCTATGCTTGTTTCGATCATTTCTTCCGTCACAAAGGGCCTTACCCCGTCATGGATCAGAACGATCTCCGTTTTTTCCGAAAGCAGTCTGAGCCCATTGGCCACAGAATTCTGCCGCTCCTTTCCGCCCAGCGCTACCTGGCACACCTTTTTCCATCCATATTTCGTACACAGCTCCCGCACTTCCTCTATGCCTTCCGTTCCTGCCATCAGGATGATCTCATCTACCGCAGGACTGGCCTCAAATTTTGCCACAGTCCAGGCTAAGATCTCCCTGCCGCAGACAGGCAGAAACTGCTTGCTGATGTCTGTGCCCATTCGTTTTCCTTTTCCTGCCGCCATAATGACGGCGGTACAATAGGGTCTCATGTCCTCTCCCCTTTCCACAAAAAACAAGGGGATAATGCCCAAAAGCCTTATCCCCGTTTTCATCAGATCACGCCGCCGCAACCAGCTTCGTAAAGATCATACGGCCAGCCGCAGTCTGCAATACGCTGGTAACCACAACTGTCCTTGTCTCACCAATATGCTTGCTTCCGCCGTCTACAACGATCATCGTGCCGTCGTTCAGATACGCCACCCCCTGACCGGATTCCTTTCCGGCCTTGATGATGGTGACCTGCATTTCCTCACCGGGCAGCACCACCGGCTTGATGGCATTGGCCAGCTCATTGATGTTCAGTACCCGAACCCCCTGGAACTCCGCCACTTTATTCAGATTGAAGTCATTGGTCACTACAAAAGCGTCCATATTTTCCGCCATTTTCAGCAGCATGGAGTCCACTTCCATCGGCTGATTTACGGTAAATTCCTTGATCTCCACCGGAACCGCCAGCTGTTTTTGGATCTCATTTAAAATATCCAGTCCTCGTCTGCCTCTGTTTCGTTTCAGGCCATCGGCAGAATCGGCGATATGCCGCAGCTCTTCCAGCACAAAATCCGGAATGATGATCTTTCCTTCGATAAAGCCCGTCTGGAGCAGATCCATGATCCTGCCGTCAATGATGACGCTGGTATCCAGTATCTTGGGACGGCCATATACAACGCCTTCCTGCATCAAAGGATGGCTCTGCATGAGGATACGCTGCAAATTGGTTACGTTTACCTCATCCTTCTTCTTTCGGGCAACGCGGAACCCCAGAACACCCAGCAGGATATTCAGCAGAACAACGATAAACGTCCCCGCCGCACCGAAGCCTCGAAAGGCCAGACCGATCAAATTGGCAATAATCAGACCGAACAAACAGCCCAGAACCGAGAAAAACAGTTCCTTTACATTCATCCTGGACAAACGGTCCTCCGTCTGTGCCAGCCGCCGCATCATCATTTCCGTTACGGCCGATGCTATGATAAAATAAAATATGAGTCCGGTCAATATCGCCAATCCCGCGGGCAGATATTTTGTAAAATGCGCTTCCAGCTGGAAAACATTCAGTATGAATATGACGTGTAATATTGCGTACACCGCCGCCATAACCAGCAAACTGATGATAATTTCAAGCAGCTTTTTCATCTCTTTCACCCCCCTTCTTCAGGCATCACGGAAAAAAGTATAAAACTCTTCCTGTGCCTTATTCAAATCTTATCAATAATTCATGAAATTGGCAAGCAGTTCTTTTGCTTTTTTTTCGTCAATATCCAAAATAAATCGTATTTCACTTTGTATAATTTGTCTAGCTATATGGCGCATCCGAA
This sequence comes from uncultured Anaerotignum sp., assembly GCA_944381385.1. GTDB lineage: Bacteria > Bacillota > Clostridia > Lachnospirales > Anaerotignaceae > Anaerotignum. The sequence goes on along the minus strand of CALWKZ010000041.1, from coordinate 9,484 downwards.
TTTCCGTAGCGGAAAGGGGCTTTTCCTCTGCCTTCTCCTCCAGATACAGGAGCACTCTCGCCACCTGCCGCACTTCTCCGCTTTTCAGGTTCTCCGCCGTTTCCCGCCTCCGCTCCCGCCAGGAAGTGCCGACGACATATTTTTCCTCTCTGGCCGCCTCCAGTTGCCGGAAAAAATCCTCTTTCCCCAGGGGATAGCGCAGACCTCTGGCCGCAGCTCCGGTTTGTGAAATTTTAATATTGACATCCTCTTCTTCCAGATAGATCTCGTATCCCTCCGCCGTGGCCGCCCGCACAGTGCCAATGCCATGCATCGGGTAAAAAATCACTTCGCCTGCCGAAAACATAAGCATCCCTCCTTTGGGAAGAGGATACCCCTTTTTCTGAATATTTATACAAAAATCACATAGTTTTACATACCGCATAACGTGTTTTTGTACATTGTAATATAGCGTTTCTTGTGTTAAATTATTGTAAAGAATATCGAACGGAGAAAGGAGGCGCTTATGTCTAAACTTCATATTTTTTCCGATGGGTCCTGCGACCTGACAAAAGAAGAGATTGCCTGTCTGGGAATCTCCGTGATACCGTTTTATGTTTCCCTGGACGGGCATACTTATCAAAAAGAGATCGAAGAACTGTCTCTGGATGTATTTTATCATTTCATGCTGGAGGAAAAGGGGTTTCCCCGCACCTCCCTGCCCTCTGTGCAGGATTATATCGAAGCCTTTACGCCCATTGTGGAGGCAGGCGGGCATATCATCAGCTGCCATATCACCCACACCCTCAGCGGTTCCGTACAGTCGGCCCAAACAGCAAAGCTGATGCTGGAAGAAACATACCCCGACGCGCAGATCCATGTCATCGACAGCTGGAACGCTACAGGCTCTCAGGCCCTTCTGGTCAAGGAAGCAGTGCGGATGCGGGACGCGGGAAAAACAACCGAGGAAATCGCTCATTATCTGGAACAGGCCAAAGAGGACGCCCGCATCATTTTTATGATCGGCGGACTACAGCATTTGCAGCATGGCGGCCGCATTGGCAAAATCGCCGCTCTTTCCAGCAATTTATTAAAAATCAAGCCTGTCATTATTTTAAAGGGCGGAGAGATCCATGTTGGCGGTGCTGTCCGCAGCCGGAAAAAGGGTCTGCAAAAGCTGGCAGAGCTAACGGCCGCTCATTTCCGGGAATCCGGCGAGGACCCCGCACAATACCGCGCCCTTGTAGGCGTGACCGATCTCTTCGAAGAAGCCCCACTCCTGGAGGAATATCTGCGTCAGCAAGTTCCAGCTCTTCCTTTGGAGCCCTTTTATCAAATCGGTGCCACGATCTCCAGCCATACGGGCCCCAGCACTACCGGCGTTTGTTTTGTCAAGCGTTTTGAGGCATACTGTCCATAAAAGCAAAAGCCATTGGGAAATCTTCACCCAGTGGCTTTTTTTGTGCTCATTTCTTTTTCAGGTTATAGGAAAAATGCGCCAAGTCCTCCGGCAGGATCAGTTCTTTTTTGCTGTCCGCCTCTGTTATTTTCCGTACCGGACGGCAAGGATTGCCATAAGCCAGATAGCCGGAGGGAATATCCTTTGTTACAACACTGCCCGCGCCAATGACTACGTCATCCCCAATATGTACGCCTCCCGTCACTATCGCATTGCAGGCGATCCATACATTATTCCCAATATGAATCTCGTCGGCGTATTCCGCCATGGTGGTCTTTCCTTCCTCGTCCAGCCCCATACGCTCCTGGGCGATCAAGGGATGGGAAGTAGCCATCAAAGACACATTCGGCCCAAAGCACACATTGTCCCCAATATAAATTCTGGCGTCATCCATGACCGTCAGATTGAAATTGGCGAAGAAATTTTCCCCGATAAAGGTATGGGAGCCATAATTGAACTGTATGGGCCCCTGAAAATAATATACCTTACCGATACCGCCGATAAATTCCTTGATTATAGGCAGGCGGTCCGGGTCATATTCGTCCATCTGGTTGTATCTGAGGCAGGCGGCATGGGCCTTATGCTTGATATCCTTCAATTCCTGTTTTCTTGGATCGAACATCTTTCCCGCGAAAATCTTTTCTTCCTCTGTCATTTCCATCATCCTTTCCCATAATATATCTCCTGACACCATTTTAGCACATGGCCGGAAATACTTCCAGAAAGAATAAAGTCAGGCCAGACGCAGGAATTTAGCGATTTCCTCCCTTGTATCCGTTTCCATATAAGCGCCGTCATAGATATAAGGGCCGTTTTTCGTCTCGCCTACGATTTCCAGATAGGAAATCAGATTTTCGTAAAGCAGCCTTGTCATTTCATCAGAATCATAGGACATCATTTTTTTCGCCACCGCACTATTGGGGGCCATGGCTCTGATAGAAGGCTCATACTGACTTCCGTCTTTCGCCCATTGTACATCCGCGAAATTCCATCCATCCCCTTCCTTTGTAAAGAACAGGCTGGCAGGGACACTGGACCCGCCGATCTGCTCCATGCAGTACCCCTTTTCTTTTACGCGCATAAGACAATACTTTCTTGTCTGCACCACACAGCTGACAGTCATCCAATCCTCTGATTTCGAGATATCTAAAATCAGAGGTGCGAAAATCGTTACCTTATGCCCGTCTCCGGCATCCTGCCCATACAGCGAGGACAGCGCTTTATAAACAGCCTGCACATCCCCGTCTTTCGATGTTACCTTAGAAGCCGATGCCTCTTTAGAAAGAGTCAGATAGCTGGTCTGCGGCATTGCGGCGTACTGCTCCTCCATTCCTTTGTAAAAAGGCCCAAGATAAACAGAATCCAGCGCGTTATAAAAACTGTACCACTGAGCCGGTGTGGTCTGTGCCAGCTCCGCCGGCTCCCTTTCTCCAAAAGCGATCTGATCCGCCGCCAGCATCATGACCATGCTTTCCGTATCCTCTCCCGCATAGACGGCGAAGCTGCTGAGGCAATAGATCAGGGTATCGTCTCCCAAGGCACACAGGGCCTCAAACTCCGGCCGTTCGCGAACCTCCGCCGCCCAGGTCACAAAATCCTCTCCCTTTGGAATTTCCGCCAAAGCGGCAATATAGCCTGCGGCTTGGCTCTGGTTTTCTTCCCATGCTGAGGATGTTTCTATAAAAACATCCTCTGTCAGAGGGCAGCCAAAGAGCTGACTCAGTTCCTCAGCAAAAGTTCGAAAAGTTTCCGCATCCACCGTAAAGGAACGCAAATCTGTATCCCCATAGTATTCTTCTGCCGTTTTTCGGTCATAACGACAGGCTGCCAAAACAGCGTTTTCTTCCCCATGAATGGTGAATTCCACAAAATCCGCATTATTCACCAGCGCCAAAAACAGGTAGGCGTTCCGCTCCAATACCGCGTCGTCGATTTCAGAAGAAATCGTCCCTGTAAAAGTCAAATGCCGGTTGACGCCCATAGGCTCTGTCTCATCCGTAAACAGCTCCATCCCATCGTCATGAAAAGCCAGGTATTCCGGCAAAGGCAAAAGTCCAAGGATCTTGCCCACAGCGGAAGCGTTTCCGATATAAAGCGTCTGGGCGCTGTAGAGCTTGGAAATCAGATCTGTTTGTTCTGTTTGCAGGGTTTCTTCCGGTCTTTGACATCCTACCAGATTCACGGCAAGAAAAATCATGAAAACCAGCACCATTTGCAATATAAAATTTCTTTTTTTTGGTTTCGCCTCTATAATATGCTCCAGCCTATTTTTCAGCGTTTTTTTGTTTTCCATAAAAGCGGTCGTCATCCGGGTTCGCTTTCGGTTGCCCTCCCGGATGCTGTTGAGGATAGCCATACAGTAGCTCTTTTTCTCTTCCTCAGACAACTCCCGTACGACTTCCTCATCACAGCCCATTTCCATGATTTGATCCATCTTCCGTACATAAAGATGCACAAAAGGATTGAACCAGTGCAGTGTCTGCATCAGCAGCATCCCGATCTTGCAAGGAAGGTCGCCCCTCAAAGCATGCACCAACTCATGGGACAGAATCCATTTTGTTTCCTCACTTCCCCGATCCTGGGAATCAATGTAAACAGCCGGCCGCAGAAGCCCTGCGCAGAGAGAACTGGGCAGGCCGCTGTGATAATACAGTGCTGGCCGCTCCATATCCGGTTTTCTGTATCTCTTCTGGTAAACGGAAAATATCTCGGCATATTGATCCAGAATCTCCGGGTCGCTGATCCGCTCCCGTCCCCGGCGAAGATACAGAAGGGTTCTGGCATACTGTATCAGGTGGTATACCAAAAACAGCACCGCACCCAAAAGCCAGATGGAAAACAGGCTGGGACGAAGTGCCGGGGCTGACTCTTCCGGCAGCTGTGGAAAAACCATTTGGCTCTCTGTTAGTTCTGTTTCACTTGTTCCGGTAGATATTTGCAGTCTTTCCTCCTGTCTCAGCGATGTCTCCTCTCGTTCTGCTTGCGCGTGCGGAAAAGTCGTTTCCTCAGATTCCGCTCCGCCGCTTTCCCAAGGAATCACAGAAGGAATAGATACTCTGTATCCTCCATCTGCGACACTTAAATAGATGGTAGGCAGAAACGTAAGCAGTATCATGAGATGAAGACAAATCCACATCCAGCCATAGCCGCGCCGCTTCCCGAATATCTTCGCCGCTCCCAGCAGCAGGAGCACAGAGAGTATCACACCGGGTGTAATGACCCAAATGGTCTGAAATACACTCTCCAGTAATCTGATCAAAAGATGTTCTCCCATTCCTCTATGCCCCTCCTCCCGTCTTTTCCTCAATGAATTTCGCCAGTTCGTCCAGATCCTCGTCTGTAATAGAGTTGCTCTGGTACAAAGAGGCCACCAGCTTCGTCAGCGAGTTCGCGTTGACCTTCTGCAAAAACAGGCTATTTTCAAAGGCCAGATAGTCCCCCTCTTTTATCTTCGCCTCATAATACCTATTTTTTCCTTCTTTATAAGAATCCAGAAACCCTCTGTCGATCAGCCGATTCAGCAGCGTCTGCAGCGCCGAAACATTCCATGGACGATGTTCTTCCAGCCGCTCTTTGATCTCCGAGGTAGAAAGCACCTTCCCTTCCTTCCAGACCACCTGCATGATCTCCAGCTCTGTATCCGGCAGTTTCTGCATAGTCTCCCTCCTTCCATTTCCTACATTTGTATGTTTTACTATATCATACACTTGTAGGAGTTTTCTGTCAAGTCTTTTGCGCGAAAGAAAAACGGCTTTCCCTTGACTTTTCCACCGTTTATGATATGCTAATAAAGTGATTTAAGAAAGAGGGGGTTATTATGAGCAAAACATATATTCCTGCAGGCTATCAGTCTGTACTGACATTATATGAAACACAAAACGCCATCGGTCTGATCCACCAGACATTTGAGGAGCATCTTTCCCAGACATTGAACCTGAAACGAGTATCCGCTCCCCTGTTTGTGGACCCTACCACCGGCTTGAATGATAATCTGAACGGCGTAGAAAGACCTGTCAGCTTTGAAGTGCCCGCTACCGGCGTAACGGCTGAGGTGGTACACTCTCTGGCAAAATGGAAAAGAATGGCCCTTTACCGCTATGATTTCCGTCCCGGCAAAGGTCTTTACACCAACATGAACGCTATCCGCCGGGATGAAACCCTGGACAACCTCCACTCCATCTATGTAGATCAGTGGGACTGGGAAAAAGTTATCACACCGGAAAAAAGAAATCTTCAGGAACTGAAATTTACCGTACAGGGCATTGTCATTTGTATTTGTGACACACTGGAGGTATTGAAAAAGAAATATCCCCGGATCAAAACAGAACTTTGCCGAGAAGTTACCTTCATCACCTCTCAGGAGCTGGAGGATAAATATCCCGATCTGACACCAAAGGAACGGGAAAACGCCATCGTAAAAGAGCATAAAACCGTCTGCATCATGCAGATCGGCGATAAACTTCGTTCCGGCGAACCCCATGACGGCCGCGCACCGGACTATGACGACTGGCAGCTGAACGCGGACCTACTGTTCTACAACCCTGTATTGGACAATGCGCTGGAAATCTCCTCCATGGGCATTCGTGTAGACGCCGCTTCTCTGGACAGCCAGCTGACAAAGGCAGGCTGTGACGACAGACGTCAGCTGACTTACCACAAAATGCTCCTGGAAGGCAAATTGCCCTGCACCATCGGCGGCGGTATTGGCCAGTCCAGACTGTGCATGCTGCTTCTGGGCAAGGCTCATATCGGCGAGGTACAGTCCTCTATCTGGGATCAGGAAACCATTGATGTCTGTGAAAAAGCAGGCGTTACGCTCCTGTGATATACCATAGGAAACAGTTGTTTTCCTGATTTCTTAAGGAAAGCGGCAATGTCTGCCTTCTAAAAACAAAATAAAATCGCTGGAATCCTTCTCTATTGTAGGGACTCCAGCGATTTTTTTATGAAGAAGTTTCCTGTTCCTTCCTTTGTTTGAAATAATTGCGGTTATAGGCTACAGCCGCGGCCTTTGGCTTCCACAAAGCCGCCATTTCATTATAGGTCTCCGCTCGCTGGTGCTCACCCAGCCGGTCGTAGCAGACGCAAAGCTGGATACAGGGCAGGAAACCGTAGCAGTCCTCCTGCACAAAGCTGCCTTTTTCCACTTTTTCCGTCCGCAGAGCCGTTTCGTACCAAAAAGCCGCTTTTCGCCAGTCTTCCATTTCAAAATAAATGCTGCCCAGCATACAGCAGGTCTCCGCTCTGGGCAGATCCAGCAGAAAGCTGTCATAAAGCACCCGCAGACGCTTTTCTTTCTCTCCCAGCCTGCCATAGCACTCCGCCAGCTGACGGCTGGCCTCCAGTTTATTTTCCAGCCATCCCTTCGGACACTTTAGAAATTCCCGAAAAACGGATATGGCCTCTTCGTTTCTGTCATGGTAATACAATTCCCTGCCGTAATAAAACTGCTCTCTGGCGGTCAGTGCTTCTCCCTCCGCCAGCATTCTCTCATAGATCTGCAAATTTCTGTCTGTGTCATGGGGCTTTTCCTTCTGGTGACGAATATGCACGTCCCCATAGAGTATCTTTCCCCAGGGAGAGATTACCTCATGGACCCGCCCCACCCAGTATGACTGGGGCACATGCCGCAAAATGCGCTCCCGGAAATAAGTAAAGGTGGGCTGCCCTTCCTCATCGAAGGACACATCATAGGGCATCATCACCACATCCGCTTCTTCCCTCTCCAGGCGTTCCTTCCACTCTGCCAGCTTTTCCTGGTTTTCCCGATCAATGACATCGTCAGCATCCAGCCACATACAATAATCGGAAGCAGCCAGAGAAAAAGCGTAATTCCTTGCGGCGGCAAAGTCCTCCTGCCACGGAAAATCATAGACTTTCGCCCCTTCTTCCGCAGCGATCTCCTTTGTCCTGTCTGTAGACCCCGTATCCACTACGATCATCTCATCCACAATCTCCTTAACACAGCGCAGACAGCGGGCCATGGTTTTTTCCTCATTTTTTACGATCATACACAGGCTGATGGAAGCCACGCGGCCACCCCCAAAACATTTTCTATTCAGTTTATGCGGATGGCTTTTCCTTTGTGCCTCCTCAGATGGCTTTGCGGAATAAGGCAGCCAGCGTTTCCACAAAATGACGCTCTACCTTTTCCGAATCCACCAGCACACAAACCTTTACATTGGGGTGCGGCATCCGCTGTTTCTCAGGGTCGCCTATGGTGCGTCCCGAAGCCTCCCCCTCTGTAACCACTGTCATATGCATAGGCAGCCTAGTGAACCACTCCGGATGTACGGCACAGATCACCGCCGAGGGATCATGCAGATAAGAAGCCGTTCCATTGCTGTGGGGATGCTGGGCAATATAGTAATCCACCATATCGGCAAATACCCGGCCAGACATGGTCTGTACCTCCCGCCAGGTCTGGGTATCTCCTTTGGTCAGCTGGGAGCGCTGGGTCACGTCCAGCCCTACCATGGTAATATCCAGTCCGCTTTCAAAAAGGAACTTGGCCGCCTGGGGGTCCTTGGAAATATTAGCCTCGGCATAGGGGCTTACGTTCCCCGGCACCGTCAGGGCGCCGCCCATGATGACCACAGGGCCTATGATCTCCTTCAGCAGAGGCGCCCGCTGCAAGGCCAGCGCCAGATTGGTCAAGGGACCTGTGGCAACGATGACCAGTTCCTCCCGGTATTTCGTAATAGAGCTGATGAGGAAATCCACAGCGTCCTTTTCTTCGATCCCTCTGGCCGCCACAGGCAGATCTACGCCGCCGATACCGTTTTCCCCATGGATGCGGGCGCTGACCTCATGGCGTATAAAGCTGTTTTCCGCCAGACTGTGTTCCGCGCCACAGTATACAGGGATATCCTGATGCCCCAATACCTGGAGCACGTTCAGGGCGTTTTGTGCGCCTACCTTTGTATACACATTGCCATAGGTACCTGTAACACCGATCAGCTCCAAGTCAGAGCTGGCCACCGCGTAAGCCAGCGCCATGCTGTCATCAATACCTGTATCCAAATCCAGAATCAGTTTTTTCATGCCGATCCCTCCTTCTTTTTCTCTTGCGTTTCTTTCCATTATACCGCAGACCAGACGTTTTTGCATTACCGAAAAAACCTTTCCCCTCTTCCGCGCAAAAAAAAGAACGCGGGATGCGTTCTTTCTCAAGAATATTTTCCCGCGTTCTTATTTTTCAGGTTCAGGCGTGTGCCGCCTCGTCCTGTTTTCTCTTTTCTTCGATGGCTTTCTTCAAAACCATATCCTTAACCTTCATCATTCTGGTTGTGCCGGCTCTTTCATTTTCTTCCAGCTTCATAGCAATGAATTTGATGGTTTCCTGATAATTCGGAATCATTACATTTTCCAAAGCATTTACACGACGTCTGGTACGCTCAATTTCCTGTGCCAAAAGCTGTGCAGTTTTTTCACTCTCTGCCAAACGAAGCAAAGGTTCCATAGCATCTGCGAAAGAATTCATGGCACTGTCCAACTCACCGGAAGTAAATACCATACCATAAGGATAGATATCGCCGCTGCCTTCTTCTTTTCTGAAATCAAATACAGGGACATTTACACTCATGATGTTTTTTCTATTGACTTTTACAGATACAGACTGCTGTGGAATCATCAATGATTCAGAAAGCGTGCTTTCATTCATAACCGCTCTGGCAATAACAAAGTTTTGATACGCTGCCTCCAAAGCCGCCTCCGCCTGCTCACGCAGACGCTTGTTTTCTCTGACGATCTCCAGGAACTGCTTCATCAGTTCGTCCAGTTTATCCTTCAGCAGTTTATGCCCTCTGGTAGCTGTCTTTAACTGACGTTTGAGCCGAGTCATTTCCATTCTGGTAGGATTGACGTTTAATTTCGTCATAACACATCACTCCTCATCAGACAAATATTTTTCCAGATATTCGTCACGAATACGTTTCAGCTCGCTCTTAGGCAGCATCCGCAGCAGCTTCCAGCCGGTATCCAATGTCTGCTCAATGGTACGGTCTGTACGGAAGCCCTGAGAAACATACTGTTTTTCAAACTCAT
>CALWKZ010000040.1 GCA_944381385.1 uncultured Anaerotignum sp. | reverse complement strand
TGGATGTTGTGAAAGAAGCGAATAATATGGTAAACATCCTGTCATCTCCTTGCATATTTTTACAAATTTCGATAAGTAATTATATCACGTTTTATAACATTTGAAAAGTGGTATCATAGAAATGTTTCCGGGGGAATATATTGGAAAAGGAGGTGAGAGGATGCGGGAGGAAATACGCAGATGTCTGCCGGCGGAAATAGGTGATATCCTTGATAATACAAGGGATTCAGATGATATTCGTGAGGTCCGTATGCGCAATGGACAGCCTTTATGGGTCCGTATGGCACAAGGCGGGCGCTTTTTGGACGGCCGTGGAAGAACGGCGGCGCCGGAAAAAGCAAGAATAATATCAAATCGTGACATAAAAGCGACGATATCCAAGATCAGCGCATATTCTTTGTATGCTTTCGAGGAAGAACTGCGCCGGGGATTTTTGACCATAGAAGGCGGCCATAGAATCGGTTTCTGTGGCAAGGCGGTTATGGAAAACGGAAGGATTAAGACACTGCATCAGATCAGTTCCCTGAATATCCGGGTGGCCCGGCAAATTTTTGGATGTGCCGACGGTATCCTTCCCTTTGTGCTGGAAGGGGACAAGTTTTTGTCCACAGTGCTGATCTCTCCGCCGGGCTGCGGCAAAACAACCCTGCTGCGGGAAATGGTGCGCTCCCTCAGCCGTATGGGAATGACCATAGGTGTCGCAGACGAGCGGGGAGAGATCGCCGGGATGCGGGACGGCCTTCCCCAGATGGAGCTGGGGCCCTGCACCGATGTTATGTATGGCTGCCCAAAGGCGGAGGCCATGGAGATGCTGCTGCGGAGCATGTCTCCGGATATCATCGCGGCGGACGAGCTGGGCAGAGAGGAAGAATATCAGGCGGTGGAGGAGATGCTCCACGGCGGTGTGAGCATCCTCTGCACCATGCACGGCGGCTCTATGGAAGATGTCCTTCGGCGGAAGCTGCCGCGTCATATGATGGAGCAGGGGATACTGAAGAGATATGTGTTCCTTTCCGGAGGAAAGGGCACCGGAAGAGTGGAACGTGTGCTGGATGAAAGAGGAACGGCGCTGTATGTGGGAAAGGAGGCGCAAAAGCATGTGGATACAGGCGGTGGGTATGATATTGATCCTGATGACAACGACCCTGAGCGGCGCTTTCTTCGTTCTACGGGAAAGGTACCGTCTGGCGGATCTAAAGGAGCTGGAGCGGGCTGTTCTGCTGCTGGAAGGAAGCATGAGCTATTTGTCTGAGCCTCTGCCGGATCTGTTTTATACCATCAGCTGCAAGACTGGCGGCATGGTGGGACTTTTGTTTCAGGAGGCAGCGGCGGAAATGGCGGAGCGGACGAAGGAAACGGCGGAGGAGATCTGGGAAAGGGTCTGGCGGAAACATTTGCCGAAAACATATTTTTCCGCCGGGGATTATGAAGCCATCCTGCATTTTGGACAAACTCTGGGGTTTTTGGATCAAAAACAGCAGGTAGGCAGCGCGGAGCTGCTGTTAGGCTATCTGCGGGAGGAACAGAGCCGATTGCAGAAAAAACTGGACAAAAACGGCAGGCTATATTACGGCATAGGCATGCTGGGCGGTGTTTTGCTGGTCATTGTACTGCTGTAAAGAAACGAGGGGGAGAGGTATGGAGATCGGAATATTATTTCGGATTGCCGCCGTGGGGATATTGGTGGCTGTGCTGAATCAGATCCTGCTGCGGGCGGGACGGGAGGAAACGGCGATGATGACGACGTTGGCGGGGCTGATATTGGTGCTGTTTTGGGTCATCGAATACATTGGGGAACTTTTTGAGACCATCCGTACGCTGTTTCAAATGTAGGGGGGATGGAGATGGATATGGCGCAAATGACGGCGCTGGGGCTGACGGGGACTCTTTTGGCGGTGACACTGCGGAAGGAAAACGGACAGATGGCTCTGCTGGTTTCTGTAACGACAGGAGTGCTGCTCTTTCTTTCCCTTCTGGCGCCTTTGGGAGAGCTGCTGGAGATCCTGCGGGAAACGGCGGAAAAGGCCGGTGTTTCCGACGGGTATTTTACCATTGTGCTGAAGGTAATCGGTATAGCCTATCTGGCCCAGTTTGGGGCGCAGCTTTGTATGGACGCGGGAGAAAGCGCCATAGCCGCCAAGATAGAGCTGGCGGGGAAAATATTGATTATGGCGGTTTCCGCGCCGGTACTGGTGGCTTTGCTGGATGTGGTGCTGAATCTGGTATAGAGGGGAGGGAGAACATGAGAAAGGGGATCTGTGTCCTGCTGCTCCTGCTGGCGCTTTTGCCCCGGACGGTCTATGGAGCGGATCTGGCGCTGTCCCAGATGGAGGATCTGGAATTGTCCCAGGCGGACGAGGCGCTGGAGGAAGCGGGAGAGGAAAACAGCTTTTCCGGTCTTATGGAAGAGATACTGACGGGAGAATACAGCTTTTCTTTGGAGGAATGGGGAGAGAAGCTGGCGGAGGCGGCCTTTGGCGAGCTGCGCGCCCAGAAAGCGCTGCTGACACAGCTGCTTTTGGTGGTAGTGCTGGCGGCGGTACTGCGGAACGTGAGTCTGTCTTTTCATGGGAGACAAGTGGGGGATATGGGCTTCTATGTGTGCTATATGGTGCTGATTGTGGTGATTTTATCCACATTTTTTGAGATAACAGAGATGGTTGTGGAGAGAATTGACCAAATCGGCTCTGTTTTTACAGCCATGCTCCCGGCGTTTCTGGTGCTGGCGGCCTCTTCCGGCAATCTGACCCAGACGGCGCTGATGGGCCCTACCATGATGGGCGGCTGTACGCTGATGGTCTTTGCAGTCAAGCGGCTTTTGGTGCCGGCGGTATTTCTGGCGGTAGGACTGGCCATGACGGACTGCCTGTCAGAAAAGCCGGTGACGGGACGGCTGGCCGAGCTTTTGAAAAAAGGCGTTTCCTGGAGCTTGAAGGGCTTCGCCGTATTGTTTATGCTGCTGCTTTCTCTCCAGAAGATCGGCGGCGGCGCCGTCAATTCTCTGGCGGTGCGCACAGCTAAAATCGCTGTCAACGCGGTGCCTGTGGTGGGCAACGTCATGGGCGGTGCGGTAGATACGGCGGCGGCTGTTTCCGGTACTTTGCGCAGCGGTACGCTGGCGGCGGCCGCCATCCTGCTTCTGTTGCTGTGCCTGCCTATTTGTGTGAAGCTGGCCGTGATGACGCTGATTTTTTATTTCGCGGCGGCGGCTACGGAATCCTTCTGCGAGGAACGGCTGGTACAGTGTGTCAGCGCCGCAGGAGAGTATACGGCGCTGTTGCTGGGCATGGTTTTTTTCGCAGAGGTCATGTTCCTGTTCTGTGCCGTTTTGCTGCTGGGAATCCTTTAGAAGGGGGAAAAGGAATGACGGAGGCATTTATCGCATATATAAAAACTATAACGGCGTTGACGTTATTTTCTGTTATGGCAGGTCTGCTGATGCCGGAAGGCAGCTTTCGGAAGTATCTGGAAATGGTGCTGGGCGTGATGATACTTGCGGCGGTGGTACAGCCTTTGTTCCATTTGGGCGATGGTCTCTCTCTGCCGGCCTCCTGGCAGGAGGAAATGGAGGAGGCCCTTCCCGAGGAAGCGGAATACGCTTCTTTGCAGGAAAAATGGAGCCATGACGCTTACCAGGCGCAGCTGGATGGGGCCATATTGGCGGATCTCCAGGCGGAGGACGGCACGGTGGAATGGGTGCGTGCCGGATGGGATGAGGACCCGGACTCCGATACATACGGAAGCTTGGAATCATTGGAGATCGGCGGCAAAGATACGGAGGAACAGATCAGAATATACGCGGCGGAACGGTACGGTCTGCATATGGCGGACATATCCGTAACGCCATGGGGAGAAGGTGGCAGGAATGAATGAATCTTTTTTCCGGCAGCTGTTCCAGCCGGAAAACAAGGGAAAAAGAAACCGTATGGCGGCGGCGTTTTTCCTGGGGGTTCTGCTGCTGCTTTGCGGCAGGAGCGCGTTCTTTCAGGAGAAGGAGACCGAGCAGCCGCAGCCGGCGGCCAAAACCGAAGTCCGGCAGGAGGAACAGGATATCCAGAAGGAAATGGAGGAGGTCCTTTCCTGCGTAGAGGGTGCGGGACGGGTACGGGTCATGGTGACTTACCGTTCCGGCGCGGAACAGGTGCTGGCCATGGAGGAGAGACGAGAGGAGAGCAGCAAGTCCACGGAGGCATCCGTACAAACGGAGCAGACGGTGGTGCTGGCGGACAATGGAGACGGACAAAACCCCATTGTGCTGAAGGAACAGTCGCCCATCGTGGAAGGCGTGGTCATTGTGGCGGAAGGAGGGGAGGACCCGGTGGTCTGCGGCAGGCTGACAGAAGCAGCCCAGGCGCTTTTGGATATCCCTTCTCATAAGATCGCCGTACTGAAAATGAAGCAAGGGGGAGAAGGATGATGTTTAAAGTAAAAAGAAATCAGGTAGTGGTAACGGCGCTGGCGGTGATGATCGCGGCGGCGGGATATTTGAATTTCCAGGAAAGCAAGCTGTCGGAGGGAACACAGACGGCCCTGCAGCTGACGGAAGAGGGAGATATGACGGCTCTTTTGGACGCGGATTATTCGGCTCTGCCCGATGATCTGGAGGCGGAAGAGGCTTTGGACCCCATTACGGCGGAGGTTTCCACCACTACGGGGGACGGCGCGGCAGTCTATGCCAGCGCGGGCAGCACAACGGATGATTTGGCGGGATATTTTGCCGAGGCGAAGCTGGAGCGGGAGCAGTCCCGGGCAAAGCAGAAGGATCTGCTGACGGAGATGCTGGATAATCAGAATATTACCGCTGCCCAGAAGGAAAAATGCAGCGAAAGCATGCTCCAGATTCAGGAAAGAATCGAAAAGGAGACGGCCGCCGAATCCATGATAGAGTCCAAGGGATTCTCCCATGCCTATGTACGGATCGACGACGATACGGTGGATGTGGTGGTTTCCAAGGAAAACCTGACGGAGGCGGAGGTAGCCCAGATCGAGGATATCGTGACCAGAAAAACGGGCTATCAGGCGGATCAGATCCGCATTTCCACCTGGAAGCAGGGACAGTAACGAAAAACAGCCGGAATTTTCCCGAAACGAAGAAGGGAAGTTCCGGCTGTTTTTTTGGTAGGCAAAGTCAGGCAAGAAGCTGGGTTTTTTCCAATATTTATGAATTCGTAAGAAAATTGACTGTCTTTTTATACATAATCCGATGCATATTTATTTGCATTGGGGGAGAATGTCTGATATAATAAAACAACAAAGACAAAGATTTCATAGTTTCGTATGGATTCTTTTTTTCATGTATAGAATGATGTATAAAGAGAAGGACAGGAGGTAAGAAAATGTCTGAGTATAAAGGAACAAACGGCCAAATCCAGATTGCCGACGAGGTGATTGGCCTGATTGCCGTAACGGCGGCGCTGGAAGTAGAAGGCGTAATGGAAGGCTATGGCGGCAACAAGAGCTTTACGGAATTTTTCGGTAAAAAAAGCCAGACCAAGTGCGCGAAAGTGACTAACGAAAACAACGAGGTGATCCTGGATATGGAGATCATCGTAAAATTCGGCACAAAAGTGCAGATCGCAGCGGAAGAAGTGCAGAAAAAAGTGAAAAACGCTGTGGAGACCATGACAGGTCTGAATGTGCCCGCGGTCAATGTGGCGGTTTCCGGTATTGTGAAAGAAAAAGCGGCTGCTGCGGCAGAAGAATAATCAGTTACTGTGTACCACTCCGCTTAGGAGTGGTATTTGTCCTTTTTGATTTGATATGCGGAGGGAAAATATGAGCCGAAGAAGTGCGAGAAAAAACGCGTTTATTCTCCTGTTTCAGATGGAATTCAGCGAGGAATATGAAGAATTGAAGGAAATGTTTTTTGAGGAAAAGGAAGCGCCTGTTTCAGAAGAGGACAAGGCGTTTATCCTGGCGGCCGTAGACGGCGTAAAGGAACATCAGGCGGAAATCGACGCGCTGATCGACAGCTGTGCCAAAGGCTGGGATACACAGCAGATGAATAAGGTGGATCTTGCCATCCTGCGTCTGGCAGTCTATGAGATGCGCTATGCCCAGGATACGCCTGTGGGCGTTGCCATCAATGAGGCGGTGGAGATAGCGAAGAAATTCAGCTCCGAAGAAGCACCTGCTTTTATCAACGGCATATTGGGCAAGATTGCTTCCGCCTGAGAGAATGGATGATGTGAAATGATAGAACCCAAGGTCTTTACCGTCGGGCAGATCAATCGGTATATCAAAAATTTGATGGAAAATGATATCATCCTCAGCAGCCTTTTGGTGCGGGGGGAAATCTCTAATTTTAAGGCCCATTCCTCGGGACACCTGTATTTTTCCCTAAAGGACCCTACCGGCGCTATTTCCTGCATCATGTTCCGGGCGGATGCGGCGGCTCTGCCATTCCTGCCGGAAAACGGCATGCAGGTCGTGGTATACGGCCATGTTTCCCTGTACGAGCGGACTGGACAGTACCAGCTGTACGCGGAAATGATGGAACCGGTAGGCATCGGCGCCTTGCAGGCGGCTTTCGAGCAGCTGAAGGAAAAGCTGGCGGCGGAAGGGTTGTTTGACGCGGATTTCAAGCGGGAGATACCGAAAAATCCTTCCTGTATCGCTGTCATTACTTCCCCAACGGGAGCGGCGGTCCGGGATATTCTGAAAATCATCAAGCGCAGGGACCCTTCTGTAAAGATCGTGGTGGCGCCGGCGCTGGTGCAGGGGGAGGCGGCTGCGGCTGACATTGTGCGGGCGCTGCGGCTGGTAAACAGCTGGGGAAAAGCGGACGTCATCATTTTAGGCCGGGGTGGCGGCTCCATGGAGGATCTATGGTGCTTTAACGAAGAGGCGGTAGCAAGAGCTATCTTTGCTTCGGAGATTCCGGTGATCTCGGCGGTGGGCCATGAGACGGATTTCACTATTGCCGATTTTACGGCGGATCTGCGGGCGGCAACGCCTTCCGCTGCGGCGGAGCTGGCGACGACGCCTCTGGAGGAAAAAAGAGATGATCTGAGAAGGCTGCGGATGCGGCTGGATCGAAATATAGAAGCCGTGACGGCAGACTGCGAAAGACGGCTGGAATATATGAAAAACCGTCCGGTGCTGGCCAGACCGTGGGAGACCTTCCGGCGGCACGGTATGCACTTGGAGGAAGAAATGCGGCTGCTGACGAAAGAAATGGACCGTCGGCTGGAACAGGCGGCAAAAGAACTTCTGACGGCGGAGAACCGTTTGACGGCGGCTTCTCCTCTGGCGGTGATGAAGCGGGGCTTTGTGACGGCCAGAACGGCGGAGGGCAGGCTTTTGACTTCTGTTACGCAGGCAGAGGTCGGCGACAGCATCCGGATAGAGCTGCGGGACGGCAGCTTATGGACAGAGATCAAGGGAAAGGCGGTGAAAACCCATGGCGAAGAAGAAAGTATCCTTTGAAGAGGCGATGACGCGCCTGGAGGAGATCGTGGAAAAGATGGAAACAGAGGAGCTTCTGCTGGAGGACGCGGTGAAGCTGTACCAGGAGGGTCTGGCTCTTTCGGCGGTCTGCCGGGAAAAGCTGGCGGCGGCGGAAGGAACCGTCACGGTGCTGCGCAGGGAAGCGGGACTGTGGGAAGAAACCCCTTTTGAGGAGGAAGAGCAAAATGGAATTTAAACAGGAGATGCAGGGGCGGATCGAAGAGATCGAAAGGGCCCTGGAAAAATATATCCCGCGGCAGGAGGCATTCCCGCCGGTTATTTTTGAGGCCATGCGTTACAGCCTGTTCGCCGGCGGAAAGCGGCTGCGGCCCATGATGGTGCTGGCGGCCTGTGAAGCCGTGGGCGGGGACAAGAAAAAGGCGGAGCCTTTTGCCTGCGCATTGGAAATGATCCACACCTATTCTTTGATCCATGACGATCTGCCGGCGATGGATAATGACGACTACCGGCGGGGACGTCCGACCTCTCATAAAGTATTTGGTGAGGATATGGCGATTCTGGCGGGAGACGGTCTGCTCCACCATGCCATGGAGACTATGGCGAAAGCCTGCTGGGAAGACCCTTCTAAAGAAACCACCGGCGCTATGTACGCCATCGCCAAGGGGGCCGGCATCCATGGGATGCTGACAGGACAGGCTGTGGATGTGCAGTATGATGGAAAGCCGATGGAGAAAGACGTTTTAGAATTTATCCATATCCATAAAACGGCGGCTATGATCCGCGGCGCTCTGGAGGCAGGCGCAAGAGCAGGCGGCGCGCCGGAGGAAGTAGTGGAACGCTTTGGCCTGGCCGGAGAAAAGATCGGCGTGGCTTTTCAGATCCTGGACGATATCCTGGATGTGACCAGCACTACGGAGGAGCTGGGCAAGCCGGTCCACAGCGACGAAAAGAACCAGAAAACCACTTATGTGACATTATATGGCATTGAGAAATCAAAAGAAATCGCGGCGGAGCTGTCCCGTCAGGCAGAGGAAATCTGGGCGGAACAGGGAGAAAGCTGCCGTTTCCTGCGGGAGCTGACGGCTTACCTGCTGCAGAGGACCTATTGAGAAAGAAGAGGATGCTATGGGAATCGGAGCAATTTTATATAACAAGCCCCTTTGGGCGGCGCTGATCTCCTGGGCCATTGCCCAGGGCTTCAAGACGATCCGGCCCATTGTGACGGAACGGAAATTTGACGCCAGCCGGCTGACGGGAACAGGCGGGATGCCCAGTTCCCATTCCTCGACGGTGATGGCGCTGACCACCAGTGTGGGAAAATATGTGGGCTTTGATTCGGCGCTGTTTGCGGCTTGTCTGATCTTTTCCTTTGTGGTCATGTATGACGCGGCGGGAATACGAAGGGCTGCGGGCAAACAGGCGGAGATTTTGAATTACCTGATCGAGCACCATAAGCTGCCCAATTTCCAGAGAGTGAAGGAGCTGCTGGGCCATACGCCTCTGGAAGTATTTGTGGGTGCGGTACTGGGTATCGTTATCGGGTTGATATTTTAAGGAAGGTGATGAATGTGGGCGGATTGTTGGAGAGAATCCATTCCACAGAGGATTTGAAAAAAATGGATGTAGAGCAGATGGAGGTGCTCTGCCGGGAGTTAAGAAAATTTCTGCTGCGGTCTGTTTCCAAAACGGGGGGACATTTGGCGTCCAATCTGGGTGTCGTGGAACTGACGGTAGCTTTGGAATACTGCTTTTCGCTGCCGGAAGATAAGATCGTATGGGATGTGGGTCACCAGGCCTATATCCATAAGATGCTGACGGGAAGAAAAGATCGTTTTGCGGATTTGCGGCAGTTGGATGGGCTCAGCGGGTTCCCCAAACCAGAGGAAAGCGACTGTGACGCTTTTGCGGCGGGGCACAGCTCCACTTCTATTTCTGCGGCTTTGGGGATTGCCAAGGCAAGAGATCTGCAGGGGAAGAAAAATCATGTGATCGCCGTCATTGGCGACGGTTCCATGACCGGCGGGCTGGCCTATGAGGCTTTAAACAACGCCGGCAGGGAAAATACGGACCTGATCGTGATCCTCAACGACAACCAGATGTCTATTGACACCAATGTCGGCGCCATCAGCAAGCATTTAAATTCCCTGCGCACCAGCAACCGCTATCAGGCATTCAAGGATAATTTCAAGCAGTTCCGGGATACGGTGCCCGTATTGGGCAAACCGGCCTATTCCGTATTGGAAAAGGTGCGGGACAGCGCTAAGCTACTTTTGCTGGAAGGCGCTGTGTTTGAGGGCATGGGCTTTAAGTACATCGGTCCTGTGGACGGACATGATCTGCCGGAATTGATTGATCTGTTCCATAAGGTAAAGAAAATGCATGGGCCCCTGATGATCCATGTGAAAACAGAAAAAGGCAGAGGCTATCGCTATGCGGAGGAACGTCCCTGGGATTACCATGGCGTCAGCGCTTTTGACCTGCGGACGGGAGAAGCCCTGTCCAAAAGCAGTCAGCCCAGCTGGTCTGCGGTATTTGGCGAGAAAATGCTGGAGATCGGCAGAAAGAATAAAAATGTGATCGGCATTACAGCGGCCATGGCAGGCGGCACCGGCTACGAGAAGTTCCAGAAGGCATTCCCGAGACGGTTTTTCGATGTGGCCATTGCGGAGCAGCATGCCGTGACCTTTGCGGCGGGGCTGGCTTCCCAGGGGATGACCCCGGTATTTGCCGTGTATTCCTCTTTTTTGCAGCGGGCCTATGACCAGATCATCCATGATGTATGTATGGAAAATCTCCATGTGGTGTTTGCCATAGACCGTGCCGGGGTCGTCGGCAATGACGGCGAGACCCATCAGGGGGTATTTGATATTGCGTATCTGCGGGATATTCCCAATATGACCCTGCTTTCTCCGAAGAACAAATGGGAGCTTGAGGAAATGCTGGAATATGCCGTGAATGTATGCGCCGGGCCTGTGGCAGTGCGCTATCCACGGGGAACGGCTTCCCAGTTTGGCGGCGGCCTGGGCGCTCCGCTGGAAGAAGGAAAGGCGGAGTGGCTTCGGGAAGGCGGAAAGGTCGCCGTCTTAGCCGAAGGACATATGGTAGACGCGGCGGCGGAAGCAGTGCGTCTGCTGGAGGAAAAAGGAATTTCCGCGGCTTTGGTGAACCTGCGTTTCCTGCGTCCTCTGGATGCGGAAATGCTGAAAAAAGCGGCGAAGGAATATGAGATGATATTTACGGTAGAGGATCATTTGAGAAAGGGCGGCATAGGCTCCGCGGTGCTGGAGTTTTACAGCGACCAGGGACTTCAGCCTTCCGTGACCAATCTGGCTTTCCCGGACAAATATATCGAGCAGGGAACCCAGGCACAGCTGTTTGCCAGATACGGATTGGACGGAGAGGGCATTTGCCGCGCGATATTAGAAAAATTAGGTGAGAATTATGGCGGATAAAGAGCGTTTGGATGTGCTGCTGGTCCAGAGAAATCTGGCGCCGGGCAGAGACCAGGCAAAGGCATATATCATGGCGGGCAGCGTATACGTTGACGGCATGAAGGAAGATAAGGCGGGGACCAAGATCCCTGTAACGGCACAGATCGAAGTGCGGGCAGCGTCCATGAAATACGTAAGTCGGGGCGGCTACAAGCTGGAGAAGGCCATGGAGGTATTCCCCATTACATTGGAGGGGAAAATCTGTCTGGATATTGGAGCGTCTACGGGCGGGTTTACGGACTGTATGCTGCAAAATGGAGCGGCGAAGGTCTACTCCATTGATGTGGGCTACGGGCAGCTGGACTGGAAGCTGCGCAACGATGAGAGAGTGGTCTGTCTGGAAAAGACCAACGTGCGGTATGTGACAAAGGAACAGGTGCCGGAGGAAGCGGACTTCGCCTCCATAGACGTATCCTTTATTTCCCTGACTAAGGTACTGCCTGCGGTCGTGGGCGTCATGCAGCCGGCGGG
>CALWKZ010000039.1 GCA_944381385.1 uncultured Anaerotignum sp. | reverse complement strand
CTGCTGGTGAACGCCGTGCATTATATCTCCTTCCAGATCGCCTGCATCCGCAGGAAATACAATCTGGAGCTGCCGGAGCATAAGGTGCGTTTTGCCACGGAGGCGGCGCAGGCTCTGGCAAAGCTGGACAACGATATCGAGCGGGATGTGTATACCGCGGAGATCAGCCGGATGACCGGGGTAGAGGAAGCTGCCATCAAAAGCGAGATCAGAAAGCTGCTGCAAAAGGAAGACGCGGCTTTTCAGAAAGAGGCGGAACAAAGACGCCTACAGGCAAAAAGACAATATGGTCCGGGCAGGCAGGAGGACAAGGGGCTTTTGGAGGCCCAAAAAAATATACTGTACCTGTGCGCCGGCCATGGTCACATATATGAAGTGTTAAAGGATTTGTTGGAGGACGACGATTTTACGTCGGAGGTTTACCGGGAGGCTTTCCGGGAAATGGGCCTTTTGTGGCAGAAGTCGGGGAATGTGTTCCCGGCGGAGCTGGTGAGTCATTTTGAGGAACCGGCGGAGCAAAAGCTCATTACCGAGATCTTTGCCGCCCAGATCCCCATGGACGAGGGGTTCGACCTGCAAAAAGCCGTCACAGAAGCCGTAAAATTGATGAAACGGACAAAAATCGACCGTATGACGGCGCAGGCATCTTCCGCGGAGGATCTGCAAAGGCTGGTAGAGGCCAAAAGAAAGCTGGATGCGCTGCATATTACCATTTGATATGGTTAGACTATAAGAGCATAGAAAGGAAGGATTGCGTTGAAATCCGTCGAAGAAACAACATTATTGACCCGGTTGGAAGAATTGGTCAACATGGGGAAAAAGAAAAAGGGCGTACTGGAATATAAAGAAGTGATGGATCATCTGGCGGATCTGGAGCTGGACCCTGACCGCATCGACCGCATCTACGAATATCTGGAAACCCAGGGCATCGACATTCTGGGCAATCTGGACGTAGAGGAAGAAGTGGAGAAGGATCTGGATCTGACCCTGCCGGAAGGCATCAACATCGACGATCCTGTCCGTATGTATCTGAAAGAGATCGGCAAGGTGCCTCTGCTTTCCGCGGAAGAGGAAGTGGAGCTGGCCCAGCGGATGGAGGAAGGCGACGAGGAAGCCAAGAAAAAGCTGGCGGAGGCCAACCTTCGTCTGGTAGTCAGCATTGCCAAGCGGTACGTGGGCCGTGGGATGCTGTTCCTGGATCTGATCCAGGAGGGCAATCTGGGGCTCATCAAGGCCGTGGAGAAATTCGACTACCACAAGGGCTATAAATTCTCTACCTATGCCACCTGGTGGATCCGGCAGGCCATTACCAGAGCCATTGCCGACCAGGCAAGAACCATCCGTATTCCGGTGCATATGGTGGAGACCATCAATAAATTGATCCGCATTTCCAGACAGCTGCTGCAGGAACTGGGCCGTGAACCTACCGCCGAAGAGCTGGCTGTGGAAATGCAGATGCCGGAGGAAAAGGTGCGTGAGATCATGAAGATTGCCCAGGAGCCCGTATCTTTGGAAACCCCCATCGGCGAGGAGGAGGACAGCCATCTGGGCGACTTCATCCCCGATGATGATATCCCCGCCCCCGCAGAAGCGGCAGCCTTTACGCTGCTGAAGGAACAGCTCATCGAGGTTTTGGATACCTTGACGGAAAGAGAAGAGAAGGTACTGCGCCTGCGCTTTGGTCTGGATGACGGTCGTGCCAGAACATTGGAGGAAGTGGGAAAAGAGTTTAACGTAACAAGAGAGCGCATTCGCCAGATCGAGGCGAAGGCCCTGCGGAAGCTGCGTCATCCCAGCCGCAGCAAAAAACTGAAGGATTATCTGGAATAAAAAAGGCAGTGGACGGGGGAGTGCCTGCCGTCGGACACGTCTTTATCAGGAAAGAAAAGCAGAGAGGAACTTCCGGTCGGACGGTTTCTCTCTGTTGTTTTTTTATGGAGGAAGATAGCATGGACATATCAAAACGGCTGCGGACCGTGGCGTCTCTGGTACGCTGTGAGACTATGGCGGACATTGGCACAGACCACGGCTATGTGCCTTTATACTTATATGAACAGGGAAAGATCAAAAAAGCACTGGCCTGCGACCTGAACCCGGGGCCGTTGGAGAAGGCCAGAGAAAACATACAGAAGATGGGCGCGGGCCAGGTCATCGAGACACGGCTGGGCAGCGGGCTTACGCCGGTAGCTCCCGGCGAGGTGGAATGTGCCGTCATTGCCGGTATGGGCGGTATGCTCATCTGTCACATTCTGGAGGACAGCGAGGAAGTAGCCAAAAGCCTGCGGGAGTGGGTGCTATCCCCCCAGCACGACATGGAAGCGGTGCGGCGGCTGGTGCATAGACTGGGCTATGCCATGGACTGGGAGGAGCTGGTGCTGGAGGAAGGAAAGTATTACGATATTTTTCGCTGTGTGCCGGGAGGAGAAAAATACGGGACATTGGCGGAATACCGCTACGGCGCGGGACTGCTGCGCCGAAAGGACGCCGTCCTTTGGGAGAAACTGTGTCAGGAGGAAAAACAGTACAAGGCCATTGCCGCTGGCTTGGCCCGGAAGGACACGGAAAAGGCGGCGGAACGGCTGACAGAGGTACGGGAAATTTTGGCATGCATTAAGGAGGCGAAAGCATGGTACAGATAAAGGATATTATGGCGGTCATGGAGGGCATTGCCCCCGGAAAGCTGGCGGAAGACTGGGACCGGCCCGGTCTGGCCGTAGGCAACCCGGAACGGGAAGTAAAGAAAATACTGGTGGCGCTGGATGTGACAAAGGAAGTGATCCAGGAGGCCATAGCAGTTGGCGCGGAGCTGATCGTGACACATCACCCTATGCTGCTGTTCCAGAAATTTGACAGCATCACGCCCCAGACACCGGTGGGGGAAAAGATATTGCTGCTGGCGGAGCATAAAATCGCCGCTTTTTCCGCCCATACCAATCTGGATGTGGCAAGAGGCGGCACCAACGATGTGCTGGCGGAATTGGCAGGACTGGAACATGTGGAGATTTTGGAAGAAACCTGGGCGGAAGAGCTGAAAAAGATCGTGGTCTATGTGCCCCTTTCCCATGAGGAGGCTGTCAGAGAGGCTATGTGTCAGGCGGGAGCGGGACATATCGGCAATTACGCCTGCTGCACCTTTGGCGCAAAAGGGGAAGGCACCTTCCTGCCGCTGGAAGGCACGCATCCTTATTTGGGAGAGGAAGGAAGGCTGGAACGGGCGGAAGAGATCCGTCTGGAGACCATTGTGCCTGCCTCCAAGGCGGCAAAGGTAGTGGAGGCCATGCTGGCGGCCCATCCCTATGAGGAAGTAGCCTTTGATATTTACGCTGTGGAGCAGAAGGGCCGGCGGGAAGGCATCGGACGTATGGGAGAATTGCCGGAGGCCATGGAGTTTGCGGCCTTCGCCAAACTGCTGAAAGAAAAATTAGGGCTGGACAGCATCCGTTTGACGGGAGAGGCGCATAAAATGATAAAACGGGTAGCACTGTGTACCGGCAGCGGCGCGGAATTTGTACTGCCGGCCCATGCCAAAGGCGCTGACGCTTACCTGACGGGAGATATCCGATTCCATGAGGCTCAGAAAGCGGTGGAAGCCGGTATCTGCGTGGTGGATGTGACCCACTACGCCAGCGAGGTGCTGATCGTGCCGGTGCTGCAAAAGGCCCTGGAGCAGGCGGCGAAAGAACAGAATTGGGAATTGGAGGTCCTTTGTTCCCAGGTGAACGGACAGACCTTCTGGAGTTTATAAGGCTAAGAGGAGGAAGGCCATGGAAGAGAAGAAGATTGTCGTTATGGGGAAGGAAATGCCCTATACCCCTTATACTACTTATGCGGATCTGGCCAAGAAGTTTGCGGGCGCTGTCAACGGCCCCATTATGCTGGCCAGACAGGAGAACCGGCTGCGGGAATTGTCCAGAAGGATCTGCGGTGAGGAGGAAATCACCTTTTACGGCATTGACAACGAGGAAGGCCTGCGGGTTTACCGCCGGGGCGTGCTGTTTTTGATGGTAAAGGCTGTCCGGGATCTGTTTGGTGAGGATTCCCTGGTGGTGGTGGAGCACTCCCTCCAGAAAAATCTCTACTGCGAGATCCGCCGTCCGGAAATGAAGCTGACGGAGGAGCTGCTGCGGAAGCTGGAGGATAAAATGCGGGAGTATGTGGCGTTGGATCTGCCCATCTATAAGCGTACCATGCGAAAGGAGGAGGCCAGAGCCATCGCCAGAAAGCAGGGGATGCTGGACAAGGAGGAGCTGTTCCGCTACCGCCGTGCCTCCAATGTGAACCTTTACGAACTGGACGGATATTTTGATTATTTTTACGGTTATATGCCGCCGTCTACGGGCTATACGAAGGTGTTCCGGCTGATGGCCTATGAAAACGGCTTTTTGATCCGTTTCCCCGACCCCAAGAACCCGGAAGTGCTGCGGGAATTTTCTAATCCCAAAAAGATCAGCGCCGTATTCCTGGAGCAGATGAAATGGTGCCAGCTCATGGGCGTCAACAATGTGGCGGAGCTGAACCTGGCCATTTCCCAAGATAAGTTCGGCGACCTGATCCGCATCAATGAGGCCCTCCACGAGAAGAAGGTGGCGGAGATCGCCGATATGATCCACCAGCGCATGGAGAAGGTGCGTGTGGTACTCATCGCCGGGCCTTCCTCTTCCGGCAAGACCACTTTCGCCAACCGGCTGTGTATCCAGCTGCGGGCCCTGGGCGTAAAGCCCCATAAAATCTCTCTGGACGATTATTTTGTGGAGCGGGAGAAAACGCCGGTAGATGAAAACGGGAAGAAAAATTACGAGCATATTCAGGCATTGGATCTGCCTTTGCTCAATGACGACCTGAAAAAAATGATCGCCGGGGAATGCGTAGAACTGCCTACCTATAACTTTATTACGGGCAAGCGGGAATACAACGGCAACCGCATCCAGATGCAGCAGGGGGAGATTCTGGTGCTGGAGGGCATCCATGGGCTGAACGATATGCTGACCTCGGAAATCCCGGCGGAGCAGAAATTCAAAATTTTTATCAGCGCCATGACCCAGCTGAATGTGGATGACCACAACCGTATTTCTACCTCCGACAGCCGTCTCATCCGGCGGATGGTGCGGGATCACCAGTTCCGGGGCAGAGACGCTGCCATGACCATCGCCCAGTGGGACGATGTGACAGAGGGAGAGGCGGAGAATATCTTCCCTTATCAGGAAAACGCCGACGTGGTTTTCAACTCGGCCACCATTTACGAGCTGGGCGTACTGAAGCAGTACGCGGAGCCCCAGCTGTTCCGTATCCGGGAGGACCAGCCGGAATTTATCACAGCCAAGCGGCTCATTAAATTCCTGGGCTATTTCCTGGCGGCGCCGGGATTGGAGATCCCCAATAACTCCCTTATCAAGGAATTTATCGGCGGCAGCTGCTTTAAGGTTTGACAAAAAACACGGATTTCAGTATAATACCAGAGGTGAGTAGACTGGACAGTCGCGCTTCCTTCGGAAGTGAGGAAAGTCCGGGCTTCACAGAGCAGGGCGCCGGCTAACGGCCGGTAGAGGCGACTCTAAGGAAAGTGCAACAGAAATAAACCGCCTGTCTTTTGGCAGGTAAGGGTGGAAAGGTGGGGTAAGAGCCCACCGCTCCCCCGGTAACGTGGGAGGCTCTGTAAACCCCGCCTGAAGCAAGATGAAAGAGGAAGTACGGAATGGCTCGTTCCGCCTCGCAAAAAATCGCATGATGCTGTTGGCGACAACAGACCAAGATAGATGGCTGTCCGCGACAGAACCCGGCTTACAGGTCTGCTCACTGCAATAGAAAAAACAGAGAAAATCCGATATTCCCCCCGGGAAATGTCGGATTTTTTTGTAAGGCCCCTTTGCTTTTCGGGCCAAAGAGGGCTATAATCAAACGAGAACGCAACAGGAAACAAATAAGAGGTGAGCATATGCGGGGCGGAAAAATGGGCCTTGTGACATTGATCTATATTATTCTGGCGGCGGCGCTGCTGTGGTTTTTGGCGGAACGGATTCCGTCGGAAACGCTGCTGTCTGCCGTACTGCCTTTGGCCCTGGGGCTGATGGTGCTGTGGGTACTGCTGATTTTTTTGGTCATGAAGCTGGAAGGACGGAAGAAAAAATAGGAGGTGCTGCGATATGCAGGAAAGCATCAAAAAAATGCTGGAATACAATAAGGTCTTTGTAGACCATGAAATGTATAAAAAATATACGACGACAAAATATCCCGACCGGAAGATCGCCATACTGTCCTGTATGGATACGAGGATGACGGAGCTGCTGCCGGCGGCCCTGGGCATCAAAAACGGGGATGTAAAGCTCATCAAAAACGCCGGGGGTCAGATCACCCATCCTTATGGTAGCGTTATTTTCAGTTTGCTGGTGGCGGTCTATGAGCTAGGGGTGGATACCATACTGGTCATCGGTCACGACGACTGCGGCGGACGGGCGCTGAATGGGAAGGAAATGATTGAGAAAATGCTGGAAAAAGGCATTTCCCAGGATGTCATCGACCATGTGGACGCCAACCATAAAAATTTAGAGGAATGGCTGACGGGCTTCGGTGATCTGAACCGTTCCGTGCAGAATACGGTGGATACCATCCGCAATCACCCTTTGATCCATAAAGGCGTGGAGGTCTATGGCTTCATCATGGACCCGGAGACAGGGGCTATGCGGGAAGTCTGAGAGAATAAAGGAGAGATGATATGAAGGTGGCCTATTACCATCACAGCGGTTTTTCCGTGGAACTGGAACATACGGTGCTGCTGTTTGATTACTATACACAGGACGGAAAATATAACGGCTTTGCCCCTGAGGCTTATGCGGGAAAGGAGCTCCTTGTTTTCGTTTCCCATGCCCATGGGGACCATTATGACCGGAGCATATGGGATTTTGCCCAGCGGGCGGTCTATATCCTGCCGGAGGAGATCGCTGTTCCTATTGGCGTAACCGCAAAGGCGGTACATATGGCGGCCCATGAGGAAACGACGGTAGAGGGCGTGCGGATCAAAACTCTGTTGTCCAACGATGAGGGACTGGCTTTCCTGGTAAAGGCGGAAGGAAAGACCATATATCACGCCGGAGACCTGAACTGGTGGCACTGGAACGGGGAAAGCGACGAATTTAACGAGGATATCCGCCAAAGCTACTGCGGCGAGACCGACAGACTGAAAGGGGAGGCCATTGACGCGGCTTTTGTGCCGGTGGATCCCAGACTGGAGGACAAATACTGCTGGGCGGCGGATTATTTCATGGAGCAAGTAGGGGCGGCAGCTCTGTTCCCCATGCATTTCTGGCGGCATTTTTCCGTTTGCGGGAAGCTGGTGGAGAAGCCCTATGGAGAGAAGGTCATGAAGATCACAGGGGAGAACGTGACCTTTGATCTGCCATGAAGGGAAAAAACTGGCGGGAGTACGCGCCGCCGGAAAAACAGCGCAGACCTGTATACAGACAGCCGGAGAGGATGGAGCCGAAAAAAAGAAAACGCCGTCGTCGTGGCGGCGTTCTGCGGAAGCTGCTGCTGGCGGTGATTCTCTTCGGTCTGGGCTATGGCGGCTTTCTGGTCTATCAGCATTTTGTCTATCCCTATACGGTGGCACTGGACGCGGGCCATGGCGGGGCCGACGGCGGCGCCCAGGGGCTGATTTCCGAGGATTGGCTGACGGAGGAAACGGCGGACGCTTTGGAGGCCTTATTGAAAGCGGACGGCAGGTTCCGGGTGGTGCGCTCCAGGGAAAACGGAGAGACAAAAAGCATTACGGATCGGAATAAAAAATTTGTCCGTGCTCATCCCGATGTGGTGCTGTCCATCCACGCCAACGCCGATGAGGACGGCAGCGGTTACGGCTTTGAATGCTATCCTGCGGTGCCGGGCATGGAAAACCACGAGGAAAGCCTTTCCTTTGCTGGGATATTGGCGGAAAAGATGGAAGAAGTCGGCGCAAGGCTTCGGGGGGACAACGGCATACGCTACGGCTATTATGTGTCCCAGGAAGACGGCAGCGCTCAGAAAATGCTAGTGGAATCCAGCGATGAGACCGTTTATGAGTACGATACCTTTGGTATTTTGAAAAATGTGGACTGTGCCGCTGTGCTGGTGGAGCAGTGCTTTGTGACCAACGCGGGGGATGTTTCTCTCTTTGGCACGGAGGAGGGCTGCCGGAAGGCGGCGGAAGCCTATTACGCGGCGATCCTGGAATATCTGGGCGCGGAGCCTGTTGCACAGACGGAATAAAAAAGCGCAGGAGGCCTTTTGGCTTCCTGCGCCTGTTTTTTTGCGTGGTTATGTCGTTTCTTTCTGGAAGGGTTTGTAGTGAGGCAGCTGACAATAGAATTCCTGCAGCTTCTGAATTCGATCCTCGCCATCCCATTCTACCAGATAAACTCCTTCAAATTCCCGTTCCTCCCCGTTTTTGTTCACGCTCTGGAAATAAAATTCCACCAGCGTAGAATCCGGCGTGTGGAGGAAACGGCGGATATCCCATCTCTTTACCCGGTTGACTTCGTTCCATTCCTCGAACCAGCGGCGGATCTGATCTACGCCTTCGTATTCGGGGCCGAAAAATTCGTAGTAACGCACATCTTTCGTAAATACGGCGTCCAGAGGCAGAAGCTCCTGACCCAGCCACATATCAAACCATGTTTTAATAATCTCTTCCCGTTGTCTCATAGGATGCACCTCCAATAAGCAGAGCTTTTTCTTCGTAATACGATTTTACCACGGCGGAGAGAGAAAAGCAATGGAAAGGGGACTTTTTTCTGGCGTATTTGCATAAAAAAGGCGCCCGATTTTTTGGGCGCGTACAACAGATTTACGAAACATTTAGGTTTTTATTTTTCAATCTTGCGTAAACATCACGACGCAGCAATGTATACAGCACGGAAACGATGGGGATAAACAGCAACATTCCGGCAATGCCCATCAGGTTGCCGCCAATGGTAACGGCGACCAGTACCCAGATGGAGGGCAGGCCTACAGAGCCTCCTACCACATGGGGATAGATGAAATTTCCCTCGATCTGCTGGAGGATCAGGAACATGATGACAAAGGCCAAAGCCTGCCAGGGATTGACCACCAGAATCAGGAAGGTGCCTACAAAACAGCCGATAAACGCGCCGAAAATAGGGATCAGCGCTGTCAGGGCGATAAGGACGCCTACCAGCAGGGCGTAAGGGAAGCGGAATATGGTCATGGTGATAAAAAACATGGTGCCTAAAATCACTGCCTCCAGGCACTGCCCTGTTAGAAAGCTGGCAAAGGTGCGATGGGTCAGGGCGCATATTTCCAGTATGCGCTCTACCAAAGGCGCTTTTAGATAGGCAAACAGTAGTTTTCGGCACTGGAGAGCTAGCTTTTCCTTCTGGATCAGGATATAGCAGGCGAACACAAAGCCGATGACAAAATTTGCCACACCGCTGAAAATGCCCTGAGCCGCGGAAAAGGCAGAACCCAGCACTACATTGGCGCCGTTTCGGAAAAATACCAGAAATTTTTCGGACAAAGATTCCCAGTTCAGATCCAGACTGCCCAGCCAATGGGAGATTTCCGGATTATCTTTAAAAATTTCCTCGATCTGTCCAATGAGGGCGGGCAGATTCGATTGTATGGTCCGGCCCAGGCTGGAGATGGTGCGGCCCAGCTCCGGCAGTACCACCAGTGTCGCCAGTGCCAGAATGGCAATGACGAAAACCAGAGTCAGGATCAGGCTGAGGGGACGCAGGAATTTTTTCTTTGCCGAGGTCTTGCCGCCGATGCCGGCCAGTGTTTTTTCGATACGGCCCATGGGGACGCTGAGGATAAAGGCGATGGCCGCGCCTAAAAGAAAGGGCGCGGAAATATGCAGCAGGAAGCCTGCCGCCAGGATCACTACGTCCAGCCGCCAGAGCAGAACGAAAATAAGCAGTGTAAATACGATGAGCCATCGCAGTTTTTTCAATGTATCTTTGTCTAATGACATACGGGGACACCCTTTCTTAAAGATAGAGTTTATATTGTGTTTTTCCTGTTTCTTAGGAGAGCATACATCTTTTTTGCAGGTATTATCGGGTATTATATCATAGAAGACAGCGGGATACAAATATTTCCGTCCTTTTTCCGCCGAATCCCTTTACAGCCGGGGCGTTTGCGTTTAAACTAATAACGGAGCGCGCCTGTCCCCAAAAAAGAGGGCGGCGTATTGTTTTGGAAAAACCACAGGAAGGAAGATGAATATGGAAATCAGAACCAGATTCGCCCCCAGTCCCACCGGCTATATGCATATCGGGAATCTGAGAACGGCGTTGTATGAATATTTGATCGCCAAGTCCCAGGGCGGCAAGTTTATTTTGAGAATCGAGGACACAGACCAGGAGCGTCTGGTGGAGGGCGCTACGGACGTGATCTACAATACCCTGCGCATGACGGGCCTGCATCATGACGAAGGCCCCGATATCGGCGGCGACTACGGCCCCTATATCCAGAGCGAGAGAATGGGGATGTACATGGACTATGCCAAGGAACTGGTGGAAAAGGGACAGGCATACTACTGCTTCTGCACCAAGGAACGTCTGGAATCCCTGAAGGAGAGCAACGCGGAAGGCGCGGCCTTTGCCAAGTATGACAGACATTGCCTACATCTGTCCCCGGAAGAAGTACAGGCCAAGCTGGATGCCGGCGTGCCTTATGTCATCCGCCAGAAAATGCCCGACAGCGGCACCACCACCTTTACGGACGTGGTATACGGCGAGATCACTGTGGACAACGCGGAACTGGATGACCAGATTTTGATGAAGGCCGACAGTTTCCCCACTTACAACTTTGCCAATGTGGTGGACGACCATCTGATGTGCATTACCCATGTGGTCAGAGGCAGTGAATACCTGTCCTCTACCCCTAAATATAATCTTTTGTATGAAGCCTTCGGCTGGGAGCCGCCGGTGTATGTGCACCTGCCGGCCGTGATGCGGGACGCTCATCATAAGCTGTCCAAGCGTCATGGGGATAAATCCTTTGAGGACCTTATCAATGAAGGCTATCTGGTGGACGCCATTGTGAACTATATCGCCCTTTTGGGCTGGAGCCCCGGAGATACCAGAGAAATCTTTACCCTGAAGGAACTGGAGGAATGCTTTGATATTTCCGGCCTCAGCAAATCCCCCTCCATTTTCGACATCAAGAAACTGACCTGGATGAATGGGGAATACATGAAGAATATGGATTTCGAGAAGTTCTACGCTCTGGCGGAGCCGAAACTGACAGAGGCTTTGGACGGCACCGGTCTGGATCTGAAAAAGATCGCCGAGCTGCTGCAGAAGAGACTGGAGACCCTCAACGATATCCCTGGTCTGGTAGCCTTTTTCAAGGAGCTGCCGGAATACGGCACAGAGCTGTACACCCATAAAAAAATGAAAACAAACGACGAGATCGCCCTGTCCTCTTTGAAAGCAGCCCTGCCTGTGCTGGAAGGACTGGAGGATTGGAACACCCAGTCTATCCATGACGCTTTGATGGCATTGGTAGGCGAGCTGGGCATCAAAAACGGTCAGCTGCTCTGGCCCGTTCGTACGGCCCTTTCCGGGGAACCCACTTCTCCCGGCGGCGCTATGGAGCTGGCGGATATCCTGGGCAAGGAAGAAAGTCTGCGCAGAATCCGCGTGGGCATCGAAAAGCTGGAAAAATAATTTCCGAAACATCTGCGGAAACCCGGCAGCGCAAGACAGACGCTGCTGCATAAGAAGGAATATGGCTGGAACCCACAAAAAGGGTTCCGGCTATTCTTTTTTTGCGGGCGAAAGAAAAGTGAAACAATATCTTAATAATTTCGACAGCCTTTTGCAAAGAAGTTTTTAAACTCCGGTGCTATACTGTTTCCAGAATCAGGAAATGGGGGCGGTGAACTTGAGCAAATTACAAATCCTGCGGATTGCGCTTTGTATTGTGCTGTTTATCATGACAACGGTACAGATATATATTCTGTTTTTCGGCAGACGCCGCAAGCTGGCCGGTCTTCGCAGGGCATTGATTTACGGCACGTTGTTTGTGGCGGTTTTTCTTATTCCTTCTTATGTCCCGGCCTCCGTTGTTCCTGATTTCCTCACAGCCGAAGCGGGCGAGGGAAAGCCGGCCCAGATGCCGGATTGGCTGGTTTATTACAACCAGACGGAAGAACCATGGGCCAACGCGGCCTATGGGGAAGGCGATCTGATCCAGGATACGGGCTGCGGGCCTACGGTGGTGGCCATGGCGGTTTCCTCTCTGACAGAGACCCAGGCAACACCCAAGGATGTGGCGGACTGGGCCTATGAAAACGGCTACTGGAGTCCTGGTTCCGGCAGCTACCATACACTGATTCAGGACGGTCTGGCCCACTATGGGCTGGAAAGCAGTATTTTGACCAGCAAGGAAGAGGTAAAAGCGGCTTTGGAGGAGCATTACCCTGTCATTGCCCTCATGGGCGAGGGCCATTTTACCGGCGGCGGTCATTTCCTGCTGCTGTGTGATCTGCCCGACGGCAGGAACGTGGTGCTGGCAGACCCCAAGAGTCGGGAGACCACGGCAAAGCTCTGGTCCCTGAATACCATTGTCAATGAATCCAAGGTCAGCCCTACCACCGGCGGCGCCTTTTGGAAAATAGAAAAACAGGCGGTATAATAAAACAAAAAAAGACCGGAGAGCCTTTGGAAAAAGGAGGTTCTCCGGTTTTGTTCGCGGCGGAAATGATTTTAATCCAGCAGATCGTCCATCATGTCATCCATGACTTCCTCAGCCTTTGCCGCCATTTTCTTTCCTTTGCGGACGACCTTGCGGTAGGTTTTCTGGTCCTGCATCAGATAGCCGATGCCCATTATGGCGGCGGCGCCGCCAAGAATCATGCCTGTGGCGAATTTATTCATGAAAAAAGACCTCCTTTTTTCTTTTTAGTATGGGAAAAAAGGAGGTCTTTTATGCTTTGGAAATTTTTAATTTTTATTTGCCCAGATCATGGATGAACAGGCCGCTGCGCAGTTTTGGCTCAAACCATGTGGATTTGGGGGGCATGGTCAGACCGGCGTCCGCTGTGGCCATCAGTTCCGCCATGGAAGTAGGGAACATGGAGAAGGCCAGCGCCATTTCACCGCTGTCAACCCGCTTTTCCAGTTCGCCTAAGCCGCGGATGCCGCCTACAAAATCAATGCGCTTGTCGGTACGAGGGTCGCCAATGGCCAGAAGAGGCGTCAGCACCTCTCTCTGGAGAATGGAAACATCCAGACCATCTACGGGATGATCGGAGAGGATGGCCTCCTTTGCCTCCAGCAGATACCACTGCCCAGCCAGATAGAGGCCGAAGGTATGGGCCTTGGGCGGATGTACCGCCGTTTGGGCCGGCGTGATCTGGAACTTTTCTTCCAGTTTTGCCAGGAAGGCTTCTTTTGTATGGCCGTTCAGGTCTTTTACCAGACGGTTGTAGTCCAGGATATGCAGCTGCTGGGCGGGAAACAGGACGGAAAGATAGAAGTTGAATTCCTCTTCACCAGTATAGTCCGGTTTTTCCTCCCGGCGTTTCAGCCCGACCTTGACGGCGGAGGCGTTCCGGTGGTGGCCGTCGGCAATATACAGACTGTCCACCGCCTGGAAGCTCTTTACCAGAGCCTGGATGGTTTCCGCGTCGTCAATGCGCCATACTGTATGGCCGACGCCGTCCTCGGCGATAAAGTCATAGAGGGGGAATTTTTTCACTTCCGCCGCCATGATCTCCGCCGCCTGGGCGTTTTCCCGATAGGCCAGGAAAATGGGGCCGGTGTTGGCGTTTAAAGTATCCACATGGCGGATGCGGTCCGCTTCCTTGTCCGCCCGGGTAAACTCGTGCTTTTTGATAGTATTGTTCTGGTATTCGTCAATGGAGGTGCAGACCACCAGTCCTGTCTGACTCCTGCCGTCTATGGTCAGACGGTAGAGGTAGAGGCAGGGGGTCTCATCCTGTATAAAAATACCTTCTTTTTCAAAGGCTTCCAGGGTTTCTTTTGCTTTTTGATAAACAGCGGGGCTGTAAGGGTCCGTTTCCGGGGGCAGGTCGATCTCCGCCCGGTCGATATGGAGGAAGGAATAAGGCTTTCCTTTTACCATTTCTCTGGCCTCCTGGCTGTTCATAACGTCATAGGGCAGAGCCGCTACGTCTTTGGCGTATGCCGGTGCGGGACGGATGCCCGCGAAAGGTCTGATGGTTGCCATAGGATGCTCCTTTCTTATTTCAGCAGGCGTACACGGCGTACGCTGGGGATGGCGTAAAGGTCTTGGATCAGCTGGTTTTCGTCCTCCGGCAGGTTGTCGCAGACGATGATATTATAGGCCAGCTCTCCCTTAGAGTTGTTGACCATTTTGTCGATATTGATATGGTGCTTTGTAAATACGGCGCCCAGCTGCCCGATCATGTTGACGATATTGGAGTGGGAGATGGCGATCCGCGGTTTCCCGGAATAGGGCACGATACAGCCGGGGAAGTTGACGGAATTGCGGATATTGCCGTAGCGCAGATATTCCCGCAGTTCCACCGCCGCCATTTCGGCGCAGTTTTCCTCGGACTCCGGTGTGGAGGCGCCCAGATGGGGCGTTACGATGACATTTTCGATGCCCAGCAGCTCCGCTGTGGGGAAGTCTGTGATATAGCGGGCAATGATGCCTTTTTCAATGGCTTCCTTCAGGGCTTCGTGGTCTACCAGCCCGCCCCGGGCAAAGTTCAGCAGTCTTGCGCCTTTTTTGGTAGCCGCAAAAAGCTCTTTATTAAAAGTGTGTCTTGTTTTGTCGTTCAAAGGAATGTGGATGGTGATGTAGTCGGACTGGGATACCAGTTCCTCCAGAGTGTCCGCCTTATCTACGGACGCGGACAGATGCCATGCGGACTCCAGTGTCAGGAAAGGATCATAGCCGATGACATTCATATTCAGATCCAAAGCGGCATTGGCTACCTGTACGCCGATGGCGCCCAGACCGATGACGCCCAGGGTCTTTCCGGCGATTTCCGGACCGGTGAACTGCTTTTTGCCGGCTTCTACGGCCTTTTCCACGTCCTCGCTGTCCTTCAGGCTCTGTACCCATGCCGCGCCGGCGATGATACGGCGGGAGGATACCAGAAGTCCTGCCAGCACCAGTTCTTTTACGGCGTTGGCATTGGCGCCGGGGGTGTTGAATACGGGAATGCCCCGTTCCGAGCATTTGTCAATAGGGATATTATTGGTGCCGGCCCCTGCCCGGGCTACGCCCAGCAGATTTTCCGGCAGCTCCATCTGGTGCATGTCAAAGCTGCGCAGGATAATGCCTTCGGGGTTGGCCGCATCCGGGTCTATGGTAAATTCCGCAGGGGGCAGCTTGCTGAGCCCCGTCTGGGAAATGTTGTTCAGTGTGCGAATGGTATACATAAAAGAGGTCCTCCTTATCTGTTGTCTGCTTCAAACTGCTTCATAAAGGCAACCAGCGCTTCTACGCCTTCTCTGGGCATAGCGTTGTAGATGCTGGCGCGCATGCCGCCTACGGTACGATGGCCTTTCAGGTTCACAAAGCCCTGGGCCTCCGCTTCTTTGATGAATTTGGCGTTCAGCTCCTCCGTAGGCAGCACGAAAGGCGCGTTCATCAGGGAACGATCCTTTTTCACAACGGTGCCCCGGAACAACTGGGACTGATCCAGGAAGTCGTAAAGCAGCGCCGCTTTTTCCTCGTTGCGTTTCTGCATGGCCGCCACGCCACCTTGGGCCTTTACCCATTCAAATACCCGGCCCATAAAATAGATGCCGTAGGTAGGCGGTGTATTATATAAGGAATTATTCTTTGCATGGATGTCATATTTCAGCATCGTGGGCGTAAATTCCATGGCGTTGCCCAGAAGGTCCTCCCGGACGATGACAACGGTGACGCCGGCAGGGCCCAGATTTTTCTGGGCGCCCGCAAAGAGCAGGCCGAAACGGGTGATGTCGATCTCCTCGGAAAGGATGGAAGAGGACATATCCCCTACCAGAGGCACGTCGCCGGTATCAGGCAGCTCCCGCCAGCGGGTGCCGTAGATGGTATTGTTCAGTGTGATGTAGAAATAGTCTGCGTTTTTCTGGAATTTGGCGGGGTCCAGTTCTGGGATGCGGTCAAAGGTGGTATCCGCCGAGGAAGCCACGATATTGACCTTACCGTAACGAGACGCTTCTTCCGCCGCTTTTTTCGCCCATTGGCCAGTTACCACATAATCGGCGCAGTTGTTTTTGTTCATCAGATTTAAGGGGATCATGGCGAACTGTGTAGAGCCGCCGCCCTGTAAGAACAGGATCTTGTAGTGATCGGGAATATGCATCAGATCCCGCAGATCCTGCTGTGCTTTTTCCAGAATGGATTCAAAAATTTTAGAGCGATGGCTCATTTCCATTACTGACATGCCTGAGGAACCGTAACAAACGAATTCCTTCTGCGCCTGCTCCAGAACTTCCAGGGGCAGCATAGACGGTCCAGCGGAAAAATTGTAAACTCTTTTCATAAATAAGCCCTCCCTAAAATTTATTTTTGAGAATAAACAGACCCACCGTCCCAGACAGTGGGTCATAGAAAGACATTTGTACTCCCTATGAAGAAATTATATCACGAGAACAGGTTCCGTCAACCAAAATCCTGGTTTTATTTGGATACAGTATGACATTTTGGAGAAAAGTGCAAAAAACTGGCTGTGGGTGGGACGGAAACCGTCAAATTGAACAGATAAATGTATGCCTGAAAAAGGACAAAATTCTGCGAGCCTCCGTTTTGCTTTGGCACAGCTCAGCGCAGATGGGACGAAGCGCAGTCCAAAAAGGCTTTTGCCGCCGGAGAGAGGCTTTCCCAAGAAGGGAAAGATGCCCCCAGTGTGATTTCGGCATGGGGCGAAAGAGGCAGCTTTACCACATCGGCTGTCATGCCCTCTGTAATGAGCCGGTTCATGATGCTCATACCAAGCCCCTCGGCGATCATGGCCAGCAGAGAGAAATTGCCGATGGTCTCGTATTTGATTTTGGGGTGAAGATCATGGGTACGGAACAGCTCCAGTACATCATAATCCGCACCGTAGGCCGGCATGATAAAATCTTCCTTTTCGCAGTGCCGAAGGAGATAGGCGCTTTCCTTAGAACAGGGATGGTCCTTGGGCAGTACGGCGATCATAGGGTCGGTCTTTAAGGGGACCCAAGGCCGGGCGGAACGGCGGGGGCGGCTGTAGAGACAAAGGTCGATCTGATTGGTCTCTAAAAGCTGTTCCAGTTCCTGATGGATGCCTTCTTTTAATACGACGCGGATGCCGGGGTATTGGGCCTGGAAATCCTTGATGATGGCGGGTAGCCAGCGGATAGCGATGCTGGAATAGGCGCCGATGACCAGAGTGCCTTGCTGGAGTCCGCTGATGCGGCTGGAAATCTGCTGGAAACGGTTATAAGTCTGCTGCAATTCCCGCAGGACGGGAAGCAGCTCCTGGGCATTAGGGGTGGGGACGACGCCCTGCTTGGAGCGGTACAGCAGGGGAAAGCCCAGTTCTTCCTCCAGCGCTGAGAGGATGTGGCTGATGCCGGAGGGAGTATAATTCAGCTGCTGGGCCGCTTTGGTGATGCTGCCGCTGTCGATGGCCGCCAACAGCGCTTCCGCTTTTTTCTGATCCATGAGATACCTCCTTTTATCCTGTACAAATCTTCATAGATGATATTATAAAATGTAAGTTTACTTTATACAAGAGTTGTCGTATAGTAAAAAGAAAAGAAAGGAAGAAGCCAATGAACAATCGAAAAGCCGGGGCTTTGGTGCTGGCGGCCGGGGTGCTCTGGGGGATTATCGGCATTTTTTCCCGTAGTTTGTCGGCGGCAGGGGTCAATGCCATACAGATCACGGCCCTGCGCAGTACAGTGGCGGCAGCGGGGCTGTTTTTATTCCTGCTGGCGAAGGACCGGAAAAAGCTGCGCATTGCGGGAAAAGATATCTGGATGTTCCTGGGGACAGGTCTTTGCAGCATTGCCCTTTTCAATATTTTCTATTTTATGACCATGCAGCGGGCGGATCTTTCCGTGGCGGCGGTGCTGCTGTATACGGGGCCGTTTTTTGTGATGGTGCTGTCGGCGCTGCTTTTTGGAGAACGGCTGACGGGGGCTAAGATCGCGGCGCTGTTCCTGGCGCTGTTTGGCTGTGTCTGCACTACGGGACTCATCAACGGCGGCAGCCTGAGCCTGTTCAGTGTGTTTACGGGGGTGGCATCCGGCTTCTGCTACGGCTTGTACAGTATTTTCGGAAAGTTTGCCCTGAGAAAATATGATTCTATGACGGTCACGTTTTATACCTTTCTGGTGGCGGGGGTGGGCCTTCTGCCCTTTGCCCAATATGGCGCTGTGGCGGCGCTGGCGGCGGAGACGCCTTCCATCCTGCTGACGGTGCTGCTGCTGGGGCTTATCAGTACCCTGGCGCCCTTCCTGCTTTATACCAAGGGGCTTTCCGCTATGGAATCGGGGAAGGCCTCTGTGCTGGCTTTCGCGGAGCCGCTGACGGCTACGGTGGTGGGCGTGTTCTATTTCCATGAGCCACTGACGCTGATGAGCGGTCTGGGGGTGGCGCTGATCTTTTTGGCGCTGGTGCTGCTGCACGCGCCGGTGCCTGTGGCTGGCCGCACTTTGGCGGCGGCGGAAACCAGAAAAATACGATAACGCGGCAAAAGTCTCTTCGTCAAATGACGGAGGGGCTTTTTTTCTGCGCAAGTATCCCTTTTCCCTTTCATAGAATGGTGGAAAGGGGGATGGGGACATGAAAGGGAGAGAGCTTTTGAAAAAAGTGCCCAAACTGCTGCTTCTGTGCCTGCTGGTAGCGGCAGGCTGTGCGCTGGGCATGGAGGAAGCGGAGGATGTGATGCTGCCGGCGGCGTCCAAGATCATCGTGCTGGACGCGGGCCATGGCGGCTGGGACCCGGGCAAGACGGGCAGCCAGGGGAAAAACGAGGCGGAACTGAATCTGGCGGTAACAAAAAAGCTGGCTTATTTTCTGGAGCAGGGCGGAGCAACGGTATATTTTACCAGAGCGGACGAGAACGCCTTGGGCGAGAAAAAAGGGGAGGATATGGCGGAGAGAAAGACGGTAGCCAATGACAGCGGCGCCGATCTGCTCATCAGCATCCATCAGAACGCCTTTCCCTCCTCCTCCGCCAAAGGGGCCCAGGTCTTTTATCATAAAAGCAGCGAAGCGGGAAAACTGCTGGCGGAGGATATCCAGGCCAGCCTGAAGGAACGGGCGGATGGGGAAAACACAAGACAGGCCAAGGCCAATGCGGATTATTATGTGCTGCGGACCACTAAGATCCCGGCGGTGCTGGTGGAGTGCGGTTTTCTCTCTAATGGGGAGGAGGAGCTGCGGCTCAACGAGGAGGAATACCAGGAACGCGTGGCCTGGGCCATTTACTGCGGCATCCTGGAGTATTTTTCCCAGACGGAAGGGGGCGAAGGTTTACAGGGGGACAAAAAGCGGATATAATGGGAACAACGAAATTTCGCGAGAAAGGAACGAAATACCCATGGAAAAGGATTTTATGGCGCTGGGAGTCTCCGAGGCCCTGCAAAAGGGACTGGCGGCCCAGAGGATCACAGTGCCCACCCCCATACAGGAAAAAATGATCCCGGCCATTGCCGGCGGGCAGGACATCATCGGCCGGTCGGAGACCGGCTCCGGCAAGACCCTGGCCTATCTGCTGCCTCTGTTTATGAAGATCGACCCACAGGTCAGAGGGACCCAGGTCATCATCCTGACGCCCACCCATGAGCTGGCGGCCCAGGTTCACCGGCAGGCGGAGCTGCTGGCCCAGAACAGCGGCCTGGACATCCGCAGCGTGCTCATCATTGGTACGGCGGGCATCCGGCGGCAGATGGAGCGTCTGAAGGAAAAGCCCCAGATCGTGGTGGGCTCCACAGGCAGGATATTAGACCTGATCCGGAAGAAAAAAATACAGGCCCATTTGGTAAAGACTATCGTGCTGGATGAGGGGGACCGTCTTATGGACGACGGGAACCTGGCCGCCGTGGAGGCGGTCATCAAAACGACCCTCCGGGACAGACAGCTGGTGCTCCTTTCCGCCTCCGTCAGCGAGGAAGCGGAAAAACGGGCCAGAGGGTTGATGAAGGAGGAGGTGCTGTTTGTGGAAGGCGGCACCCAGACGGGGGCTGTGCCGGAAAACATCCACCATTACTTCATTCTGACGGCGCCCAGAGAAAAATTCCTGATGCTGCGGAAGGTGCTGGCGGGAGAAAAACCGGAAAAGGCCATGGTCTTTCTGAATAACCCGGAAAATATCGAGGTGACCGTGGACAAGCTCTGCTACCATGGCATCGCCGCCGCCGGCATTTACGGCCTGGCGGGCAAAACAGACCGGAAAAACGCCCTGGAGGACTTCCGGGCGGGGCGGGTATCTGTGCTGGTGGCTTCTGACATCGGCGCCAGAGGGCTGGATATCCCCGGTGTGACCCACATCATCAATCTGGATATCCCGGAGGACCCGACCCATTATCTCCACCGGGCGGGACGCTGCGGCAGACAGCAGGCCGAGGGTACGGCCATCTCCCTTGTGACGCCCTATGAAAGACGGTGGATACACAAGTATGAGAAAGCCTGGGGCCTGAAGTTCCGCCAGAAGGATATGGCAGGCGGGAAACTGGTGGACAGCAATAAGACAAAGAAGGATTTGGAAAAATCCGGCGGGAAAAAGCCCGCGGGGGCGCCGGAGGGAAAGAAAAAGGCGGCAGGAAAAAAGCCTTCTTCCGCAAAAGGAAAAAAATAATGGAAAAACCCTTTTCCGGCGCAAAAAAAGATTGTGAAAACGCCGGGAATACGATATGATAGAAAAGAAATAAAACGTCCCAAAGGGGAAGGAGGAAATGATATGAGTGAACATTGCGGCTGCGGCTGCGGACATGACCACGATCATGAGGAAGAGATCATGGATCTGGAAACCATGTTCCTGACGCTGGATGATGATACGGAAATGGAATGCGGCATTTTGGGGATCTTCGAGGTAGAGGGTCTGGAAGGCAAGGAATACATTGCCCTGCTGCCGCTGGAGGACGAGACCGTCCTGCTGTACGAATACAAAGAAGTGGGCGAGGAGATCGAGCTGAATGTCATCGAGGATGATGATGAGTTTGACAAGGTTTCCAACGCCTTCTACGATATGTACGAGGACGAAGAATAAAGACAATCGGGGCGGGGGACACAGTTCCAACGCCCGTCTTTCTTTTTTTCGGGGAAAGATTCCAAAATTTAGGAGAGATGATATATGAAAACAAAACGACTGAGCGCCATGGCTATGGCGGCCATGCTGGGAGTGCTGCTGCTGCCGGGCAGAGCCGCTTACGCGGCAGAGGCCGGATGGACGGCGGAAAACCCGCTGATCGCCCATGCGCTGGGAGAATACGACGGAAAGATCGAGACCAATTCCAAAGAAGCCTTTATCGCTTCCTGGGAAAACGGCTATCGTGTGCTGGAGGCGGATTTTATCTACACCTCTGACAATACGCTGGTGGTGCGCCATGATTTTGATAAGGACGGCTCCTATTACCGGCTGGAGATCCGGCCCAGCGGTTCTTTGGAAATGAGCTCCCAGGCTTTCCAGCAGAATAAGATCATTTATGAGCAGACGCCCATGACGGCGGCGGATCTGCTGTACCTGATGGCGGAGTACCAGGACGTGTATCTGGTGACAGATACCAAGGATACGGATGAAGCCACAGTCAAAAAGCAGTTCACGGATCTGAAAAAGATCGCGGAGAATATCGGCCACCCGGAGGTGCTGGACCGGATCATTCCCCAGATCTATAATGAGACGATGCTGAGCTGGGTGAAGAGCATTTATGATTTCCCCCAGTGGATCTATACGCTGTATCAGGCGGGAACCGTGGATTATGCCGAAACGGCCCAGTTCTGCGCCGACAATAATATTGGCGTAGTTACCATAGAAAAGGAAAAGGTGACGGCGCAGATCGTGGAGACCTTCCGGGCCAAGGAGATACAGGTCTATGCCCATACGGTGAACAGGTACTTGCAGTTTGAGGATCTGCTGGCTATGGGCGTCAGCGGCATCTATACGGACAGCATCAAGCCCTATGAGCTGGAATGGGTGGGACTGTCCAACAGCCGCAGTATCGTTCAGAAACAGGTCCAGCTGAAAAACAGTGAATTTGCTTTGGATACCATAGATATCATGGGCGTGGAGTATGTGCGCCTGCGGGATTTCGCCGCTATGATGT
Organism: uncultured Anaerotignum sp.; assembly: GCA_944381385.1. Classification (GTDB taxonomy): domain Bacteria; phylum Bacillota; class Clostridia; order Lachnospirales; family Anaerotignaceae; genus Anaerotignum. Next base: position 153 of record CALWKZ010000039.1, on the reverse strand, counting down.
CGGCGGCGGGCGGCGGCTTCAGCGCCGTATATTCCCCGGAAAGCGATACGTTGGCCTTAAAGGGCAGCGGCAAGTTCTCTACATTAGGCAATGAGCTGCTGCTGGCAGACAGCGACAGGCTCATCACCCAGAAGGCGGACAATCTGCTGACCT
>CALWKZ010000038.1 GCA_944381385.1 uncultured Anaerotignum sp. | reverse complement strand
CAGATATTCCAGGATGGAAAATTCCTTGGGCAATACGGCGATCTCCCTGCCGCCCCGCTCCACAGTCCGCTTTTCTGCATCCAGGCAAAGATCGCCTATGGTAAAGCGGTTGCTGCGGCTGCCCGCGTGCTTTCTGGTGATGGCACGGATGCGGGCCAGCAGCTCGTCGAAATCAAAGGGCTTCACCAGATAATCGTCCGCCCCCAGGTCCAGCCCCTTCACCCGGTCAGCCACGCTGTCTCTGGCCGTCAAAAACAGGATCGGCGTATCCACACCCTTGGCCCGCAGCTCCTCCACCAGGGCATAGCCGTCCTTTTTCGGCATCATCACATCCAGCACCATAGCGTCATACTCCGCCCCCAAAAGATGCAGCAAGGCCTCCTCTCCGTCAAAGCACCCATCCACACTGTATCCTGCCTTCTGCAGGGTCTTTACGATCAGACGGTTCATATCCCTTTCGTCTTCCGCCACCAAAATACGCAATTTGCTTCCCTCCCTTATCAAAACTCCGGCCTATAATGGCCGCAGGAACCGATTCTGGCTTTATTATAGCACACCAACCTTGCGCCAGCATGAAAATGCCCCAAAAACATCCGCTCAGAAAAAAAAATACCGCCGGAATCCTTGTTTCTGCCAAGAATCCCAGCGATATTTTAGTTTGAAATGATTTTTTTTAAAACCGCCACAGGGAAACGGCGCTTTCTATCCCTTTCCGCCGCCAATACAAAACTCAATATCCATATTCCTTCGCGATCTTCTTCAATTCCTCCTCGTCCGCGTTTTTGATGCGGCTTTCATCCAGCAGCATAGCCGGCATACCCGCCACCGCTCCGGCGTAAACATCCAAGAGCAGTTTACTTCTGAGTTCTTCTGTATCGTTTTTGATTTCCTTCATAAGAAGTTCCTCCTTTCCGACTCAAACCAGCTCAAAACGAATCTTCTTTTTCGCCGCGTATCTATGGGCTACAGAGCCTTTCTTCACCTGCAAGATCAATTTATACTCAAATACCCCAAACAGCTCCTGTGCCTTGGCATAAGCGGCAAAGATGCCCTCTCCGCCGTCATCGATCTGCGTTACAGAGGCAGGAATGGCAAATTTCCGTTTGCTGTAGCCCCATTCCCCAGGAAGTACCGGGCCATAATTAAAACCACAGGCGTATAAACATTCCTTACCAAGATAAATTAAACCTTCCGGAAGGGTTATGTCATTTAAGCTTTCACAATAATATAAAGCCTGGTCGTCTATTTTTATCACCCCTGCCGGAATATCCAGTTTTTCCAGAGAGCGGCAGTTCTTGAATACCTTTCTTGCCAAAACGAGCACGCCTTTTGGCAGATCTGCTTTTTTAAGTGCTTTGCAGTCCTCAAAAACAGAGGCGCCAATGGCGGTGCAGCTTTCCGGAAGTACAGCCTCCTCCAAAGAGATACAGCCCTGAAAGGCGTTATTTTTGATCCATGTTACACCCTCTGGCACAATTACCTTTTCAATATACTCATTCCCCTGAAAAGCGCCTGCGCCAATGGCTGTGATCTGTTTGCCGTCGATTTCATTCGGTATTTCGATCACGCTTTCCTCCCCTTGGTAGGACTTGATTTCGGCGCAGCCATCTTCCAGTACATTGATTTCAAAGGTGCCCTTTTCCGCCTTTCTTTCAGGTGCCGTACTCAAGAGATATTCCAGTATTTTTTCCCGTTTGCCCCGCTTTGCCGCCGCTATGAATTTTCTTCTGCACTTATCGATATCAGGATATGTCTTTAAGCAGGCAAGCAGATAACACTCTGCCGGTTTTGTGAAACCTTCTCCTGATATTCTCTCTTCCATTTCAGGGTCCATATCCATATACATATAGTGTATTTTTACATTACCTAAGAACTCAAATTCTTCCAATTTACGGCAATCACTGAAAACGCCATCTTCTATTTCTGTTATCCCTTTGGGAACGATCATTTTTTTTATTTCACTGTACTGAAAAGCACCTGTGCCGATTTTTTCCAAAGAATCGGGCAAAGTGATCTCATCACAGTGTGAATTTTGGAAAGCAAATGCTTCTAGCTCCTCCACGCCTTCCGGCACAATATACTTTCCTGTCATCTGAGCAGGTGCCTTAATGAGCTTTTTGCCGTCTTTGGTGTAGAGCACGCCGTCTATATCCTTTAAGCAGGGATTTTCCGGGTCAACGGTGAAATTTTTTAAGCTTCTTGCGCCGTAAAGCGTACCCAGCCACACATTAGGCACATTTTTAGGAATAGAAATGCTCTCTATATCATTTGAGTTTTCTGCTGAAATGGCAACCGTAAATTCTCCTTCCGCTTTTGCGATCAGCTCCTCAGGTATCACCATGTCTTTGTCTTTGCCTTTATATTTCAAGTCCCATCTTTCTTTGTTCCAACCGGCACCATAAAACTCAAAATCATTCATATTACTCATATGTACTCAGCTCCTTTCCTGTAAAAATCTGAATAAATCGTACTCCGTGATGATTTTGATGTCTTTGCCCTTTTCTTTCTGTTCCAGAGCCTTTTCAACTTTTTTGGCGCCGGCCGAGCCAAAATCGCCGATCACCAGGTAATTGGTCTTGCCGCTGACAGCGCCGGTACATCTGCCGCCTTTTGCGGCAATCATATTTTCAACTTCTTTTCTGTCGCCGTCACAGTTCTGGAAGTCGCCAGTCAGCACAAATGCTTTTCCTTCAAATGTAAGGCTGTCGATGTCCTCTGTGGGATATTCCGGCTCCGTATCCCAGTCGTTTACATCTTCGTCTTCTTCTTCGTCATCATCATCTTCGTCGTAACGATGCTCAAAATATGCGTCTTCATAGCCTTCATCTATATTTTCCTCTACAGTGCAGCCAAACATATCCTCGTATGCTCCGTTAAATTCTTCCCACTCATCTGTATCAGGAGAAAACTCGAGAAAGAAGTCAATAAACGGATCTTCTCCAAACTCGCTTAAACATCCTATTATTTCCTCATAATCATCTGTATCTTCAGCTATATCTGTAGGTGCTACATTATTTTTTACCCACTTGCGCAGTTTCTTTCTGTCCACATCTGAGAGGAAATTTTCAAAAAAGTCTACGGCAGCATTAAGAACATTTTTATCGTCCCATGTAGGAGAA
>CALWKZ010000037.1 GCA_944381385.1 uncultured Anaerotignum sp. | reverse complement strand
GGGGGGTATGAAGATGAAAAAAGTTGGCTTGATTCCAAATATGGAAAAAGATAAGGAGATGGCGGTGACCAAGCGTTTGGTGAAACACCTCCTGAGCCGCGGATGTGAGCCGCAGCTGATGGAGAACGCGGCGGAGGCGGCCGGTTTGACAGAGTATGCCAAAAGTGAGGAAGAGGTTTACCGGGATTCTGATTTTATCATTTCTCTTGGCGGAGACGGCACTCTTTTGGGCGTAGGGCGGAAATCTGCGCCTTACCATACGCCGATCCTGGGCATCAACCTGGGGCATCTGGGGTTTTTGACGGCGGAGGAGAAGAATTTCGCCGAGCAGGCCATTGATCGGGTTTTGGACGGAGATTATAAAATGGAAGAACGGATGATGCTGCAGACCTGTATTGCTACGGAGAAGGAGCGGATAGAGGGCATTCTTGCTCTGAATGACGTCTGCATCAACCGTGGTTTGCTCTATAAGATTTTGGAGTTCAATATTTTCATCAATGACGAGTATGTGGATACCTTCCAGGCGGACGGCGTTATCATCTGTACGCCTACGGGTTCCACGGCCTATAATTTGTCGGCGGGGGGGCCCATTTTGAAATCGGATGCCCATATCATTGCCATTACACCGATTTCCGCGCATACGCTGACCAGCCGGTCCATTGTGGTATCGGCGGAGGATTCCGTTACGGTAGAGATCAATCCCAGAGAGGATACGGCTTTTACTGTCAGCGCGGACGGACAGGAGGCATGGACCTTAAAAGGCAAAAAAGTGGTACAGATCAAATGTGCCAAGGTACATGCGGCCATTATCAAAACAAATCCCCAGAGTTTTTATGATGTATTACGGAAAAAACTGAGCAGATAAAAGAGAAGAGAAAGGTTGTGACAAAATGAAAATTGCCAGACACGCGAAAATTTTGGAATTGATCGAAAAGTATGATATCGAGACCCAGGATGAACTGGCGAAAAAGCTTTGTGAAGAAGGATTCATGGTCACACAGGCTACGGTTTCCAGGGATATTCGTGAGATGAAGCTGACGAAGATCGCTACGGAAAGAGGAAAGCAGAAATATTCCGTCATCAGCGGAAATGATACGGAGATCACGGAGCGGCTGACAAGGGTATTCAAAGAAGCCGTGGTAAAGATGGACTATGCCCAGAACATGATCGTTATCAAGACGCTGGAAGGCATGGGCATGGCAGTGGCGGTGGCACTGGACAATATGCAGAACAGCGAGATTTTAGGCACCATTGCCGGGGATGATACTGTATTCTGCGTGGTACGTACCCATAACCAGGCGGCTGTTATCATTGAAAAGCTGTACCGTATCATTCACAGCGCATAAGAAACGAGGGATGCACCGTGCTGGAAAATCTTCATATCAAAAATGCGGCGCTGATCGCTGAGTGTGACCTGCAGTTTGCCCCTGGGCTGAATATTCTGACAGGGGAAACAGGCGCCGGGAAGTCTATGATTCTGGGATCTTTGCAGTTCGCTCTGGGCGGAAGAGCCAATAAGGAATTTCTGCGCAGAGGCGAAAAGCAGGCTGTGGTAGAGGCGTTGTTTTCCGCGGAGGACCCGGCCATCCTGGAGCTGTTGGAGGAAAACGGCATCCCGGCGGAGGAGGACGGCTCCCTTTTGATCAGTCGGTCCCTGAACGAGTCTGGCAAAAGCGTCTGCCGCATCAATGGCTGTACCGTGACGGCGGGCATGCTGCGCCAGATCGCGGCGGAATTGATGGATATTTACGGCCAGCATGAGCATCAGTCTTTGCTGAATCCGTCCCGGCACATAGGACTGCTGGATCGTTTCTGCGGGGAGAAACTGACGGAAAAGCTGACGGAATATGAGAAGTGGCAGGAAAAAAGAAAGATGATCCAGCAGCAACTGGGGGCTCTTCTGGGAGATGAGGGCCAAAGAGCCCAGAGGCTGGATATCCTCCGGTTTCAAACAGAGGAGATCGCCGCTGCCGCATTGAGAGAGGGAGAGGAAGAATCCCTTTTGGACAGAAAAAAACGGCTGGCCGGGATGGAGAAGCTCATGCGGCTTACATCGGAAGGCACGGCCTTACTATATGACGGCGGGCATGGAATCCCCGCGGTTTGTGATTTGTTGGGGCAGGCCATGGAGGACGCCGCGCAAGCCGCCGCTTTGGATGCGGAAGTGCAGGAAATCGCGGATACTCTGGAAAATGCCTATGCCCAGATCGAGGACTGTGCTAGGACATGGAAGCGCTACGGCGCGACCTTGGAAGCAGAGCCGGAGGCTCTGGAAGAAGTGGAAGAACGCCTTCAGACCATTCACCGGCTGAAGCGCAAATATGGCGGCAGTCTGGAGGCCGTACTGGCGTTTTATGAAAAGGCTGTAGCGGAAATGGAATTTCTGGAAAACAGCGAGGAGACGGCTGCCGATTTGGAAAGACAGCAGCGGGAAGTAGAAAGGCAGATGCTTCGTCTGTCGGAAGAAATGACGTCTATCCGACGGGAGCGGGCTTCTCAAGTGGAGGCGCAGATCGAGGAGGCCCTGCACCAGATGCAGATGGCACAGGCCAAATTCCGCATTGGTTTTGCGCAGAAAGAGGAGTTTGGCAGGGATGGCCGAGATAAGGTAGAATTCCTGATCTCTGCTAACGCAGGGGAAGAATTGAAGCCTTTGGCGAAAATTGCCTCCGGCGGGGAAATGTCCCGTGTGATGCTGGCTTTAAAAAGTGTATTGGTAGACGGTGACGAGATCGGTACCTTTGTATTCGATGAGATCGACACCGGCATCAGCGGCAGAACGGCCCGTAAGGTGGGAGAAAAGATGTGTCTGCTGGGGAAAAAACGGCAGATTTTGTGCATTACCCATCTGCCGCAGATCGCCGCTTTAGCAGACCGCCATTTCTTGATCGTGAAAGAAGAGGCGGAGGAACGGACAGAGACGAAGGTGGAGCTGTTGGATGAGGACGGCGCCTGCCGGGAGGTGGCCCGTTTGATCGGCGGCGAGGAAATTACGGAAACGACGCTGGCTGCTGCCAGAGAACTGCGCAGTGCCAGAGAACAATGAACGCAAAAAAGAACAGGAAGGTTTCGGACTCTTAGAAATAAGGGTCTCAAACCTTCCTGTTTTTATTTTACGAATTATCCCTCCGGATTTACTGGGGAAAAGAGACGCAGCACAGCCACGCAGCCAAAAACCGCCATTTTTCCGAGCATTCTGGGACGATACAGCAGAAGTATCAATCTTTTTTGTACTCTTTCTTCGTCTGCGCGACGCGAAGCTGAGAACGGCTTTCTTCCGATTCCCACGCCCGTTTCTTTTCTTCCCGTTCCAGAAGCCACTGTGTGAATAACAGGACTTCCTTTTGGTTTTCTTCATTTAACATGGAATAATACCGCAGAAATTCATTTTCCCAATAAGGGTCCTCGGCAGATGCATAAGGGCGGCGAAGATCGGTAACGCCTAAAAGATAGTCCAGGGATACGTCAAATATAGAAGCGATTTTTTTCAGATCAGCGATACCCGGCTGGTTTCTGCCGGATTCGTAATTGGCGATTGCTGTGTAGCCGTAATTCAATAATGCACCAAGTTTTACCTGTGTCAGTCCTTTTTCCTTTCGCAGAGCCTTCAGCCTGTCTTTGAATTCATGCATAATGCTCACCTCGTTTTATGTTTCTTTACCAGGATTTCCTCGTGTGATTTTATTTGTATAACATTATATGGGCATTTTTTTTCTCAGAAAAGACCATATCACGTATAGCAAGAAAAAGATATTTCTAATTCACGAATCGAGAAAAATATAAAACGGCTTTTTTTGTGTAATTTTTTTAAAAAACTATTGACAATTTTGGCCAAACATAGTAAATTAAAATCATAGAAAGCATATATAAATACTATGATATATAAATGGTTTGTAAATACAGGAGGAATGGATATGAAGACGAAGATTTATATGGATAATGCGGCAACGACTCCGGTCAGAGAAGAGGTCCTGGCGGAAGTTTTGCCTTATTTCAGAGAATATTATGGGAATGCTTCCAGTGTGTATGCCATTGCAAAGGAAAGCAAAAAGGCATTGGAGCGTGCCAGAAAACAGGTAGCGGATGCCATTGGCGCAAAGCCGGAAGAAATCTATTTTACTGCCGGCGGTTCTGAAAGCGATAATATGGCGCTGCGGGGTGTGGCGGAGGCCATGTCTGCAAAAGGCAATCATATTATAACCACAAAGATCGAGCATCATGCGATCCTGCATACCTGTGAATATTTGGAAAAACATGGCTATGAAGTCACTTATCTGGATGTGGACGAGATGGGCAAGGTACGGCTGGAGGAACTGGAAAAAGCCATTCGCCCGGAAACCATATTGATTTCCGTAATGTTTGCCAATAATGAGATCGGTACTATCCAGCCTATCGCTGAAATCGGTGCTTTGGCCAGAGCAAAAGGCATCTATTTCCACACAGACGCGGTACAAGCCGTTGGGCATGTACCCGTAGATGTAGAAAAAATGCACATTGATCTGCTTTCCATCAGCGGCCATAAGCTGGGGGCGCCCAAAGGCATCGGCGCTATTTATATCCGCAAAGGCGTCAAGGTATCTCCTTTGATCTTCGGCGGCGCGCAGGAAAAGAAGATGCGGGCGGGTACAGAGAATATCCCCGGTATCGTAGGTCTGGGCAAGGCGGCGGAACTGGCTGTGGCGGAATTGGAACAGACCAGAGAGCGTCTGACGGCTTTAAGAGATAAACTGATCCATGGGATTCTGGAAAAGATCCCTTACAGCAGGCTCAACGGTGATCCCGTAGACCGTCTGCCCGGCAACTGCAATATTTCCTTTGCTTATATCGAAGGGGAGTCTATGCTGCTGCTGCTGGATGCCCTGGGCATTGCCGCTTCCAGCGGTTCTGCCTGCACCTCCGGGTCTCTGGACCCCTCCCATGTGCTGCTGGCCATTGGCCTGCCCCATGAGGAAGCCCATGGTTCTCTCCGTTTAACATTGGATCGGGAGAACACGGAGGAAGAAGTGGATTTTGTATTGGAAAAACTGCCCGGCATCGTGCAGAGACTGCGGGAGATGTCTCCTTTATATGAAGATATGATGAAGAAATAAAAAAAGAAACAATATGTATTGATAGAACGGCAAGAAAAAGGGAATGAAAAAAAACAGGAGGAATTTTTATGGAATACAGCGAAAAGGTAATGGATCATTTTATGAACCCCAGAAACGTAGGTGAAATATCCGATGCCAGTGGTGTAGGCACCGTAGGCAATGCGAAATGCGGCGATATTATGAAAGTTTATTTAAAAATTGAGAATAATATCATTGAGGATGCGAAGTTCAAGACCTTTGGCTGCGGCGCCGCAGTGGCGACCAGTTCCATGGCGACGGAACTAGTGAAGGGAAAGACTGTACAGGAAGCTCTGCAAGTAACAAACAAAGCGGTCATGGAAGCGTTGGACGGTTTGCCACCGGTAAAGGTACACTGTTCCTGTCTGGCGGAGGAAGCGCTGCATGCGGCATTATGGGATTACGCGGAGAAGAACGGTATCGTGATCGAAGGCTTGAAAAAGCCGGTCAGTGATATTGAGGCACTGCATCATCACGAAGCGGAATAAAGACGAGGGGGGGCGAAAGCCCCCCTTTTTTGGTCAACCAATAAAAACCCCCGGCTACGCCGGGGGAATCAAAGAGCTTCAGCTTCAAGCAAAAACCTCCTATGCTATAATGAATTTGAGTCCGCCAAGACACAAGAAAGCATAGGAGGTTT
>CALWKZ010000036.1 GCA_944381385.1 uncultured Anaerotignum sp. | reverse complement strand
GTGGTGGAAGCCTACCGGGAATATGAAAGGGTAAAGGCGTCCATTGCCGAGGAGCTGGAGCTGCTGGAGGAAAAGCTGGAGGAGGATTTCCGGGAGCTGGTGAAGGAAGAACTGGCGGAGAACAAGTCCCGGCTGGAGGAGCTGCAAAAGGAGATCACGCTGCTGCTGATCCCGAAAGACCCCAACGACGAGAAAAACGTCATTGTGGAGATACGGGGCGGCGCCGGCGGCGACGAGGCGGCCCTGTTTGCCTCCGACCTGTTCCGGATGTACAGCCGGTACGCGGAGCGGAGAAAATGGAAAATAGAGATCATGAACGTCAGCGAAAGCGATCTGGGCGGCTACAAGGAAATTTCCTTCATGATTACGGGACAGGGTGCCTATTCCCGGCTGAAATACGAAAGCGGCGTCCATCGGGTCCAGCGTATCCCGGCCACGGAAAGCGGCGGCAGGATACACACCTCCACGGTAACGGTGGCGGTGCTGCCGGAGGCGGAGGAGGTAGACGTGCATATTGATATGAACGATGTGCGGGTGGATGTGTTCCGGGCTTCCGGCAACGGCGGCCAGTGCGTCAATACCACGGATTCCGCCGTGCGCATGACCCATATCCCCACAGGCATCGTGGTTTCCTGCCAGAACGAGAAATCCCAGCTGAAGAACAAGGAGCAGGCTCTGAAGGTGCTCTATGCCAGAGTTTACGAAAGAGAGCGGCAGGCCCATGACGCGGCCATTTCCGCTGACCGGCGCTCACAGGTGGGCACCGGCGACCGGAGCGAGCGTATCCGGACCTATAATTTCCCCCAGGGGCGGGTAACGGATCACAGAGTGGGGCTGACCCTGCACCGCATTGACAGCATACTGGACGGAGACCTGGATGAGATCATGGATACCTTGATTACCACAGACCGTATGAAAAAGATGCAGGCGGGGGAAGATAACTGAAATCGGGTGAGATGAGATGAAAGAACTGTTTTCTTTATTTATTACTTTTGCAAGGATCGGCGCCTTTACCTTTGGCGGCGGCTACGCTATGCTGCCCATGCTCCAGCGGGAGGTCGTGCAGAACCGGAAATGGGCCACAGAGGACGAGGTGCTGGATTATTTCGCCATCGGACAATGTACGCCGGGGGTGATTTTTGTCAATACCGCAACCTTTATCGGCTATAAGCAGAAGGGGATCTTGGGGGCTATTTTTGCCACGGCCGGAGGTATTTTTCCCTCTCTGGTGATTATATTGATTATTGCGGCAGTGCTGACCAATTTTGCCGAACTGCCGGTGGTGCAGTATGCTTTCGGCGGCATTCGTGTGGTGGTAGGGGTATTGATTATCAATGCCATTACGGGGATGTGGAAAAAATCCGTAGTGGATAAATTGGGCATCTTCCTGGCCATTGCGGCCTTCGCCGTAGTGACCTTTACGCCCCTTTCGCCGGTGTGGATGGTACTGGCGGGAGCGGTGCTGGGGATTTTGGCTAAATCCTTCTCTGTTTCAGGAAAGGGGGAGGCTTAAATGGAATTACTGGTATTATTTCTGGAATTTTTTAAGATCGGCCTTTTTTCTGTAGGCGGCGGACTGGCTACTTTGCCCTTTTTGTACGCCCTGGCGGACAAATATCCCTGGCTCCAGTCCAGTCAGATCCCGGATATGATCGCGGTATCGGAATCTACACCGGGGCCTTTGGGCGTCAATATGTCCACCTATGCGGGCTTTCACTGTGACGGCGTGCTGGGGGGCATTGTGGCTACGGTAGGGCTGGTGACGCCTTCGGTCATCGTGATTATCATTGTATATCAGTTTTTAGAGAAATTTCGGAACAGCCGTCTGGTGGAAAACGCCTTTTATGGTCTGCGTCCCGTAGTGGTGGGGCTGATCGCCTCCGCCGGCTTTGGCGTAGTGGTGCTGGCGCTGTTTGGCCAGAATGTAAGCCCCATGAACTGGACGGAATTTTTCCGCTGGAAAGAGATCGTCCTTTTTATCCTGGTGCTGGCGGCAGCAAGAAAGTGGAAGCAGGTGCATCCGGTGGCCTTTATTCTGGTAGGGGCGGCGGCAGGTGTGCTGTTCCGGATGGGATGAGTACGGAGCGGGCCGCTATGTCTGCCTCTTAAAAAAGTATTCCTATTGCAATAAGATTGCCGGAGTTCTTTGCTCTGCAAGGACTCTGGCATTTCTGTTTTTTCGGAGGACGCCCAGAAAGGAGAGTTCTCTTTTTTTTGTCCCTTCCATAAGCTGAAAACAGGAGCAATGGAAAGGATGAAGGGAATGGAAAAGATATTGTGGGCGATTTGTCTGGTTTACTGGGCTCTGGCGGCAGTGGGAGCCAAAAAGAAAAGAGACGGTTTTTTGCCCTTTGGATTGCTGGGGGGCTGGCTGGTGGCCTTTTTCTGTTTCTGTTTTCTACCGCCGGTCTTTACGGAGGGCGGTGCGGTTTTGCCGACAGCTCTGGCCCTTTTAGGCACATTGGCAGGCACCTGGGCAGAACGGCGGGGCGGCCGGCATTTCTGGGAGGCAGCGGCATTTACAGCAGCGGCGTTTGTATATGGCGGCTCCCTGCCGCAGGCACTTTGGGCGATCCTGGGAGGCTTTTGTCTGTATCTGGCCTGTGGGGCGGTATTGCCGGAGGAAAAAACGGAAAAAGAGATGCTCTGGCAGGGCCTGGGCGGTGTTTTGGGCTTTTTAGGGGGGATCTTGTGCTGTTTTCCTTGAAAAAACAGGCTTTCAGGTGAAAATTATTTGCAAATGGGACAGACCTTTGGTATAGTAAAAAAAGGACTGCGTTTACGCAGAAAATAGGGAAAGAACTGGGGGGTTTTTATGAGTCAGTTACTTGACAAAGAAACACTGAAGAAAATGATCCGGGAAAACGTGAAAACGCTGTACCGCAAAACGCTGGAGGCGGCTTCTGCCGAGGAGCTGTACCAGGCGGCGGTATTTGCTGTGCGTGACGTGATCACGGAGAAATGGATGAAAACACACGATGAGTATTATGAAAAGGACGTAAAAGTCGTATATTACTTGTCCATGGAATTTCTGATGGGCAGATTTTTCGGCAACAGCCTGATCAATCTGGGCATGTATCAGGAAGTGGCGGAGGTGTTCCGGGAGCTGGGCATCGACTACAACGCCGTAGAGGACGCGGAGCCGGACCCGGGCCTGGGCAACGGCGGTCTGGGCAGACTGGCGGCCTGCTTCCTGGATTCCCTGTCCACACTGGAGCTGCCGGCCTATGGCTGCGGTATCCGTTATCATTACGGCATTTTCGAGCAGAAGATCGAAAACGGCTATCAGGTGGAAGCGCCGGATAACTGGCTGGAGGACGGCGATCCTTGGGGCATCAAGCGCAATGAGTATGCTGTAGAGGTAAAATTCGGCGGCACCGTGCGGGCTGTGCCTAAGGGCAACGGCGAGTACCGCTTTGTGCAGGAAAATTATCAGTCCGTAATCGCTGTGCCTTATGACTATCCTGTCATCGGTTATGGCAACAATACAGTCAATACCCTGCGTTTGTGGGAAGCCAGAGCCAAAAACAAGCTGGATCTGAAATTCTTCAACGAGGGGAATTATCAGAAGGCGGCGGAGGAAGAACTTCTGGCCAGCACCATGACCGATGTACTGTATCCTGCCGACGAGCATTATCAGGGCAAGGAACTGCGCCTGCGCCAGCAGTATTTCTTTATTTCCGCTACGGTACAGCGTGTAGTGGAACGGTTCAAAAAAAACCATACGGATTTCCACGAGCTGCCGGATAAAGTGGCGTTCCAGCTGAACGATACCCATCCTACGGTGGCGGTAGCGGAGCTGATGCGCGTACTGGTAGACGAAAATGATGTGCCCTGGGATGACGCCTGGGAGATCACCAAAAAGGTATGCGCTTACACCAACCATACCATTATGTCTGAGGCTTTGGAAAAATGGCCCATGGAGCTGTTCAGCCGTCTCCTGCCCCGTATCTATCAGATCGTGGAGGAGATCAATCGCCGGTTCTGTCTGGACTTGACAGCAAAATACGGCGTAAATCCGGAAAAGATCCGTCATATGGCGATCATCGCCGACGGTCAGATCCGTATGGCATATCTGGCGATTGTAGGCAGCCATTCCGTCAACGGTGTGGCGGCGCTGCACACAGAGATCCTGAAAAATCAGGAGCTGCGGGATTTTTACGAGCTGTATCCTGAAAAATTCAACAACAAGACCAACGGCATTACCCAGAGAAGATGGCTGCGCCATGCCAACCAGGGACTGTCTGAACTGATTACGGAAAAAATCGGCGACGGTTGGATCAAAGACCTTTCCCAGCTGGAGCGGCTGCTGCCCTATGCCGAGGACGAGGAATTCCGGAACCGGTTCATGGAGATCAAGCGCCAGAACAAGATCGCTCTGGCGGAATATATCCGGGAGACAAAGGGCATTGAGGTGAACCCCGACTCCATTTTCGATATCCAGGTAAAGCGTCTCCATGAGTATAAGCGTCAGCTTTTGAATATCCTGCACGTCATTGGGCTGTACAACCAGCTGAAGATGGACCCGGGTATGGATATGGTGCCCAGAACCTTTATTTTCGGCGCCAAAGCGGCGGCAGGCTACCGCCGGGCAAAGCTGATCATCAAGCTCATCAACTCTGTGGCGGATGTAGTCAACAACGACCCTGCCATCGGCGGCAAGATCAAGGTGGTATTCCTGGAAAACTACCGGGTATCCCTGGCGGAGAAGCTGATCCCCGCGGCGGATGTCAGCGAGCAGATCTCTACGGCCGGCAAGGAGGCTTCCGGCACCGGCAACATGAAATTTATGCTCAACGGCGCTTTGACCATTGGTACTATGGACGGCGCTAATGTGGAGATTTACGAGGAAGTAGGCGCGGACAATATCTTTATTTTCGGTATGAGCGCCCAGGAAGTACAGGACAAATACAACGGGCATTACGACCCTTGGATGATATACAATATGAACCAGGAAGTTCGTATGGCTCTCAACAGCCTCATCAACGGCACCTTCGACCAGAATACCGATCTGTTCCGGGAGCTGTATGATGCCCTTCTGAACGGCTGCGGCGGCAGAGCGGACGAATATTTCGTTCTGGAGGACTATGCCGATTACGCAAGAGCCCATTGGGATATCGACCGGGCATATCGGGACCAGACGGCCTGGGCGAAAAAGGCTATCTGGAATGTGGCAAAGAGCGGCAAATTCTCCAGTGACAGAACCATCCGCCAGTACGCGGAGGAAATCTGGGATTTACAGCCTTTGCATATTGAGGATTGATAGAAAAGAAAGGCCGGGGAGAATGAACTGCACCCCATTTGTTAGACAGTATGGTATACTGGATAATAAGTGGGGTGATTTATTATGCCAAAAGGAAAACCAAACAAGAGATATACTCCAGCATTTAAGAAAATGGTAATCGAAACCATG
>CALWKZ010000035.1 GCA_944381385.1 uncultured Anaerotignum sp. | reverse complement strand
CGAGGCACCTTCCGCGTTCGCGGGGATGTGGTGGAAATCTTCCCCGTCGCTTCGGAAAAATACGCGGTGCGGGTGGAGTTTTTCGGTGATGAGATTGACCGCATTACGGAGATCGACGTGGTGACGGGGGAGATTTTAGGTACGAGAAGCCATATTTCCATTTACCCTGCGTCACATTACGTGACTTCCCAGGAGAAAATGCAGATCGCCATTTCCCGCATTGAGGCGGAGCTGGAGGAACGGCTGGCGGAGCTGCGGAGGGAGGACAAGCTGCTGGAGGCCCAGCGGCTGGAGCAGCGCACCAATTATGATATCGAAATGCTGAAGGAAATGGGTTTCTGCACCGGCATTGAGAACTATTCCCGGCATTTGTCCCTGCGGGAAGCGGGCAGCACGCCCTTTACCCTCATTGACTTCTTCCCCGACGATTTCCTGATGATCGCCGACGAGAGCCATGTATCCATTCCCCAGGTACGGGGCATGTATGAGGGGGACCGTTCCAGAAAGACAACCCTGGTGGATTTCGGGTTCCGTCTGCCTTCGGCTCTGGACAACCGACCTTTGAAATTCTCCGAATTTGAAAGCAAGATTCATCAGCTGCTGTTTGTATCGGCTACGCCTTCTGTGTATGAGAAGGAACATTCCCAGCAGCTGGTGGAACAGATCATCCGGCCAACGGGCCTGCTGGACCCGGAAATTTCCGTACGCCCTATCGAAGGACAGATCGACGATCTGCTTTCGGAGGTGCGCAAGACCACGGAGGCGGGCCAGAAGGTGCTGGTGACCACCCTGACGAAAAAAATGGCGGAACGGCTGACGGATTATATGCGGGAGGCCGGTGTGCGGGTGCGGTATCTCCATTCGGATATAGATACGCTGGAGCGTTTGGAGATCATCCGGGATCTGCGGATGGATCTGTTTGATGTGCTGGTAGGCATCAATCTGCTGCGGGAAGGTCTGGATATTCCGGAGGTAAGTCTGGTAGCCATTCTGGACGCGGACAAGGAAGGGTTCCTCCGCTCGGAGACTTCCCTGATACAGACCATTGGACGTGCCGCCAGAAACGCTGATGGTAGGGTCATCATGTATGCCGACGTTATGACGGAAAGCATGAAAAACGCCATTGAGGAGACCAACCGCCGCCGCCAGATACAGCAGGAGTACAACGAGATCCACGGCATCACGCCCAGAACCATCGTCAAGAAGGTCCACGAGACTATCCAGATCACTAAGGCGGCTACGGAAAAACAGAAATTCGGGCTGGACAAGGACCCGGAATCCATGAGCGAAAAAGAGCTGAAAAAGCTGATCCAGACCTTGGACAAGGAAATGAAGCAGGCGGCTATCGAATTGCAGTTTGAGCGGGCCGCGGAGCTGCGGGACAAGATCATGGAGCTGAAAAAACTGATGTACGAAGGTGCGTGAGACGAGAGGAGGGGAAAGTCTATGAGCCGACGGGAATTAGGGAAAAAAGATCTGGAGGCGTTTCTGGCGCTGCGGATGGAGTTCCTGCTTTCCTATAATGAGATCCCGGAGGAGGGGAAGCTGCGGGAGGATACCCGTGCCTATCTAGAGCGTTATCTGGAGACAGAGGAGCTTTTTGTTCTGGGGATGGAGGATGGCGGAGAACTGATCGCCGCCTGCATGGTCTGTCTTTATGATACCTCTCCGGCGGTGGACAACCCCACCGGGCGTTACGGCGAGCTGCGCAATGTCTACACGAAACCGCCTTACCGGGGACAGGGCATCGCCAGAGAGCTGGTGCTTTGGAGCATGGAGGAGGCGAAACGGCGGGGCGCCGGGAAAATGCGCCTGCATTATACGGAGGACGGCCTGCCCCTGTACCGGAAGCTGGGCTTTTTGCCGGAAGAAAAATATATGGAAAAAGATCTGTGATGTCCCTTGCGGCTGACGGAGAGCGGCCGGAGGGAGCGCCGTCGAAAAAACGGCGGAAAGAGGAGATAAGTATATGAAGAATGAAATCATCATCAGAGGCGCCAGAGAGCATAATCTGAAAAATGTAGATTTGAATATTCCCAGAGACCGGCTGGTGGTCTTTACGGGGGTCAGCGGGTCCGGGAAAAGCTCCCTAGCCTTTGACACCATTTACGCGGAGGGACAGCGGCGGTATGTGGAATCCCTGTCCTCTTATGCCAGACAGTTTTTGGGGCAGATGGAAAAGCCGGATGTGGACCTGATCGAGGGACTGTCCCCGGCCATTTCCATTGACCAGAAAACCACCAGCCACAACCCCCGTTCCACCGTGGGAACGGTCACGGAGATTTATGACTATCTGCGTCTGCTTTATGCCCGGATTGGCATTCCCCATTGCCCCAAATGCGGCAAAGAGATCAAAAAGCAGACCATCGACCAGATTGTAGACCGTATTCTGGAACTGCCGGAGCGGACGAAAATACAGCTTTTGGCGCCGGTGGTGCGGGGCCGCAAGGGCGAGCATGTGAAGCTGCTGGAGGATGCCAGAAAAAGCGGCTATGTCCGTGTGCGGGCAGACGGGCTCACCTATGATCTTTCCGAGGAGATCAAGCTGGAAAAAAATAAAAAGCATAATATAGAAATCATCGTGGACCGTCTGGTCATCAAGGACGGCATCCAGAAACGGCTGACGGAATCCATTGAGACCGTCTCCGCCCTCAGCGGCGGTCTGCTGATCGTGGATGTGAACCAGGGGGAAAATGAGTTGCTGTTCAGCCAGAGCTTTTCCTGTCCGGACTGCGGCATCGACCTGATGGAGATCGAGCCGAGGCTCTTTTCCTTTAACAATCCCAGCGGCGCCTGCCCTACCTGTACGGGGCTGGGGATGCAGATGAAATTTGATGAAAGTCTTATTGTGCCTAACGACAGCCTTTCCATCGCGAAAGGGGCTATTGCCGCTCCCGGCTACAACTCTATTTCCAACAGGGAAAGCATGAGCAGGGTGTTGTTTGACGCTTTGGCGAAGGAATACGGCTTTTCCCTGGATACACCTTTCCGGGAGCTGCCGGAGGAGATCAAAAAGATCATATTCTACGGCACCGGCGGCAAAAAGCTGCGGATCACCTATACCAATTTCCGGGGCACCGGTTCCTATGACTATGCCTTTGAGGGCATCATTTCCAATTTGCAGCGGCGGTATAATGAAACCTCCGAAGCCATGCGGGGAGAATACGAAGAATATATGACCAATATCACCTGCCCCTCCTGCCACGGCAAGCGTCTGCGGCCGGAGGTACTGGCCATTACCATCGGCGGGAAGAATATTTCCGAGGTGACGGAACTTTCCGTGGCGGAGATTCAGAACTTTTTCGATTCCCTCCAGCTGACGGGGAGAGAGGAAATGATCGGGGAGCGGATTTTAAAGGAGATCCATGCCCGAATCGGCTTTTTGATGGATGTCGGTCTGGATTATCTGACCTTATCCCGGGCGGCGGGCACGTTATCCGGCGGGGAGTCCCAGCGTATCCGGCTGGCAACACAGATTGGCTCTGGTCTGGTGGGGGTAGTCTATATCCTGGACGAGCCCAGCATCGGCCTGCACCAGCGGGATAATGACAAGCTGCTGAAAACACTCTGCCATCTGCGGGATATCGGGAACTCCCTCATTGTGGTGGAGCACGACGAGGATACTATGTATGCCGCCGATTATATCGTAGACGTAGGCCCCGGCGCTGGAAAGGAGGGCGGCGAGATCGTCTGTGCCGGGGACGTGGAGGCTATCAAGC
Organism: uncultured Anaerotignum sp.; assembly: GCA_944381385.1. Lineage (GTDB taxonomy): Bacteria > Bacillota > Clostridia > Lachnospirales > Anaerotignaceae > Anaerotignum. The sequence continues at coordinate 4,465 of CALWKZ010000035.1, read as the reverse complement.
AATGCACCGCCTCCCTGACGGGGGATTATCTCAGCGGCAGAAAGAAAATAGAGGTGCCTAAGGCAAGGCGGCTTGTGGACCCGGAGGCCATCCTGCGCATTCGGGGCGCGGCGGAGAACAACCTGCGGCAGATGGATGTGGATATCCCGCTGGGCATCTTTACCTGTGTTACCGGCGTCAGCGGTTCCGGGAAAAGCTCTCTGGTCAATGAGATCCTCTATAAACGGCTGGCAAGAGACCTGAACCGGGCGAAAACAAGGCCCGGCGCCCATAGGGATATGACGGGGCAGGAACTGCTGGACAAGGTCATCAATATCGACCAGTCGCCCATCGGCAGAACGCCCCGCAGCAATCCCGCTACCTATACGGGCGTATTCGATATGATACGGGATGTATTTGCCCAGACCACGGAGGCTAAGATGCGGGGCTATCAGAAAGGCCGTTTCAGCTTCAACGTAAAAGGCGGCCGCTGTGAAGCCTGCGCCGGCGACGGCATCATCAAGATCGAGATGCATTTCCTGCCGGATATTTATGTGCCCTGCGAGGTCTGCCACGGAAAACGGTACAACCGGGAGACGCTGGAGGTCCATTATAAGGGCAAGACCATTTCCGATGTGCTGGAAATGACTGTGGAAGAGGCGCTGGAATTTTTCGAGAATATCCCCAGAATCAAGGCGAAGCTCCAGACCCTGTATGATGTGGGGCTTTCCTATGTGAAGCTGGGGCAGTCCTCCACCACCTTGTCCGGCGGCGAGGCCCAGCGGGTGAAGCTGGCCACGGAACTGAGCAAAAAGAGCACGGGACGGACCATGTATATCCTGGATGAGCCCACGACGGGCCTGCATATGGCGGACGTACACAAGCTGGTGCATATTTTGCAGCGGCTGGCGGAAGGCGGAAATACGGTAGTGGTCATTGAGCATAATCTGGACGTTATCAAAACGGCGGACTATATCATCGACCTGGGGCCGGAAGGCGGAAACGGCGGCGGCACCATTGTGGCGCAGGGCACGCCGGAAGAGGTCTGCCAGGTGGAAGGCTCCTATACAGGCAAATATTTGAAGCCATATTTAGAAAAATAAAAAAGAGGGGCTGCCCTCAGACGGAAAAGACCGCAGACACGCAGAAAAAACTGTGTTTCGCGGTCTTTTGGCTGGAGAGCGGCCCTCTTTTTTTATTGCCGTTTGCGCAGGACGAATTTTTCCAGGCAGGCAATGGCCTTGTAGAGAATGGCGGCCAAAACGGAAAGAATGACAACGCTCATCAGTACCCAGGAGAGCTTGAACACCTGACTGCCGTAAATGATGAGGAAGCCGAGACCCTTCTGGGCCACCAGAAATTCCCCCACGATGACGCCCACGAAGGACAGGCCTACATTGATTTTCAAGGCGTTCATCATACAGGGGATATTGGCGGGAAATACGACTTTTTGGAAAATCTGCCATTTTGTACCGCCGAAAACGCGGATGAGCTTGATTTTTTCTTCCTCTGTCTGCAAAAAGCCATTGAGTACCGTCATGATGGTGACGACGACGGAGGTCAGCAGGGCCACAGCGATGACGGAGGTCTGGTTATTCCCCAGCCAGACAATGATGATGGGGGCCAGAGCGGTTTTGGGCACCGCGTTGAGCACCACCAGATACGGCTCCGCCACTTCAGAAACAAAACTGTTCCACCAAAGAAGCACAGCCACCATAACACCCAGAACGGTACCCAGCAGGAACCCGGCGGCCGTTTCCCAGAGGGTAGTGCCGATATGGGCCCAGAGCATGCCGTTTTGGGCCATTTCTACGGCAGTACGCCAGATCTCTGTGGGCTGGCTGCAAAGAAATGGGTCGATCCATTCCCGATTGGCGGCCATTTCCCAGAGCAAAAGGAATCCCACCAGGAAAACCCACTGCGTTACGCGGACAGCCCAGCGCCGCAGCCGCAGCTCCTTCAGAAAACGGGCCTGGGCCTGGGACATGGCCGGCTGTTTGATCTCACGCCACATGGACATCCAGCTCCTTCCATATCTGATTGAAGTATTCCCGGAACTCCGGCGCCTCCCGGGCCTTCATGGGTGTGCGCTCCTCCACGGAAAGCTCTATGGTGTGGATTTTTTTCAGGCGGGCGGGGCGGCCGGAAAGGACGATGACCCGGTCGGAAAGGCTGATGGCTTCGGAAATATCGTGGCTGACCAGGATGGCGGTCTTGCCTTCCTGACGGATGATGGTGCCGATCTCATCGGCTACGGACAGACGGGTCTGGTAGTCCAGAGCGGAAAAGGGCTCATCCAACAGCAGCAGGTCGGGAGAAAGGACCAGCGTGCGGATGAGGGCCGCCCGCTGGCGCATACCCCCGGAAAGCTGGGCGGGAAAGTGGTCCCGGAACTCCCAGAGACCGTATTTTTTTAAAAGCTCTTCAGCAAAGGATTTGTTCTCCTTTGTGGCCTTCCCCTGTATTTCCAGCCCCAGAAAGATATTGCTGCGGATGGTGCGCCATTCCAGAAGATGATCCTTCTGCAGCATATAGCCGATGGTGCCGTTGACACGCACGCTGCCCGCGGAAGGAGGAAACAGCCCCGCCAGCATGGAAAGGATGGTGGATTTTCCGCAGCCGCTGGGGCCTACGATGGAAACGAATTCTCCTTCGGCAACAGTAAAGGAAAGATGGGAAACGGCCCTCGTTTCGCCGCCCAGGCTATGATAGCTCAGGCTGACGTCTTGAAAAGAGACCATGGGAAGCAATGGAAATACCTCCTTTTTCTTTATAATCACATAATAGCCGGGAACGGACAAATGGTGCATTTCCAGCGGGAAAAAAATGTGGTATCATAAGGAGCAGAAACGGCGCTACGCCAAAAGGAGGAATGGAACATGAGAAAGAGCGCGTTGATCGTTATTGATATGCAGGAGGCGTTTTTGAACCCGGCTTCGCCTCTGTACATCGCGCAGGCGGCGGCTACGGTGCCTATGCTGGGCAGAGTGGCGGAAGAAGCCAGGAAAAGGGAGATCCCTGTGTTTTTTGTGACCCGGGTCTACCGGGCCAACGGTACCGATGTGGAGGCCTGCCGCTACGAAAACTGGCTGGCGGGGGGAAGATGTCTGGCGCCGGGGAGCACAGGCCCCTGCTCTGTGGAGGCGCCGGAGGAGCTGCGGCCCCAGGCGGGGGACTATACCGTCATCAAGCCCAGATTCTCCGCTTTTTTCCAGACAGAGCTGGATCTGATCCTGCGGAGGCTCCAGGTGGATACGCTGATTCTGACGGGGACCACAACGCCCAACTGCATCCGGGCTACCTGCTATGACGGATTATCCTTGGATTATAACGTGACGATACTGGAGGACTGCTGCTCCTCCCGGAACGAGGCGGTACAGCGGGCCAATATGGAGGATATGGCGTTTATCGGCGCGGAGGTCATCCCGGCGGCGGAATTCCTGGAGAAAGGACTCCCCCAGGAAAATCCGCTGGCGGAGGTGCGGGCCAAGGTGGCACAGGATAAGACACCGCCCCAGTAAAAAGACAGGAGGAAATGAGATTTGCGGAAAAAGAGATGGTTCATAGGGGGCGGCACGCATAAAACAGCATAAGATTGTTTTCGGGAAACGGCGTAGCTTTGGCTATGCTGTTTCTCCGTTTTGCAGGTCATTGAGCAAGGACGCAGGGAATATCCCCACAAGATCATAGGAAATGTCAATTTGCTGTTCCCGATAACCTTTGGACTTGTCCGGTGCGTGAACATATACCGCCTTTACCATGTCATTTAAGACGGCGGGCGTTAATTCGTCCAAGTCGAGATACTTCCTTACTTTGCCGATAAACCTGTCAATGTTTTCTGTTTGTTCTTCCTGTTTTGTAATTTCTTCATTCAGACGCAACAGCTTTTCCCGCAGTTCTTCCTGCTCCTGTTCTTAATCGTCAGAGAGCATTTGAAATCTGTCGTCAGAAAGTTTCCCGTTGGCGTTATCCTCGTAAATACGCTTGAAAAGACGGTCAAGTTTTTCTATCCGCCGTTCCGCTTGCGTGAGTTGCCGCCGCTTTGCTGCAAGTTCTTTCTTCGCTTCGACTTTCTGCTTCGCACCCATAGCCTTGCGGAATTGTTCTTCGTGGTTAGCGACACAGGCAATCGTCATTCTCATGTGAGCGAGTACGCCCTGTTCCAATACCACAGCGCGGATAAAATGCGTCGGGCAAACCTCTTTCCCTTTCAGCCTTGAAGTGGAGCAGACAAAATGGTCTTGCCTTGTTTCAAAGTTCCTGCTTGTGCAGTAATACAGCTTTTCACCGCAGTCGGCGCAGCGCGCAATCCCGGAGAACATATTTGTTTTTCCCGTCCTTGTCGGGCGGCGTTTGTTCTTCCGTAATTCCTGCACCCGCGCCCATGTGTCAGCGTCAATGATTGCTTCATGGGTGTTCTCAAACACAAGCCATTTTTCCTTTGGATTGTTGCAGGTCTTTTTGCTCTTGTAGGACTGCTTGTAGG
>CALWKZ010000034.1 GCA_944381385.1 uncultured Anaerotignum sp. | reverse complement strand
CGTCTGCTCTTTGAAAACGATATGAAATTCCTGAAACAGTTCTGATAGATTGCTTTTTCATTTGAAAGGAGAATAGAAACATGGATGTACCTATGTCATGGTTAAAAGAATACGCGAAGGTAACAGCGCCTATTGGAGAATTCGTTGAGGATATTACAATGACCGGTTCCAAGGTAGAAGGCGTGACCTATATGGGCGGCGAACTGAAAAATATCGTTACCGGCCGCATCAACTCCATTGTAAAACACCCCGATGCCGATAAGCTGGTTGTCTGCAAAATTGATGTGGGCAGCGGCAAGGAACTGACCATCGTGACCGGCGCGCCCAACGTAAAGGAAGGCGATTATGTGCCTGTTGCGCTGGATAATTCCGTCATCGCCGGCGGCAAAGAAATCCATACCGGCAGCCTCAGAGGCGTGGAATCCGAAGGTATGCTCTGCTCCATTGAGGAACTGGGCTGCGACCGCCACGATTTCCCCGAAGCACCCGAATACGGCATTTATATCTTCCCGGAACCTGTAGAACTGGGCAAGGATGTAGTTGATGTAATGGATCTGAAGGATGAGGTAGTGGAATACGAGATCACCTCCAACCGTCCCGACTGCTTCAGCATCCTGGGGATTGCCAGAGAAGCGGCCGCTACCTACAAGTTGCCTTTCCTGTACCCTGAAATCAAGGTAAAAGAAGAAGCCGAAGGCAGAACAGAGGATCTGATCTCCGTAGATATCATGAATCCTACCCTGTGCCCCCGTTATGTGGCCAGAGCTGTGAAAAATGTTAAGATTGGACCTTCTCCCCGCTGGATGCGCAAGAGACTGCGTGCCGCAGGTGTTCGTCCCATCAATAATATCGTAGACATCACCAACTATGTCATGCTGGAAATGGGCCAGCCCATGCACGCTTTTGACGTAGACACCATCAAAGACAGACATATCATCGTAAGAAACGCCAAGGAAGGCGAGACCATCACCACACTGGATGGTCAGGTAAGAAATCTGGACCCCTCCATGCTGGTGATCTCCGACCCGGAAAAGGCAGTTGCCATTGCCGGCGTTATGGGCGGCGAGAATTCCATGATTAGTGAAAGCGCTGAGGCTGTTCTGTTCGAGTCCGCGAACTTTGAAGGCTCCAATGTGCGTATCACTGCCAAAAAGGTTGGTCTGCGCACAGACGCTTCCAGCAAATTTGAAAAGGGTCTGGACCCTAATCTGGCACTGGAGGCAGTCAACAGAGCGGCACAGCTGGTAGAGGAACTGGGCTGCGGCCAGATCGTTCCCGGCATTGTGGACTGCTATCCCAACAAGAGAGAATCCTGGGAGCTGTCCTATTCTCCCGAATGGATCAATAAATTCCTGGGTACAGACATTTCCGAGGAAGAAATGCAGCGTACCTTTGAACGTCTGGAAATGAAGGTAGACCCTGTACAGCATAAGGTCGTTGTGCCTACCTTCCGTCCTGACCTGGAAGCACAGGCAGACCTGGCAGAGGAAGTGGCTCGTTTCTACGGCTATGACAAGATTCAGCCCACACTGGCATCCGGTACACCTACCGTAGGCAAAAAGACATATTCCCAGAACATTACCACACTGGTGAAAGATACCATGATTGCCGAAGGTCTCTGCGAGGCTATGACATACAGCTTTGAAAGCCCGAAGGTATTCGATAAGCTGCTGATTCCTGCGGACAGCCCTCTGCGCCGTACCGTGACCATCTCCAACCCTCTGGGCGAGGACTTCAGTGTGATGCGTACCGTTTCCATTAACGGTATCCTGAATTCTCTGTCCACCAACTACAACAGAAGAAACGAAAGCGCTGGTCTGTTTGAGGTAGCAAAGGTATATCTGCCCAAGTCCCTGCCTTTGACGGAGCTGCCCGACGAAGTGCCTACACTGACAGTGGGTATGTACGGCAAAATGGATTTCTATGATCTCAAAGGCATCGTAGAGCATCTGATGAGTGTGCTGGGCATTGGCGATAAAGCGGAATATGAGGCAGAAACAGGTTTGTCCTGGATGCATCCCGGCAGAACTGCTTCTGTAACTATCAACGGCAAAAAGGTCGGCTATCTGGGCGAACTGCATCCCGCAGTGGCGAAAAACTACGAGATCGGCACAAAGGCTTATCTGACAGTGCTGAATATGGAAGAACTGATCGACGCCTCCAATCTGGTAAGCGTATATCAGCCTCTGCCCAAATTCCCCGCTATCACCAGAGACATCGCGATGCTGGTGAAGGAGGATGTGACTGTAAAACAGATCGCTGACGAAATCCGTAAAAACGGCGGTGCATATCTGGAAAGCGCAACACTCTTCGACGTATATCAGGGTGAGCAGATCGAGGCAGGCTATAAGTCTGTGGCATACTCCATCTCCTTCCGCAGTGCTGACAGAACGCTGGCAGATACAGACGTTGCCGAGGCAATGCAGGCGATCCTGGATGGTCTGGCAAAAGAGCTGGGCGCACAGCTGAGAGATAAATAAAAAAATAAAGAACACGGATTTTGGCCGGAACCCCATAAGGGATTCCGGCTTTCTTTTTTGTCTGAAATGGGATAGAATGGAGTTAGGAAAAAAGAAAGGAGCGTGTCTTATGAAGTGGCTACATCTGTCTGATCTCCACCTGGGAAAGCGGGTCAACGGCTTTTCTATGACAGAGGATCAGAGATATATTTTGGAACAGATATTGGGGATTATGGATGAGGAGAAGCCCGACGGCGTACTGCTGGCGGGAGATATTTATGATAAAAGTGTACCTACGGCAGAAGCGGTACAGCTCTTTGACTGGTTCCTGCGGGGCCTTGCGGAGCGGAAAAGTACGGTATTCATCATCAGCGGCAATCATGACTCGGCGGAGCGCCTGGCCTTCGGCGCCAGCATCATGGCGCCCAGCGGCGTATATTTTTCCCCGGTATATGACGGAAAAATAACCGCAGTGACCCAGGAGGATGCCTACGGAAAAGTGGATATTTATTTGCTGCCTTTTTTGAAGCCGGCAATGGTGCGCCCCTTTTTTCCGGAGGAAAAGATCGAGACCTATACGGACGCGCTGAAAAAAGCCTTGGAGGGCTGCCCCATCCATCCGGAGCGGCGGAATATTCTCCTGACCCACCAGTTTGTGGCCGGTGCGTCCCGTTGCGAATCGGAGGAGATCTATGTGGGCGGAACGGAGGCCGTAGATGTGTCTGCATTCCGGGATTTTGATTATGTGGCACTGGGGCATCTGCACGGGCCCCAGCAGGCAGGCGGCGAGAACATCCGCTACTGCGGCACACCGCTGAAATATTCCTTTTCTGAGGCGAAGCACCAGAAATCCGTGACGGTGGTAGAGATGGCTGAGAAAGGAAATCTGACACTGCGCACAATCCCTTTGACGCCGCAGCGGGATCTGCGGGAGATCAAGGGCAGCTATATGGAGCTGACGGCAAGAGCGTACTACGAAGGCATGTGCCGGGAGGATTATCTCCATATCACACTGACGGATGAGGAGGATATTTTTGACGCCGCCGCTAGACTTCGGGTTATTTATCCCAATTTGATGAAGCTGGATTATGACAATAAGCGTACCCGCGGGGATCAGGTCATAACCGGGGCGGAAAATACGGAAAGCAAAACACCTTTGGAACTGTTTTCGGCCTTTTACGAAATGCAGAATAACCAGCCCTTATCGGCGGAGCAAACGGATATTCTAAAGGAAATGACAGAAAAAATATGGGAGGGAGAAGCATGAGACCCATTCGATTGACCATGTCCGGCTTTGGCCCCTATGCCGGAACCACAGTTCTGGATATGACGCAGCTGGGGGAAAAGGGCCTGTACCTGATTACAGGGGATACGGGCGCTGGAAAGACCACCATTTTTGACGCCATCGCTTTCGCGCTTTACGGCGAGCCCAGCGGCAATAACAGAGACGCGGCCATGCTGCGTTCCAAATACGCGGCGCCGGATACCCCCACAGAGGTGGAGCTGGAATTTTCCTATGGCGGAAAAGTATATAAGATAAAGCGGAATCCCCGCTATGAAAGAGCGGCCAAACGTGGGGATGGCGTTGCTGTACAGGCGCCCGGCGCCGAACTGACCTTTCCGGACGGCAGAGTAGTGACAAAGGCAAAAGAGGTGACGGCGGCAGTGGAAGAGATTCTGGGGGTGGATCGGAACCAGTTTTCCCAGATCGCCATGATCGCCCAGGGAGATTTCCAGAAGCTCCTTCTGTCCCCTACAGAGGAACGGAAAAAGATATTCCAGAAGATTTTCCATACAGAACGATTTGAGGTATTGCAGGAACAGCTGAAGAAAAGGGCGGCGGAGGCAGAGCGGGAATGCGGCCTTCTGCAAAGCGGTATCCAGGGGCAGATTCAGTCTATACAATGGGCTGAGGATTCGGCCTATGGAGAACGGGCGGAAAAGGCTGCCGAAGGCCGGCTGACACCTGTGGAGGCCGCTGCTTTGCTGAACGAACTGCTGAAGGAAGATACGGCTGCCGCGGCAGAGGGAAAGGCGCTGCTGGCAAAAGCCGAGGAAGAACTGGCGCAGGTCAACCAGCGGCTGGGACAGGCCAGAGAGCTGGAGCAGGCAAGGGCGGCTCTGGAACAGGCCAGAAAAGATTTTGAGAAGGAAAAAGAGAAAGGCGAGACACTGCGGCAGGCCTTGGCCGAGGCGGAGGCGGAAGGCATCCAGGCGGAGACATGGAAGGCGGAGCAGCAGCGTCTGCGGATGTATCTGCCTATGTACGAGGAGCTGGCCCAAAGGGCGGAAGCGCTGGCGGCCCAGGAAAAGGACTATACCAAAAAAGGGAAACAAAAAGCGGCTTGCGAGGAAGGCCTGGAACGTCTGGAGCAGGGACTGGCAAAGGCAAAGGAAGAACTGGAACGCCTGAAGGATACGGGCGAGGCCGTTCTTCGGCTGGAAGGAGAAAAAAAGGAGCTGGAACAAAAGAAACAGCGGCTGGAAGAGCTGGAGAAGGAAACCTCCGCTTACAAAAGGCTGAGATCCTCTCTGGAACAGGCACAGCAGGTCTATGGACAGGCGAAAGAGGCAGAGGAAGAGAAAAACGCCGTTTTCCAGACCATGCAGAAAGCCTTTCTGGATGAGCAGGCAGGTGTTCTGGCGGAGGGGCTGGAGGAAGGCCGTCCCTGTCCTGTCTGCGGTTCCCTGCACCATCCCCAGCCGGCACGGCTGTCTCAGAACGCGCCTTCGGAAGCGGAGCTGGAACAGGCGGAAAAAGCGGCGAAAAAAGCCGGCGACGCTATGAAAAAGGCCAGTGAGGCGGCGGGACTGCTGGCAGGGCAGGAGAAGGAAAAGCGGGAGATGCTGGAGCAGAGAAGCCGGGAGCTGCTGCCGGAGGGCGAGTCTTTGGCACAGGCGCTGGCCCAGACGAAGGCATGGCTGGAGGAAAAGGAAAGCCTGCTGGCGGAGGAACGGAAACGGGCGCAGCGCAGAGACCGCATTCAGGAATTGATGCCGCAGAAAGAAAAGGAACGGGAACAGCTGACAGCGGAGAAGTCCGCATTGGAAGTGGCGCTGGGCACATTGGCGGGCCAGATCGCCGGGGGCAGGGAAGAAGCGGATGCCCTGAAAAAGAAGCTGCCCTTCCCGGAAAGAGAGAAGGCCCAGGAGCAGATAGATATTTTTGAAAAACAGCTCCTTGCTTATGGACAGCGGCTTTCCGGAGCGCAGAAGGCCTATGAGGGCAGCAGAGAGGCGGCGGACAAGCTCCAAGGGGAGATCCAGGCGCACGAAAGCCGTTTGGCGGCCGCGCCCGCAGTGGAAACGGAACGGGAAAAGGAGAAGCAGCAGGCGCTGATGGAGCAAAAGCAAACCCTTTCCGATGGAATTACCCGGATCTCCCATCGTCTTATGGAGAACAAAAAGGCGCTGGAGACCATCCAGAAAAATGCCGGCGCGCTGATGGAAAAGGAAGCCATGTATGCCCGGCTGAAAAGCCTTTCCGATACGGCCAACGGCACTTTGATCGGGAAGGAAAAGATCAAGCTGGAGACTTATGTGCAGATGACATTTTTCGACAGGATCATTGGACGGGCCAATAGCCGTTTTATGATCATGTCCGGCGGCCAGTACGAGCTGAAACGGCGGCAGGAAGCCCAGAACAACCAGAGCCAGAGCGGTCTGGAGCTGGATGTGGTGGACCATTACAACGGTACGGAGCGGAGTGTGCGCACCCTTTCCGGCGGCGAGTCCTTCCAGGCGTCCCTGTCTTTGGCCCTGGGGCTTTCTGACGAGATACAGTCTATGGCAGGCGGTATTCGGCTGGATACTATGTTTGTGGATGAGGGCTTCGGTACGCTGGACGAGGAAGCTCTGCGGCAGGCGGTGAAGGCCCTGTCCGATCTGACAGAGGGGAAACGTCTGGTGGGCATCATTTCCCATGTGGCGGAGCTGAAGGAACGTATCGACAAACAGATTCAGGTAAAAAAAGAACGGACCGGCGGCAGCCGCGCCGTGATTGTGGGATAAAAAAAGAAACGCTGAAATCCAAAAGGATTTCAGCGTTTTTTGTATGGATATGACTTACGCCAGGATCATTGCTGTCAGATCCATGGGATCTACGATCTTGCCGTCTTTGTATACTCTCATGTTGCCGCTGGCGATTTCGTCGATCAGGATAACTTCGCCGTTTTTGTCGTAACCAAATTCAAATTTGATATCGTACAGGTCCAGACCTTTTTTCGCCAGGTCTTCTGCAACCAGTTTTGTGATTGCCAGAGTCTGTTCTTTCATGCTGTCGTACATTTCAGGACTCATAACGCCTAGGATTACCAGACCGTCTTTTGTTACCAGAGGGTCGCCCTTTGCGTCATCCTTGAATGTGGTTTCTACATAACCGCCTTCCAGCTTTGTGCCGTCAGCGATATAGTCGCTGTAACGACGGATGAAGCTGCCGGTAGCTACCAGGCGGCAGATAACTTCCAGACCATGACCAAATACTTTTGCGGGAAGCACTTCCATGGTTGCGTTTTCAACATCCGCACTTACATAATGTGTCTTAACGCCTGCTTTTTTCAGCAGTTCAAAGTAGTAGATGGATGTTTTCAGGTTTTCTCTGCCGATCCCTTCGATGGTCAGACCGATGGAGTTTTCGCCGGGGTCAAATTTGCCGTCTTTGCCTGTGCAGTCGTCCTTGAATTTCAGCAATACATTGCCGTTGTCCAACGAAAATACATCTTTTGTTTTTCCTGTGTAAATCTTTTCCATGATCAAAGGCTCCTTTACATTAAATATTTAGTTGGTTTACCTGACAAAATGTTTTTCCAAAGCAAAACAGCTCTTTTAAAACTCTATTATAATATCACATTTTCCGCCCTATGGCGAGATTTTTTTTGGCTGTTGGGAAATATTATGGAATTGGATATGATTTTATTTCCTGTGTTTTTGACGTTTTGTAGAAAATGATGACAAAAAATGGATATGATAGGGAGACTCTGTGGCAGATTTCAGGAAAATGATGAAGCAAGGGGGAGATCATCTGTATTGGCGGCGAAAGAGAAAGGGACAGATATTTTATTTTCCGAGGAAGGATAGAAAAAGAAAACGCTGCTTCCTTGACAAAGGGCGGCAGATCACGTAAAATAAATCCGTTATATGCTTGTAATTTCATAGCGTGAGATGTTCCTTGCGAAGGACGAAAGTCCCACCATCTCATAAATAAAAAACAGGGGGTTTTTTTATGCAAAAAAATATGTTTACAACAAAAATGCTGGCCTATACGGCGCTGGTTGCGGCGGCTTATGCCGTTATGACGCTGGCGGTGGCGCCGCTGAGTTTTGGCGCGGTACAGCTGCGGGTATCGGAAATCCTGGTGCTGCTGGCTTTTCTGGATAGACGATATGCGCCGGGGCTGATTTTGGGCTGCTTTATCGCCAACTGCTTCAGTCCGCTGGGCATGGTGGACGCGGTGTTCGGTACAGTTTGTACAGCGGCGGCGCTCTTTGGGATCACCCGCAGCAAAACGCTCTTCGGCGCTTCCTTATGGCCTGTGTTCTGCAACGCCTTTCTGGGCGTGGAATATTATTTCCTACAAAACGCACCGCTGGTTCTGACAGCGGGCAGTATTGCCATTGGCGAATTTCTGGCGGTATCCTGTCTGGGATATATTGTGTTCCGTCAGGTCATGAAAAACGGTACACTGGTACAGCAGCTGCGTATCAGTTAAAAGAAAAATACTGCGGTGGCTTTCAAAAAAAGAAAGCGGCCGCTTTTTCTTTGGGGCAGAGGCGGATATTTCCGTCTTTTTTTCTGCCCGGAGGCATACCATGAAAGGGGAGGGAATGCCATGAGAAGAAAAAGCGTTGTTTTGCTGCTGTCGGCTTTGATATTGCTGGGCGGGTACTCAGCGGCTATTTATGCCGGAATAGAAGGGGATCTGTCCCAGTCCCAGGTGGACGATCCTAATTCGGAAAAGAACCGGGAGGAGATTGCCAAAAGCGTATTGGAATCCACAGGACGATCGGAACAGTATGACTTGGCGGATCTGGAGGATGTAACGGTATATCTGGGAGGCGCCGTAACGGGAAATGAGGAGGATGTGCTGGTCTCTCTCAGCTTTGGCCCGAAAAATACGGTGGTAGCCGCGTATACGCCCGACGGGAATGTATATGAGTATGTGGGAGATCTGGGGGATTTTTACGGTGTGCGCAGCATCCGATTTGTGCCCTCGCCGGAGCTGGGAAGAGATATTATCATCGTGCGGGAAAATGTGAATCAATCTCTGGGCTCCTTTGAGCAGACAGATGTCCTGCGGGGATATGTGTATGAAAACAATGGGTTCCGGGATGTGCTCAATACGCCGGAAAAAATAGAAGCCAGCTGGAACAATATCTGGAATCAGTCGGACATCCGGGAGGAAAGTCTGTGGCGGCGGGTAACGGAAAGCACGGAAAGCAGCTGGAGCACGGGAGAAACGCCGCAGCTGACCATTACCAGGTATCAGGATTATCTGGAATCCAGCGAGAAAGAGGAGGGACAGGTGCCCCAGGACGATACCTTTGATAAAAAGCAGAGCCGCGTGGTAGTAGAACGGTTTACTTGGTCCGACGAATGGGGGCGTTTTATCCTGCGGGAGGCCGTGGAAAAAGCTACCGGCGAAAAAGTCGCCATCATAGAGGATCTGTCAGCCTCTCCTTATCTGCTGGCAGGGCTGGCGGATGATAAGGATTACGGCATCATCCGAAAGGATGGCCTGCTGGATTATGTGAAGGAAGAGGAATTGGAGTTTTAAAACTGTGGGACGCTTTTTGTCAAAAATATATTGACAAATGTTTTTGTGATGTTATAATAGCACTATCAAAAGAAAAACCTGTGATTAAGAGGAGTAGTTTTACAGCCTGCACTTTCAGAGAGCCGTGGATGGTGGGAATACGGCAGTCAGCGTAGAATGAATGGACTTATGAGGGCGGACGAAAGCGAAAGCAAGTAGTGACCGACGGGAGCCGCACCCGTTACCCAGGCGGACTGCATGGAAGTGCAGGATATGAGTGGATGATATTTCATCAATTTGGGTGGTACCGCAGGATAATCAGTCTTGTCCCATAGCAATATGGCGACAGGACTTTTTTTATTGCAGGAGGATGATAAATATGAAATTACCCGGCAGACGATGGCGAAGCTGATTAGGAAAAGAACAAGACAAAATATTTCGATAGATAAGAAAAATGAGAGAAAAAAGGAGAGATTGACTATGAAAAAAATGATGGCTTTGACAATGGCAATGGTAATGACAGCAATGGCGCTGGCAGGCTGCGGTTCCAGCGGTTCTTCCGATAGTGAAAGCGCCAGCGGCGATATTCCCGTAATCGGCATTTCTCAGTTCGCCCAGCACGCTTCTTTGGATAACTGCCGGGAAGGCTTTATCCAGGGCTTAGAGGAAAGCGGCTTGGTGGAGGGCGTGGATTTTGTGATCGATTACCAGAACGCCGATTCCGATACACAGCTGGCAACACAGATCGCCCAGAACTTCTCCGCCAATAACGTGGCTTTGATGTGTGGTATCGCGACACCTTCCGCGACAGCCTGCTACGCAGCAGCAGAGGACAAAAACATTCCTGTGATCTTTACAGCGATCACAGACCCCGTGGAAGCAAAACTGGACAGCGGCAATATCACCGGTACCAGCGATAAGCTGCCCATCGACCAGCAGCTGCAGCTGATCCGTGATTTACAGCCGGAAGCAAAGACCATTGGCATCCTGTACACCACCAGCGAGCCCAATTCTGTTTCCGCTATCAAAGAATATGAAGAAAAGGCGCCCAACTATGGATTTACCATTGAAAGCATCGGCGTAACACAGCAGTCTGAGGTAGTACAGGCGGCAGATACTTTGATCTCCAAAGGCGTGGACTGCTTCACCAACTTGACAGACAATACGGTAGTGGATGTGCTGCCCTCTATTCTGGAAAAAACAAACGACGCGGGCATCCCTGTATACGGCAGTGAGATCGAACAGGTAAAACTGGGCTGTGTGGCTTCCGCAGGTATCGAATACGTAGCGCTGGGCAGACAGACAGGCGCGATGGCGGCGAAGATCCTGAAAGGCGAAGCAACTGCAGAGGAAATGCCTTATGAAACCATTTCCGAATGTGAATACTACATCAACTCCGAAACAGTAGCCGCTATGGGCATTACAGTACCGGAAGAGATCGCTTCCGTAGCTACAGATGTAGCAGCAGAGGCGTAAGCAGTGCAGCAAAAGCAATAGAAAGAGGTTTCCGCAATGAACGCGATGTTTGAATTATGTATCAGTACATTGACGCAGGGCTTTATATACGCCCTGCTGTCTTACGGTGTGTATATTACTTATAAAATACTGGATTTCCCGGATCTGACCGTAGACGGCAGTTTCCCTTTGGGGGCGGCCGTAGGGGCGCTGCTTCTGGTAAACGGGACAAATCCGTATCTGACGCTGCTGGCGGCTTTGGCTGTAGGCGCTGTGGCAGGTTTTGTGACCGGGTTTATCCATGTAAAGCTGGGGGTAAGGGATCTACTGGCCGGCATCATCACAATGACGGGCCTGTTCTCCATTAACTTGCAGATCGCCGGCTCCAATCTGGCTGTAGAGCGCAGCATCGATACCATTTTTACCTCTGGCCCCATTATGGCGGTCATGGGAAATTCTTCTCTGATCTACCGGAAGTTTGTGGTGGCGCTGGTGCTGGCTATTGTGGTAAAGCTGGTACTGGATTGGTATTTGAAAACGAAAAACGGTCTGCTGCTGCGTGCCGTTGGCGATAATGCCACCTTGGTCACAACACTGGCAAAGGACAAAGGCACCGTAAAAATCATCGGTCTGGTTATCGCCAACGCGTTGGTTTCTCTCTGCGGCGCTGTGGTTTGTCAGGAGCAGAGATCTTTCTTCAGTACCATGGGTACCGGACAGGTGGTTTTCGGTCTGGCGGCAGTTATCATCGGTACTACGCTGTTCCGGAAAATGAGCGTGGTAAAAGCCACGACGGCCGTTATGATCGGCAGTATTTTCTATAAAGTCTGCATCCAGGTTGCCATCAGCCTGGGTCTGCCTTCCAACCTGATGAAGCTGGCAACGGCGGTGCTGTTCCTGCTGATCCTGGTGCTGGGCAACAAACGGAAAGGCGGTGCGGAGCATGCTTGAGTTAAAACAGATCCGAAAGGTATATAATCCCGGTACAGTTACGGAAATGTGCCTGTTTGACAATTTCAACCTGACGGTAAATGACGGGGAATTTGTTTCCATCGTCGGCAGCAACGGCAGCGGCAAGACCTCCATGCTGAATATCATCTGCGGCAGCATCCCCATCGAAGGGGGCCAGGTGCTTATCGGCGGCAAGGATATTTCCAAAATGAAGGATTTCCAGCGGTATCGCAGCATTGGCCGTGTGTACCAGAATCCTTCCATGGGAACCTGCCCCAATCTGACTATGCTGGAAAACATGTCTCTGGCGGATAATAAGGGTAAACGCTTCGGGCTGGGCTTCGGCGTCAACAAAGCCAGAGAATCCTATTATAAGGAGCAGCTTTCCATTTTGGGACTGGGCCTGGAGGATAAAATGGACGTAAAGCTGGGCGCTCTTTCCGGCGGCCAGAGACAGGCGGCAGCGCTGATTATGTCCACTTTGACACCAATCGAGTTTCTGATTCTGGATGAGCATACGGCGGCTCTGGACCCGAAAACAGCCGAGGTCATTATGGAACTGACCCATAAAGTTGTGGAAGAGAAAAAACTGACGGCTATGATGGTTACTCATAATCTGCGCTATGCTGTGGAATACGGCACTCGTCTGATTATGATGGATAAAGGCGGCATCGTTATGGATAAGGGCGGTATGGAAAAAGAACATACCAAGGTAGAGGATATCCTGGATGTATTTACATCTATCAGTATTGAATGCGGCAACTAAATAGAATTGTTAGTAGTACGAAAAAAAGATGTTTTTCTTTTGAAGAAAAACATCTTTTTTTATGCAGAATAGATAAATCAAAACTCCATCGTCCAATGTTCCGAAATCAAAGCAGTAGCGTTTTCTGTATCTTTTTGTATGATGTAGTCTAATAGCTTTCGATGCTGTTCATTTATGATCTTAAAGAAAGAGAATAGTTTTTCTGTATCCGCAGAGAAGAAAGTTGTACGGATATTTTTTCTTTCCAACTCTTTTATTAGATGAATTAGAGTTTGATTACCACAGATTTCTAAGTAAATCAAATGGAATTCTTCCTGCCAGCTGCAATATAACTCATAATTCTTTCTCTCTATGGAGAGATCCATTTTTTCAATAGCCATGTTCATACGTTCAATATGAGAAGGTGTTATATTTGGCAAAGCAAGTTTTAAAGCATAAGCATCTAATTGTCCAATGATGGCATAGGCTTCATCCATAGCTTGAGAGGTAATGGATTTAACATAAAAACCTTTTCTGGGAACGTTTTCCAGAATACCGTCAGACGCTAATTGGATCAATGCTTCACGGATAGGAGTCCGGCTAATTCCTAATTGTTGGATTAAGTCTGTTTCGTTTATCTTTTCCTCAAAAGAAAGGGTGCCAATCTTGATTTGATGAACAATGTATTCATAAACCTGTTCGCTAAGAGATTTAATTTTTGCCATGTTTTTCACCTGTTATTTAAAAATGTGATAAAATAATTGATTTTATTATATGCTATTTTTTCCCTAAAATCAATAATCGAAAATAAAATACATTTTATAAAAATATTGTTACACAAAATATATTTTAGTGTTATGATAAAAAAAGAAAATATACTGCGAAGAAACAAAAAACGCTGCCCATAACTTCCCAAAGGAGTTTGTCAGTTTCTACGCAGGGGGACGGATGAAATGAAAGAATGGAGGGATTCGATTGAGCAAAGTATCAGTAGATTTGGCAAAGTGCAAATCATGTGAGCTCTGTATAAAAGAGTGTCCGAAAAAGGCGATTACAATGACAGACCACATGAACAAGAAGGGATACACAGTCGTATCCGTGGATGACCAGAAATGTATCGGATGTGGAATTTGTTTTTATGTTTGTCCTGATTGTGTATTTGGATTGGAGGGATAATATGGCAAAGGTATTGATGAAAGGAAATCACGCATTGGCAGAGGCTGCCGTTCGTGCAGGATGCAGATTTTTTTCCGGATATCCAATTACACCGCAGAGTGAGATTTTAGAGTATATGTCGTGGCGGCTTCCAGAAGTAAACGGTGTGTTTGTCCAGACAGAGTCGGAATTAGCGGGAATTTCTATGCTGTATGGAGCAGCGAGCTGCGGATTTCGTACTATGACCAGTTCTTCGGGACCAGGCTTTAGCTTGTTGCAGGAAGGAATTTCTTATTTGTGTTCCACGGAAATTCCTACGGTAATTGCGGATATTATGCGATACGGAAATGGATTGGGTGATATCAAACCGGCCCAGAGCGATTACCTGCAGATTACAAAAAACGGAGGACATGGGGATTATAGATGTATTTCTCTTGCACCTTCTACTATACAGGAAGCGGTAGATCTTATGTCGAAGGCATATGAACTGGCAGAAAAACATCGAAATCCAGTCATTATTGCGACAGATGGTGCCTTAGGCCAGATTGTGGAATCCGTTGAGTTTCCTGATCCACTCCAGCATGATCCAGATCAGTTTGAGTGGTCTTTGAAAAATATAAGAGAAGGCAAGCACAAAATTGTAACATCAAAAATTTATTATGATTATATTGGCAAAGATTACGATAATCATATCCGGGAAAGATATGATGCCATGAAAAAAGAAGAACTTTGGGAAGAATATTTTGCTGAAGATGCAGAGGTTATTCTAGTAAGCTATGGAATCGTATCTAGATGCTGTAAAGAGGCTGTTCTTACAGCAAGAGAAAATGGCTGGAAGATCGGATTGATTCGTCCGATTACGTTGTGGCCGTTTCCTGTGAAGGCGTTTCGCAAGATAACTCCTAAAGCATTTATTGCCGTAGAAAAATGTGCTTTGCCGCAGATGGCAGAAGATGTCGCCATGGCTGCAAGAGGGATTGCTCCCGTATATTCTATGACGACAGGATCATTTATTCCATCTGGCGAAGAGATTGTTTCTTTCGCGCAGCGTGTGATGGACGGAAAGGAGGCTGAACTGTAATATGACGAAGGAATTAAAAACTCCAACTTTGATTTATACAGCCAATACGTTTTGTCCTGGATGTGGTCATGGTATCATTTCCAAATTGTTGGCGTTGGTTTTGGAGGAACTTGGAATTGAAAATAAATCCACAGGAGCAGTTGCGGTAGGATGTGCTTGTCTGTTGCCCGAGAGTTTTGGCTGCGATTGGATTCAGGCCCAGCACGGGAGAGCGCCTGCTGTAGCCGCTGGAATCAAGAGAGTTCGGCCCAATAACTTTGTGTTTACATACCAAGGAGACGGAGATGCTGGCGCCATTGGTATTGCGGAAAGCATTTATGCGGCAAAACGCAACGAGGGAATTACAACCATATTTGTTAATAATGGCGTTTTTGGCATGACAGGCGGACAGTGTGCACCTACTACGCTGGAAGGCCAGAAAACAACAACAACGCAGGCGGGCTGTGACTATCGGTATAATGGGAAACCTTTGGAACTGGCAGAATTGTTAGCTTCATTTGATGTGGGATATGTAGCAAGAGGAAGTGTATGCAATTTTAAAGAACTTTGGAAAACGAAGGAATATATTAAAGAAGCAGTGCAATGTCAATTAGAGGGAAGAGGATATTCTTTTGTAGAAGTGTTGGCACCTTGTCCCACTAATTGGAAAATGACTCCAGTAGAAAGTATGAAAAGGATCGAAGATATTGGAATGAAGTATTTTCGCTGCGGCGTATTGAAAGGCGGTGCGGAATAATTATGACAGAAATCATTTGTGCTGGATTTGGGGGACAAGGTGTATTGACACTAGGCATGATTCTTGCAACGGCAGGAGCGAAAGACGGAAAAAATGTAACATGGATACCTTCTTATGGTTCGGAAATGCGGGGCGGAGCGGCAAACTGCAATTTAAAGATATCAGAGAAGGAAATAGCGAGTCCTTATGTAAGAAAAATAGATATTTTGGTAGCATTGAACGAGGACTCTATTTTGGAATTTGGCAAAAATGTAAAAAGCGGAGGCTGTATTTTAGTAAATAGTTCCATTGTAGAAAATATTCCGGATTTGAAAGAAGTACATATTGTGAAGGTTCCCGCGAATGAAATTGCTATGAAACTACATCATCCAAAAGGCATGAGTTTGGTTTTGGCCGGTGCAGTGATTGCATACTCCCAGGCAGTATCCCTGCATGCGGCAAAAGATGCTTTGGTGGAGTATTTCGCCGGAAAAAACGCAGACGATGCATTGAATATTGCGGTACTGACAGAAGGATTTCAATATATTCAAAACTTATGATTCTTTAATGAATCAAGTAATAGTTTTTAGAAAGGGTGGGAATTATGAATAAGAAGCTGAAAACAATGTTAACTGTGTTTTCCCTTGGTGTAGGCGGTAGTGCAATCTATATTCTCCCTTATATTAAATATGTCTTTTATGATCAGCAGATGGAAGTTATGAATATGACGAATGCACAGTCAGGAATGCTGCTTTCGGTATTTGCAATTACAGCGGTAATACTGTTTCCTTTAGGCGGGATTATTGCGGATAAAATTGCATCTAAAAAACTAATGATTTTTTCATTGGTCGCAACGACAATTCTGACCGTTTTATATGCTGTTACATTGGAATTTAAAACGGCTTTGCTGATTTGGGTTGGTCTGGCAATTACAACAGGAACGACATGGTGGCCTTCTTTGGTTAAGGCTGTAGGGAAAACGGGAAGTGAAGAAGATTCAGGAAAGATGTATGGTATATATTATGCCTGCAACGGTGTAATGGGTAGTGTTATCAATTCTGTTGCTTTGTGGTTTTCCACAAAGGGGGATACCACTCGTCAGGGATTTGTGTATGCAATGATAGTAACAGGCGTGTTTACTGCTGTGGCAGCGATTATGATTTTTGCTTTCTATAATGAAGATGGAAAAGAGACTGCGCAGTCAGATGATGAAAAATTCAAGTTTTCCGATGTCGGCGGCGTTGTACGCAATCCGTTTACATGGATTTTGGCAGTGATTATTTTTGTAAGTTATTCTCTGTTTTCCAGCACATCTTATTTTAATCCTTATTTGATTGATGTGGTAGGAATCTCTCCGGAAAGTTCAGGTGTATACTCTATTATTCGATATGCCTTTATGCTGTTGGCACCAGTTGGTGGATGGATGTGTGACAGAGTTTTAAAAACCACAGCCAGATGGTTTATGCTTTCTTCCGTTTTGATTGGATTGTTGACTTTGGGCGTTATGATGATTCCTTCTACAGCCAGTGAAACTTTTGCCAGCGTATATACGCTTTTGCCAGCTGCTGTAACTATGGCGCAGTATGGTGTAATCTGGTCAATTAAAAGAGAAGTGAATATTTCTGCCGCTGTATTGGGTACGGCAATCGGTATTTCTTCCTGTATCAGCTGGCTGCCGGATTTGTTTATGCATACAATGTTTGGACATTGGCTGGATACATACGGAAATGCAGGATACCGGCTGATCTTTATCTATCTGACTGTTTTGGCAGTAGTTGGTCTTGTATGCGGTTTTATTGTTCAGAGATCCAATAGCAAAAAGAAAGCCACCAATTAAACGAAAGCTGATGTATTAGTATGGTAAAAGCATCCTGATGAAAGTAATCGAAATGCGATATACAGGAGAGAAAGGTGGTAGGATGCTATGGAAGAAAGAAAAGAAGAATTAAAAAAAGGTCTGAAAAGCAGGCATATGAGTATGATTGCAGTCGGAGGAACCATTGGTGCGGGCCTATTTTTTACAAGCGGAAGCACAATCAATCAAGCCGGGCCAGGTGGAGCCCTTGCTGCGTATGTAATTATGGGCGCTATTGTATATACAATGATTATCGCCTTGATTGAGATGGCATCTTTTCTTCCTGTGGCGGGAGCTTTTAAAGAATATCCAAGGAGATTTTTTGATCCTGCTTGGGCATTTGCCAGTGCTTGGTGTTACTGGTTTGGCTGTGCTGTTACGGTGACGGCGGAGATGGTAGCGGGCTCGATTATTATGAAATATTGGTTTCCCAATACGCCATCTATTCTTTGGGCGGCAATATTTTTAGCGATGCTTTTGGCGTTGAATCTTTTTTCAGTCAATCATTTTGGGGAAGGGGAATATTGGCTTTCTGGAATCAAAGTGGTTACAATCATCATTTTTCTTATTGTAGGGGGATTGATGATTGTTGGAGTAGTAAAAGGGAATGATGTTGGTTTTGCCAACTGGGTTCTGGATGGCGGAGAAAACGGGAAAGCGCCTTTTGTTCATGGAGCCAGCGGGGTTATCGGGGCGTTTTTGGTAGCGGGATTTTCTTTTTCGAATACAGAGCTGATTGGTGTATCGGCAGCGGAAAGTGAAAATCCTGAGAAAGACGTGCCAAAATCAGTGCGAAATGTTTTTATGGTAATTTTTCTCTGTTATGTGGGATGTATTTTTGTTATTGGTACAATAATTCCATTTACAGATCCCAATTTGCTGAGCGCCGATGTAAATAATGTAGCAGCATCACCTTTCACCATAGTTTTTCAGGCAGCCGGATTTCGTGCGGCCGCGTCTGTGGTTAATGTTGTTGTTTTGACTGCGCTACTGACTGCGGGCAATTCTTCTCTGTATACATCTTCCAGAATGCTTTTCGCGATGGGCCAGTCGGGAGAAGGACCGGCGTTTTTTGCCAAAATAAATAAAAAGAAGGTGCCGGTTCGGGCGATTATTGCTACGGCGGTTATCGGAGGTTTTTCCTTCTGCACTTCTATTTTGGGAGATGGGAGAATTTATCAGGCTTGCTATAGTCTTGCAGGCATTACGACGTTTATCAATTGGCTGACAATCGGCATTTGCCATTATCGTTTCAGAAAGGCCTATATTGCACAGGGAAAGGATTTATCTGCCTTGCCTTATAAAGCGGCAATGTTTCCCGGAGCATCTATTTTCGGAATGGTGATGAGCGGAGTTATGATTTTTGGTTCCAATATATGGGTATTCCAGCAGGACGTATTTTCATGGTTTGATTTTTGTACAAATTATGGCACGATTCCGTTGTTTTTGATTTTCTATTATGTATATAAGAAAAAACACCAAACAAGAATTGTTCCATTAGAAGAATGTGATTTTAAAAAGTAACGATATATCGGAAGGGAGAGATAGGAATGAGTATTCAATTTGCAAACAGAACAGAGCAGATGAAAGCGTCTGAAATCAGAGAATCCTATAAATTGATGGATATCCCTGATATGATTTCTTTGTCCTCCGGGAGTCCGGATCCCTCGCTATATCCAATGGAAAAAGTAAAACAGGCAACGATGGCTGTTTTGGATCAATATGGCACTACAGCACTATCATATGGGGCAACAGACGGGTATGATCCTTTCCGTGAAAAGATTGCGGACAGAATGTGGAAAAAGGCAGGCGTACGATGTGGGATAGAAAATATACTCATTGTCAGTGGTTCGCAGCAGGCATTGGAATTTTCAGCGAAGGTATTTATTAACGAAGGAGACTTTATTGCTTGCGAAACCCCTTCTTATATGGGGGCATTTAATGCATTCGCACCATATCTTCCGCAATATGCCAGTGTGCCTACGGATGAATATGGTATGCTGCCGGAAGAGTTGGATAAGATTTTGGCAGCTAATGATAAAGTGAAAATGATTTATGTTATTCCAAATTTTCAGAATCCTACGGGCCACACGTGGAGCTTGGAAAGAAGAAAGGCCTTTATGGAAGTGGTGAATAAATATGAAATTCCGGTTATTGAGGACGATCCTTACGGAGAACTGCGTTTTGAGGGAGAACATCTTCCTACATTAAAGTCTATGGATACGAAGGGGCTTGTAGTGTATGCTGGTTCGTTTTCCAAAATTCTCGCTCCTGGATGTCGAGTGGCTTGGATTTGTGCAGAGCCAGAGATCGTAGAAAAATATATGTTTGCAAAACAAGGTGCCGATCTGCAGGCTCCTTCCAGCGCACAGTTGGAAGTCAACATGTTTATGGAGATGTTCGATCTGGATGAGCATGTTAAAAAAATCTGTACGGTGTATAAGCATAAGAGAGATGTAATGCTGCAAATGATGGAAGAAAATTTCCCGGACTGCGTAAAATGGAATAAACCGGAAGGCGGACTTTTTATTTGGGTTACTTTACCGGAAGAAATTAACGCAAAAGATATATTAGATGTTTGTTTGGAAAACAGGGTTATGTTTGTCACAGGATCTATGTTTTATCCCAATGGGGGAGTATACAATACATTAAGATTAAATTTTTCGTGGATGAGCGAAGATGATATAAAAGAAGGAATTCGGAGAATGGGTACTGCGATTAAGCAGGCGCTTGCACAGATGCGGAAAGAGTAATCAGGATTTGGAGAGATGCGTATGCATAAGCTGATTAGTAAAAAAGAGGCGATTGATTACATAAAAAGCGATGATACTATTATGATCGGAGGTTTTACAAATTTTGGAGCACCTTTGCATTTGCTCTATGAGCTGGCAGCAAGGGATATACGCGGTCTGACGATTATTTCGGAAGATTTAGGATATGGCGGAATGGACTATGAACAGGGACAAGGCGTATTGCTGGCAAAGGGGCAAATAAAAGAAGCTGTTGTGTCTTTTGTAGGAAATTATCCCTTGGTAAATGATTTGGTGGAAAAGGGATTGTTAAAGCTGACGTTAGTACCGCAGGGAACGCTTGCGGAGCGAATCAGAGCGGGTGGAGCCGGTATTGGCGGTTTTTACACGCCTACAGGGGTAGGAACAATTGTGGAGGAAGGGAAAGAAGTTCGGGAATTTGATGGAAAAAAGTATCTTCTGGAACTGCCTTTACGTGCAAGAGTAGCTTTAATCAAAGCCTGGAAAGCGGATACAATGGGAAACGCGCTGTTTAAATACACAGCGGCAAATTTCAATCCGCTGATGGCGACCGCTGCAGATATTGTAATTTTAGAGACGGAGGAAATTGTAGAACCTGGCGAACTGGAACCTGATCGTGTGCAGCTTCCTGGTGTGTTCGTAGATTACATTGTATTAGAGGAGGAGGTGATATTCTAATGGTACAACGCCGGGAAACAATTGCGAAAAATATAGCGTTTATGCTTCATGACGGAGATTTTGTAAATCTGGGAATTGGTATTCCTACCTTGGTAGGGAATTATATTCCTCCGGGTATTACTGTGTTGCTGCACGGAGAGAATGGATGCATCGGACAGGATAAGGAATTAAAGCTACAAGCGCTGTTTGATCGAAAAGATAGTGTTAGAGTGTGGATGTCGGAGCATAGATCACAGGAACATACCTGGCGGAATGGACATAAGGATCTCAATAATGCGGGAGATGCTTTTATAACACTGATTCCTGGCGGATGCTGCTTTGACAGTGGCTTGTCTTTTGCCATGGCTAGGGGCGGACATCTAGACGCGACAGTTTTGGGGGGACTTCAAGTTGATATGGAAGGGAATCTCGCAAATTGGATGGTGCCTGGGAAAATGATTAATGGTATGGGCGGCGCTATGGATTTGGCTAGCGGTGCCAAAAAGGTTATTGTGGCTATGGAGCACTGTGATAAAAACGGTGTTTCAAAAATCAGAAAAAAATGTGATATGCCGTTGACTGCTGTAAAATGTGTGGATGTGATTGTGACAGAGCTATGTATCATAGAAGTAACGCAGAAGGGTCTGGTAGTAACGGCAATTTCTCCATTGATTACAAAAGAAGAATTATGCGCAAAAACAGAAGCGCCGCTTATCTTTGCGCCGGAAATGAAGGAAATGTTTGTATTGACAGGCGAGGAGGTGTAAATGTGGATGAAAAATTAGTGCAAGGTATAGGGCGTTACTGGCAGGAATGCTGCAATTTAAACGATTCCTTGGCGGATGAACCGGAAGTATCAGGAGAAGAGAAAAAAAGCAGCGAGAAAATTATTTCACTTCTGCAGAAGCATGGAATTGAGGCAAAAGGACCTGTCGCAGATCAGCCATGGTCATTCCTGGCACAGATTCATTCCTGCGCTCAGCCGGTTCTGCGTGTTGCCATCGTTGCGGAATATGATGCCTTGCCGGAAATTGGACATGCATGCGGGCATTGCGTCAGCGGCAGTATAAGTGTATTGGCAGCGTTGGCGTTAAAAGATTTTGACTATCCTATCCATATTGATTTGATCGGTACGCCAGATGAGGAATTAAGAGGAGCAAAAACCTATATGGTGCGTCATGGTGTGTTTGACAACTATGATTTTGCAGTGATGATACATATGGATAATAAAAACAGGAGCAATGTAAAATCAAATTGCATTATGGATCTGCAGACGGAATTCATTGGGAAAAGCAGCCATGCTGCGGCAGCACCGTGGGAAGGAAGGAATGCACTGAATGGTGTACAGCTATTTTTTCATGCTGTAGATATGTTACGGCAGCATGTTCCGCCGGACATTATGATGCATGGTATTATACAGGAAGGCGGAACTGCTGCCAATATTGTACCAGAAAAGGCATCTGCTTATCTATATGTAAGAGGAGATCGTTTTGCAGGTGCGGAACGAGTGATGCAGATGGTGGAAGATTGCGCGAGAGGAGCGGCTATCGCAACGCAAACGGAGGTTAAAATGAAGAGTCTGTACCCGGCTTATCAAGAGACTGTTCCGAGCAAAGTTTTATCAGGATTTGCTGAAAAGATTATGCGTGAATTGGGTCTGGAGATAGGGCAGAATAACGATATTGCTATGGGGTCTACAGATTTTGGAAATGTCAGCGCTGTGATTCCTGTTATTTGTCCAACATTAAAAATATCAGAAGCGGATCTGCATACCGTTCAATTCGCTCAGGATGTAAAAAGCCAGGCAGCGCATGATGCAATAAAAAAAGGTGCTTATTTGATTGCTAAGCTGATCTTGGATTGTTCTAAGGATGAAGAACAAATAAGGGCTATGAAGGAAGAGCATACGCTTTATTTTAAAAAATAAGAACGTAGTTGGAGTGTAAAAGATATTTAAAAAGCAGAAAAAATTATTATCTATACTGGAAAGATTTTGTGGATCAATGGTGGAAAAACAAGGTATTTAGGTTATAGGAGAATAAAGTCAAAAACAGGAAGTCTTCGACCTTTTTAAAGGAGCAGAAAGACTTCCTGTTTTTTTTATGAAGTATGGAAAAAGAGTTGTGGAAATCAGCGTCCCAGCCGGTTTTCCGCCGTATCCTCCCCTGTGAGACTTTTGGAGAATTTATAGTGGAAATTATGCATGCCCTCCCGCAGATAAAAACGGTGGGTGTCTTTCCGCATCTGGTTGCAGGCCACTTCGATCTGGATGCAGCCCGCCTCCTTGGCCAGTATGCAGGCCTGTTGGAAAAGGGCTTTGCCCAATCCTTTGTTTCGGTGGCAGGAGTCTACTGCCAGTTCCATGATCTCGGCGATGCGTTCCGCGTGATGGAGTTGTTCCTCAAACCGCAGATTCAGTACCCCCAGGGTCTGCCCCTCTTCTTTCAGGAGCAGGCAGTAGAAATCAGGCCGGGCTAACTGTCCTAGAAAAATCTTGTGAAAACGGTCATAGGGCAGTTCTTTCTGCTCCATGTCGCAGATCAGCTCGTAAACAGTCCGGCAATCCTCCGCTTGTGCTTTTTGAAACATACCATCATCTCTCTTTCCTGTTTGCGCCAAAGTTCAGACTTCCTTTGTTTCCGTCAGGATATGTTTGATTTCTGTCAATACCAGACGATAGAGGATTTCATACCCTTTATTGCTTAAATGTACGCCGTCATATTGGAAACAGGCCTCGTAATCCGATTGATCCGTTACCTGCATATAAGCGGAAAAAAGGTCAATCAGAGGCAGACCGTATTCCGCCGCCAGTTTTTTTACGATTTCTCCGTATCGCTCCAGACGGTCGTTGGTGGTGAAGGGATAGAAATCCGTATCCACCATGGAGGGCGGCGTCATCAAAACGGGAATGGATCTGCCGCCAAAAACAGGGTTCCCGGTGGAAAGGGAAAGGATAGCTTCCAGCATCTGCCGCAGATTCTGTTCATATTCATAAGGGGTACGGTACTGGCCTTCGTTAAGGGCGCTGTCATTGGAGCCGAATAAAATCAAAACCATCTGGGGCTTTCGGCGGAGCACACTCATAGGCAGCCGGTGCAGACCCTCTCGGGTGGTATGGCCGTTGATGCCGCTGTTGATGATATCCCATTGTATCTGCGGATAGATGCGGGGCAGATCCATAGACAGACGATAAGGGTAGGCCACATCCTCCAAAACGCCGTAGCCATAAGTCAGACTGTCGCCAAAGCCAACGATGGTAATTTTTTTATGTTCCATAAGCCGTTCCCTCCTTTTTTCTGCTTTTTATTTTACAGAAGGGCGGAAAGAAAGTCAAATCAGCGGCCTAAAGCAGAGACGCGTTTTCCAAAAAATCCTTTTTAAAATGTCTGCTGATATAGGCGTGCTTCCCGCTGTGGAAAAAGGAGATCTCCCAGGGAGACTTGCTTTTGTCGATCTGCGAGATATTATGCAGGTTCACCAGAAAAGAACGGTGAGTCTGGATAATAAAAGGGCAGCGCAGGTCCTCCTTGACCTTGTATAAGGGCAGGGGGAAGGTGTATTCTCCGTTTTTGGTATGGAGGATGGTCTTTTTCAATACGATCTCAATAAAGAGTATATCGTCATAGGGTACGGAATAGATCCCTTTGGCGGTGCCGATGCGGAAGCAGGCGTCCTGCAGCAGATGTGTTTTCAAATATACCTGCTGATAATAGCGAAGCAGACGGATCATTTCCTCCTGGCGTTCTTTTGTCAAAGGAACGACGCAGAATTCGCAGCAGTTCCATTTCCAGAAAGCCCAGAACAGATGCTCCAAACGGGAGGACAGAAACAGTACCGGCGTAAAATGGTAGAAATCGTTGCTGCGGATATATTTCAGCAGACGCTGCGTCAGGATAAATTCATCATCCGGCACCAGCAGGATGCAGTGTATTTCCCGCTGCTGGCAGAGCATCAGGGCGTCTTCGGGGGTACTGCATTCCAGTATGGCCACATCATTGAGCTTTTGGCAGAGGATTTGGGGGATCTTTTCGCTGGATGTTGTGAAAGAAGCGAATAATATGGTAAACATCCTGTCATCTCCTTGCATATTTTTACAAATTTCGATAAGTAATTATATCACGTTTTATAACATTTGAAAAGTGGTATCATAGAAATGTTT
>CALWKZ010000033.1 GCA_944381385.1 uncultured Anaerotignum sp. | reverse complement strand
GCAATCGGCACAGCGCCGTCCTCTACGATCCGCACCGTCGTACCGGAGGGGCAATTGTCATAAATCCACTTGGCATCCTCCACCGTCAGGCGGACACAGCCCATGGACGCGGTGGTCCCCAGCTTGTTATATTCCAGGTACTCCAGAGAGCCCTTATCGTACATCTCAAAATACGGTACGGAATGGAACAGGATACTGCCTGTGATCCGGGTCGCATACTGCCCGTATACATTCCCAAACAGCGGCCGCCACTCGTACTTGTCCGTTGTTTGGAACACGCCCGTTGGCGTTGCCTCTCCCACGGAACATACAAAGGCCCTATCTACTGCCGTATATTCCCCATTTTCATTGACCCGGTACACCGTTACCACATTTTTTGAAAGATTTACCTCTATTTCATAAGGAAACCCTTCCGCCTTGACGCTGCGCGCGCTGTATATGCCGCAGCAAAGAAAAAACACCGCAAAAAACAGCATCCATCTCTTTCTCATATAGCTTCCCCCTTTTTACCCTTTTTTCTACAAAAGTATTTCCAAAAAAACGGCGCACAGACGGAAACTCTCCGTCCGAACGCCCGCTTTTCCCATGGAGATGAGGGGAGTCGAACCCCTGTCCGAAAACCCATCTGTAAGAACCTCTCCCATCACAGTCAGTCTATTGACATTCCCGGGTCATAACGCCGAATGACAGGCTTTATGCCCCAGTAGCTTCATGAATCTTTTTCCGCCGCAAAGCTTAAGCGGAAAAGTGCCCCGCCAGGTCGATGCCAAGCACCCGGACGGCAGGAGATCCGGGGTTGACAGCTGCCGCAATTAGGCAGCGTATGCTAATTTATTGTTGTCGTTTCTTTTTAAAAATTTTCCGGCTTGATGACGCAGTTCACCGGCCTGCGGATGGCTATCCCTACTTTCAAGACTCCCGTCGAAACCATTACATCCCCCTATCTTCCCCCGTTGAAACGGGGGGGCTGTTTCGACAACTTTTTTATAATGTCAGATTGCGTATCTTAAAATCTTTTTCCGCCTGGCGCCGCATATCGTTTTTGGCGATGGTCTCCCGCTTATCGTACAGCTTTTTGCCCTTTGCTAGGCCAATGTCTACCTTAACCAGACTGCGGTCAAAATACACCTTCAGCGGTACGATGGTATATCCCGCCGCCTGTACCTCCATAGCCAGCTTGCGGATCTGATTTTTGTGCAGCAGCAGCCGTCTGGTGCGCAGCGGGTCTTTATTGAAGATATTCCCCTGCTCATAGGGGCTGATGTGCATATTATAAATAAAAGCCTCCCCGTTTTCAATGCGGATATAGCTTTCCTTCAAACTGCACTTTCCCGCCCGCAGGCTCTTTACCTCCGTACCCACAAGGGAAATCCCCGCCTGATACACTTCCTCGATAAAATAATCATGATATGCTTTTTTATTCTGCGCGATCAGCTTCGTTCCGTTTCCCTTCGCCATTGGCCACACCTGTACTTTCTTTTTCTGTCTGCGATACTTTCTCGCAGGATGATTATATCATAGTTTCTCCAAAAATCAAATGACGATTCTATTACAATTTCATCAAAATTCTTACATATCCTTTTCCTCATCCTCCGCAAAGGCGAAATCCACCGTGCCCAGCTCTTTGGAAACCTTGGTCACCACTACCTGCACCTGGTCTCCCAGACGATAGCATTTGTGGCTCCGTCTGCCTACCACCTGCATAGCCCGCTCATCAAAGGCATAGTAATCATCGTCCATCTGTGACAACGCTACCATTCCCTCCACGGTATTTTCCAGCTCCACATAGATCCCCCAATTGGTGACGCCGGAAATGATGCCTGCATAGGTCTGTCCGATCTTATCCAGCATATATTCCACTTTCTTCAGATCGTCCGTGTCCCGTTCCGCGTCCTCTGCTGTTCTCTCTCTGCGGGAACAATGCAGGGCAATTTCCGGCATTTTTTTACGGTAGCTTTCTTCCCGCTTTCCGGCCATCTCTCCCGCCAGCGTCAGCTTGATGAGACGATGGATTTCCAAATCAGGATACCGCCGGATGGGAGAGGTAAAATGGCAGTAATACTTTGCCGCCAAACCAAAATGCCCCTGATTATCCGCCGTATATCTTGCCTGCATCATGCTGCGCAGCACCATGCGGGTGATAATGCGTTCTTCCGGCTTCCCTTCCACTTGAGATAATATCCGCTGGAACTCTCTGGGGTGGATTTCCCCGTCCTTTTTACGCACATAATAACCAAATCCCCGCAAAAACAGCTCCATTTTCTCTGTCTTTTCCTCGTCCGGCTCCTGATGGGAACGGAACACAAAGGGGATTTCCTGCCAGAAAAAGCTCTCCGCCACGGTCTCATTGCATACCAGCATAAATTCCTCTATGAGATTGGTCGCAATGTTCCGATCCTCCGGCCGGATTTCCACCGGCTTCCCTTCCTCGTCCAGAATGATTTTGGATTCCGGCAGATCAAAATTCACAGACCCCCGCCGTTTCCGCTTTTCGCCCAGAATCTGCCGCAGCTCATTCATTTCCTCCAGCATAGGAACGATGGAGGCGTATTTTTCCAGAAGCGCCGGTGTTTTTTCCTCTAAAATCTCTCTGACGGCCGTATAAGTCATACGATAATCGGAATGGATCACAGAATTGACAATACGGTAATGCACCACATTCCCTTTCCCGTCAATCTCCATGATACAGCTCATGGTCAGCCGATCCGTCTCCGGATTCAAAGAGCAGATGCCGTTGCTCAGCTTATGGGGCAGCATAGGGATTACCCGATCCACCAAATACACACTGGTGCCTCTGGCGTAGGCTTCTTTATCCAAAGGTGTTCCTTCCGGCACATAACGGGATACATCCGCAATATGGACCCCCAGCTCATAATTCCCGTTGCGCATCCTGCGCAGGGATACGGCATCATCCAGATCCTTAGCATCCTCCCCGTCAATGGTAATGGTCAGAACATCCCGCAGATCCTCTCTGCCTTCCTTATCCACTTCCCGGACTTCCGTCTCCAGATTCTGAATCTGATCGTATACTTCCTGAGGAAACTCCACCGGAAGCTCATAGCGGCGGATTACAGAAAGAATATCCACACCGGGATCATTGATATGCCCCAGAATCTCTATGATCTTCCCTTCCGGGTTCCGACGTTCGTCGCCGTAATCCGTGATCTCCACCACAACCTTGTGTCCGCTGACAGCGCCTTTGCTGTCCTCTCTGGCAATAAAAATATCTTTTCCGATCTTTCTGTCATCGGCAATAACAAAGCCAAATCCTTTGCCCTGCTCATAGAGCCCCACAATGCGGTTCAATCCCCGCTCCAGCACCTTGATGATGACACCTTCGGCCCGTTTTCCGCCGCCGCTGCGGCCCGTCACTTTATAGAGCACCCGATCCTGCTGCATGGCGCCGTTGGTCTCTGCCGCCGGGATAAATACATCCTCGCCGCCATTTTCCGGAGACACAAAACCAAAGCCCTTGGCATGGGAAAGGAAGGTCCCTCTGGCCATCTGCAATGCCTGCGGAGACGCCAGCTTTCCTTTTTTCGTCTCAAAAATACTGCCTTCTTCCTTTAATTCTTCCACCAGAGCGTCAAAAGCTTCTCTGTCCTCCTCCGGCACCTCCATCAGCCGCCGGATTTCCTTCCGCTTCATGGGCACATAGGCTTCCGCCTCCATGAGTGCCAGTATTTTTTCCTTTCTAATGGTCCAAATATCTTTTTCCATACTTCCTCCTGCATCTATATCCAGTATTTCCCCGTCAATCTTTTTCCGGTTCCTCCCGCATTTTCTTACAAAAAAAGAGACGCATTTCTGCATCTCTTATCTTTCTCAGCCAACCAAGTTGATGATAAAAGCAATGATCATAAACAGGGCGCCGCCGATCTTTGTGTATCTTTCCAGAGCGCCTTCCATGGAGCTGCCTTTATTCTTGCTCCAGTATGTGTCGCCGCTGCCGCCGCCGCTGATAGCGCCCAGACCTGCGGAACGCTTGGACTGAAGCAGGATAATGATACAAAGCAATACAGATAAAATAAGCAAAACTACGGATAAAACCAAACCGATGGTAGACATTTTCTATAACCTCCTATATTTTTTCCCGCAAATCACGAGACTTATACTTTTACACAGTAATAATATTCTAGCACAAAAACTCTGTCCCTGCAAGGTTTTTTTATCTAAAAGAAAAACATCCTCCCCAGAAACCATTCTCCCATAAAAAAGGAACGCCTTTTTCCTCTCCGACGTTCCCTTTTTTCCATAACAGTGATCTCTATTTTTCATACGCTGACAAATCATAGGTTGGAATCTCTCCGTGTTTCAAGCACAGTTCCTTGATCTGTCCATGGGTCAGCCATCCCACTTTTCTGTGGGGATTGGTGTCCAGCAGCACCTCTAAAATAATATTGGCCGGGATACGGAAGCGCAGCCATTCATAAACAGCCTCCTTCTTCTCCTTTACCGCCAGCACCAGTACAATCTTTAACTGATACTGGTCATACAGCATTTCCGCTCGATAAGTATATTTCCCACAGTACCCATCCAGCCAGTCCAGCAGCATAAAGAAGGTATACGGCATCTGGCTGTTCCAGTAGAAAAGGACTCTCTGCCGCAACTCTTCTATATCCTCTTCTGATTCTGTCCACAGCCCCATAAATTTTGCTCTGCGTTCCAGACCCTCTTTGCCGGAAGTCAGGATCCACTGACTGTTTTCTGTATCCGCTTTTGCCTGGGCTTCTTCTTCCAGAATATCCCCCTCCAGTTCCGCCATTTTCCGAAACTGTACATACTCCAAAAGCATGGGCGGTACATATTTTTCATACCTGTTCTCCATTTATACCACCTCGATCTCTCCCAAAATCGGAATCTCGGCTTCCTCCAGAATCAAATTCTGCCCCTGTCCGCAAATCGTTGTATTTTGAATATCCACAACCCCCTGCACCTCCAAGGCGGCAGACTCCAGATAACTGATCCGCACAGCCAGCCGCTCACTCTCCGCCCATTTTTTCCGCAGGTCCAGAAAATATTCCTCCCAGGCCGCGCCTATCTTTTCCACAACCGTCTCTAAAGCCGCGTTTTCTTCCAGGGTCAGCTGTGCGCAAATATCGCACACCTTCTCCGTAGCCGCTTCTACCGTTACTTTGTGGCCAATGGGCGCAATGCCATAGCCAAGACCTCTCTGCTGTGGGTCGACTTCTGTCTGTATTTTTTCCAGCTCCGTTTCCGTAGGTCTGCGCCACCCTCGGTCCAGCACCACCAGCTTCACCGTCCCCCCACCGTTCCAGATGGGATAGACCTTTACGCCGCCTACGCCGTCCAGTGCCATGACCTTCTTTCGGTAATCCGCCACATTCCCGCCAAATGCATCCGCCGTAAAGCTGTCCAAATATCTCTGGCGCAGGACCTCATCGTCCTCCTCGTCCTCGCCGTCTGTCCGCAGCTCTGTCAATGCTGCTGTGGCTAAGCCCTCCAAGTGCTGTACCGGCAGCAGTTCTCCCAGAAAACTGTTTCCGATTTCCCCTGGCGTCTCGCATTCCAATAGGTATCTTCCGTCCTCCTCTTGGCCAATCACGCAGTAATACAGCCCCTCCAGATAAAACCGTTCTCCCTTTTTCAGTGGATAATTCTCGTCCTCCTGATCCAAAAAAACGCCATAAAAGGTTGCTTTCACAGCCTCCTTCCGCCAGATGCCCCGTTCCGCGCATCGTCTGGTCAGGTCCTCTCCTGCCGCTGTATCGGCAAAGGTGCGGTCCATCAGCATTTCCAGATCCGCGTAAAAGGCCGCGCTTTCCGCCGCGTTCGGCCCCATCGCATCGAAAATCAGACTGCCCTGCCGCTTGTCCCTTTTGTCGGAAATCATAGCCAGTTTTCTCTCCATCAATTCTTCATAGCTCTCAAACATAGGATGCCTCCACCTTCCTTTCCAAATCCACCACTCCGTAAGCTGTTTCCGCCTGAAAACGGATCACCAGCGCTCCCTCTTCCTGAGAAAAAGAAAACTCGCTGACAGATAGGATTCTGTCATCTGCCAAAAGCGCCTCCCGGATTCTCTTTTCCGCCTCCGGGATCACATAGGCCGCCGGTCTGCCGTATAAGTCCTCCAGCTCCACGCCGTATTGAAAATCGTATATGGGATATCGGTACCGCTCTGTCCTCAATATTTTGTATATAGCCTGCTGCATGGCTTCCAGACCATCTATGCCGCCTCGAATTTCTCCCTTTTCTTCCTTCATGCCGTATGTGAAAGAGGGCATCCTCTTTTCCTCTACCGTATCCGTCAGCAGCACCGTTTCTCTCTTTGGAATCATCCCGCTCCTCCTTCCGTTACTCTGTCCAGCACTACATACTGCTGTCCCCCTGCCGCCTTTGCCAGGATGACTTTTTCTCCTGCTTTCAGTCCTTTATTTCGTATCACCCTGTATTCGGACCATCTGTCCGGCTCCTGATCTGTCCAGATCTTTATGTTTCCCCGCTCCTCATGCCGCGTTACATTTCTCGACAGGAGCAGGAACCGCTCTGTCAGCTCCGGCCCATCCTCCTGTCGGATCACCAGCGGGGAAGCGCTGGCGACTACCCCCACGCGGTAATCCGCCAGACTCTCTTTGTCCACCGCGTCCAGCGCCAGCTGCTTCATGATCTCTACCATTTCATCTCCGCCTTTCTATCCTGCTGCGGCCTATGGTTCGGGCTTCCCACAGCCGCTTTGTCATCTCCTCCATGATCTTGTCCACATCCGCCGTCTCTTTGACCTGCCCGATATGTATCGTCACGTTTTGCGCGCCTGTTTCTTCCTTCTCCATAGAAAAATACCGCTCCATTTGTTCCAGAGCCGCGGATGCCGCAGACTCCCTTCGCACATCCTCCAAAAATCTGTTTTCCTTTTCCTCGGCTTGTTCTTCCTTTCGCTCCGCAAAAAAGAACTCCCTTTCTCGCTTTCCTTCTGCTTTTCCCTGTGCTGTCCATAGATTCTCCTTGGTTTCCTTCCACAGCTCTCTTTCCTTCCTGGACAAAAACAGCCTCTGGTTCTGCCCAGGTTCATGAACTTCTTTTTGGAAAACAGAAACCATATTTCCCGACGCTGCCCCTTCGGTGCGGCTCTCCCGCAGGAAATTCTTTGTGCCCGCAAAGAATTTTTCCGCTTCCCGCATCTCCCTTTCCTTCTGAAAAAAAGGAAAAACCTCTCTGGTAAAGGACTTTTTTTCTTCCGTCTCTTCCCAAAATCCGGCTCTGCCTTTTTCCTCGCCTCTGCCGGCTCGAAGCAGCCGCAGGAACAAACTTTCCTTTTCCTTCAAAGCCCTACCCCCTCTGCTTCCTTCTTTCCTCTTCTTCCAGCTCGATGACGGCACACAGAAACATCCGCTCCGCCAGCTCCATCTCCGCCCATTCCTTTGGCCGTATTCCATAATGCCGGAGGGCATAGCAGGCATAATCCGCCTCGTCTATGCCCTCCCGAATCAGTTTTTTGCCGTTTCCTTCCGTTCCTGTTTTCTCTTTCGGTAGCCGTTCAGCTCCAGCACTGCCTCCAGCAGCCGCAGGTATTCTCCCGGCGTCAGCATCTTCTGCAAAAGCTCCTCTTTGCTTTTGGCTCCGTAGCTTTCCCAAAGCCCGGCATCGGAAAGCTCCGGCTCCGTTACCGCCGCGGCGCATAGACCCGCATATTGATCCTTTTCCGCCTCCGCCGTCATTTCTTCCTCCCGCAGCGCCCGTATTCTCCACGCCGCAGGCCGTCCTCCCTTCCGGAATCTCTCCGATACCACGATTTCTCTGTCCTCCGGCAAATAGGCAGACTCCTGAAAAAAGGCTCTCATTTCCTCCATAGGTTCATTCCTCCACTCTGATCTCCATCCTCATCCTGTGAATGCCATCCTCATAAATGTGGGTACATCGCTCCACCAAAACCTTCTGTTCTATACCGATCTCCGCCAGATCCGGGATCGCCAGATAAATGGAATTACCCCCGCGGATATCTATATCTCCGTTGATGTTTTCCACCACCAGCGTCTTTCTTACCCTGCATTTTTCCTTTAGCAGCCCCTGGGCGATCTCCTTCATCTGTGCCTCGTTCAGCGTAAAATCCACATGACGGTAAGCATACAGCCTGCCCCACTGCTCTGTCTTTTCGCTGTCCGCCATTTCATAGGCCAGGTGCTCCGTTTCCTTCCTTCCCGCCTGATACAGCCGCACGCCGTTGATGGTATCCTCGCTGATATCTGTCTGGTAGGCATAACTGCCAACGCCGCCGTCACAGCAAAACACCCCTGCCGTATCCATTTGGCTCCGTTCCTTCAGCGTCAGCCGGCCGCAGTCGTCAAAAAGAAGATATTCCCTTCCCGTAGCCGCTTCCGTCAAATCCAACGCTGTCAGCATCATATCCAACAGCGTCTGCCCCTCTTCGATGCGCTGCGGGATCTTCCAGCCCGTATCCGCCAGCGGGCCCACCGCCAGCCCGTAATCCGAGGCGATCATAGAGACCACCTCCGCCGCAGTCTTGTCCCAATATACATAAGTACCTCTGTTTTTTGCCAGATAAAACATCTGGTCGTATGCCGTCACCTGTATGATCTGCTCCTGGGTACGTTCTTTTGTCATGACCCAGCCGGAAAACTTCAGGATGCCGTCTGTATAAAACTGCACCTTGTCTCCTTCCACAAAATTCACAATACCGTCCCGCACCAGAGAAAACCGCAGCCTCCCTGCTTCTCCCCGCATGCTGCTCTCCCAGATCACGCCGTCCGTTACGATATTTGTGGCGTCATATACCGCCTGCCCGTGCTCCAATAATAGCCGAATGCTCATAACTGCAGCACCTGCCCCGGATAGATCAGATTCGGATTGCTGATGCCGTTTTTCTCAGCGATTTCTTTATATTTCGCGCCGCTGCCATAATTTTTCTGCGCAATGGCCCACAGGCTGTCCCCTTTCTGCACCGTATAAGTCTTCGGCGTTTCCTTTTCCTCTCTCTGGATTCCCGAAGCGGACAAAATCGTTTTGTCCCCCTCTGCTGCCGCCTGGTACTTTACGCTCTTCGCCTCTTTGTATTCCCGCAGCAGGATCTCTGCCCAAAAATCCCCCTGCTCGCCGCCTTTTTCCGTGATCTGCACATCCTCCATGGCCATTGAAAGATCATCGCAGAAAATCTGGCTTCCGTCCGCCAGACGACGGAGCACCAGAAACTGTACGGGCTTTTTCGACCGCTGGAATTCCTCCAACAGTCCCAGATAATAAGAAGGCTCATGAAATCCGTCCTCCACCTGCACAAAATGATACTGTCTGCCGGGAAAGAGCGCCGTGAACCGCACCTGCCGCAGTTTGGGATACCGCAGCAGATTCATCTGCCCCATTTCCAGTATGGATACCGTCTGATTCCCGCTCTCCGTCTTCGTTTCTATTTTTGCAGGTGTCACAGGAAACAAAAACTGCTTTTCTCCCTGCTTCAAATAAATTCGGTACACAAACTTCCCTCCTTCCTATCCGTTGATTTCCTCCACCGCATCCCGCAAAAGAGCAAACTCCCCTGCCGTCAGCATTTTTTCCAGGAGCCTGCCCGCCCCCAAAACACCATAGCTGTCCTGCAAAGCGGCGTCCCGCAGATCAGGAAAGACCACACATCGGGCGATAACCTCCGCCAGATATTCCTTTTCCTCCCATGACCGGCTCTTTTGTATCTCCAGATTTTCCTCCTGTCTCATGGCCCGGATGCGCCATGGCAGCTCTTTTCCGTCTCTTTGGAATCTGCCGGAGATCCAGATTTCCCGGTCCTCTAAAGGCGCGGCCTTCTCTTTATAAAAAATGTTCTGCTCCATGATTTCCTTTCTCCTCTCCGCCCGCCCTTTTTCTTAAGACAATTCCGTGAACTTATCCAGCAGATCCACATCGCCGAAGGTGAAGGAAAGCTCCTCATCCATAGCCGCCTGATTTACGTCCAGCTTGGAGATCACCATCTCGTCAATGTTCACATCCTTCAGCAGCACCGTCTGCTTTCCTGTGGCGCCGGTAGGGTCCTCATTGGTAATCATCAGCTCAAAATACGTATCCACTCCGTTTTTCATGTACTTCATCATCAGCTCCCGAAACAAACTGGAAACATAATACGCCGTCATCTTGCCGCTGCCTTCCCAGCCGCCGCTTTTATGCTGCTTTCCTGTCATCCCCAGAATCGGGATCTCTGTTTTCATCTTTTTTACGGACGCAGTCACATTTTTCACCTGCATCAGCTCGTACCGCTTTCCGTCAATGATGGCAAAACAGGTGCCCAAGGCGCCGTTTACCGTATCCTTTGCCTTTAAATAGCCCATTCCCATCCTCCTTTTATACTACTTCCACTCTCATATACAGCTTCTCCATGGCATCTGTGGGCTGCACATTTTCATAGACCACTACATCCTGTTTTTCCGTGCCCTGGGCCACTGTCACGTCCTCCGCCGTAAAGTTTTCAATGGCCTCGATCTGCTGGAGCTGCTCATGATATGCCAGAATCTCCGCCTTCAGCAGATTCCTTCCGTTGGCATTGTTGCTGCGCTTGCCCAGGTAATAATCGCTGAAGATCCTTGCCACATCGTTGGCAATACTGTCCAGCACCCGTACCACACGGTTGGAGGTAAAATCGCTGTTCTTATTGCTCTCAAAGGAAGTAAACGTGTTAATATCCCGCAGGACCCGGATCTCTCCGCCGTCATCGTAAAACAGGAATTTCCCATTCTGGATGCCTTCCTCAAAATTCCGCTTCGTATCCTTGGCGTCCACTTCATACTCCCCGTCATACTTCCGGTTGGTCAGGCTTTCATTGACCTGAGCCCCCGCCTCCATGCCTGCGGTCCAGTAAACCAGCTCCGGCGCCGTCCCTACGGAAATAACGCCCTCATAATCCGCTTTGCAGTAATCATAGAGCACCGTCACGAATTTTACGCCTTCCTCATCTCGCAGACGTTTGGTAAAGTTGACAAAGAGCTTTTTGGTAATCTCGTCCTCTCCTTCATAGGCCAATACCGTAAAAACTTCTTTTTCCGCCGCTTTCAGCATCTTCTCATAGGAGCTTCCGTCTGCCTTTGTGGTGGCTCCTCCTGTCAGCGGCTCTCCTACGGTCACCTCAAAAGGACCGTTGCCGGAAAACACTACAAAAGCGTTATCCTCCAACTCATCGACTGCCGCCACGGTCTGCGTATCCACCAGCTCCAGATCCAGATAGGTCATGATATCGTACTTTTCTTCCTGGTCTACGTTTTCCGCTACAGTGATACGGATATCGTTCCCCCTGGCGCCGCTGTATTTTGCTGTTGCTGTCAGCCCGCCTCTGGTCAGAGATGCCTTCTGTCCGCTGTTTAAGCGGTAGATCAGCGCCGTTTCCGCCCCCAGGAACAGCTCCCGCAGCTGTTTCATCTTCTCATGGCTGTACCCATAGCCGAAAATATTTCTGCAATCCATCTGAAACTGCTCTGCATCCACACAGATCATGCCTTCTTCTCCCCAATCCAGGGGCAGCCCCATACAAACAATGCCTCTTTCGCCCAGAGTCCCCATGGCTCTTGGCCTGGAAACAAAATTGATATACGCCCCTGGCAGTACCTTATTCTGCACCAAAAAGGTGCCTCCGCCTAATGCCATATTATTTCTCCTTTCCTACGCTCTGTTTTCTGCGGTAAGCCTCCATGGCCGCCTCCGCCTCTTGTCTTGTATACATGCTGTCCTTTTCCAACACCGCCAAAAGCAGATCCCTGCTTTCCCGGTATGTCTGGCTTTCCGCCAGCTGTTTCCCGCTAAATCTCGATGTCCTGTCCATACCCCACGACCTTTCTTCCGTTGTATTCCAGCCGCTGCATCAGCGTCTCCTTTTCCTGCTGCACCACATGCCAACAGTAACATACCCGAAACACCATCTGTCCCTCTTTCGTCTCATGGCCCATGGTCTCGGCACAGAATTTCTCGCTGCTTCCCACTAGCCAAAGGCAGTCATAAAGCTCCTCCGCGATTTGCAGCGCTTCTTCCCGTCCGCTCAGCCGGTTTTCCGTGTGGTATCCGATCTCCAGCGTTACCCGCATTTCCCGCCGTCTGCCCAAAAGCCGCTTCTGGCTGCATTCTGTCACCTCTGCCGTAAAACAGGGCATCTGAATCTTCTGGGGCGCCGGCTCTGCGTAGACCGCCAGAGAAAACCTGTCCTTCAGCTCCTTGCAGACCGCCTGCTTCAGCACGTTCTGCCAATCCTTTTCTTCCATAGCCGCCTCCTTTTAAAAGGGACTGCGGCTGGTCAGTACCGCTTCTCTGTGGGTCTGATAATCCACGCTTTCTCCCACCGTGTAAAAAACCGCCACACGTCCGCTTTTTTTCGTCACTTCCACCTGACTGCCGGGACCGATCCATTCTTCCGCCGGATACAGAAGAAGGGCTTCCTTTTGCCCATAAGCCAAAAGGCCTTCCAGCTCGGTTCCCTCACCCGATTCCACCAAACGGCAGACCATCTCATAAGGCTCCTCTAACACATACCGCTCCTCGCCCCAGGCCGTCGTTTCCGAATGCTGCCCCGTCACACTGCATCTGTCGCAGAATCGCCTTTCCACCGCTTTTTTCGCTGCCTGCCAAGTCGCCATTGCCCCATCTCCTTTCTCACCAACCGGCCTTTCGGAATCTGTCCAGCTCCTCCCGATAGACCAGCAGAAGATCTTTTTCCTTTTTTTCCGAAAATTCTACGGTTACATTGCCTTCCTTAACCGCCTTCAGCCCTTCCGCGCTGTCATACAATGCCAGAGCCAAAGCTATACAGACAGATTCCAGCGCCTCCGGCACCTCCGTCCCGCCGCAGTAGCCCAAAACCATATCCACGCTTCTTTGGACCGCGAAGGCGAGGGCGGCGTCCTCCGCCGCCTCTGCCCGCAGCTTTTTCAGTCCTTCCCATACTCTTTCCCGCATCTTACCGCCGCCTTACGCATTGTTGACACTGACCAGAATACCGTCCATACCGTTGTCTGTGATCCAAAGATCGTGATACTTTCTGTAATCGATCTTCCATGCATTAGCGTTCTGATTGGTCATCGGGTCAAAGATTCTGGTCACATCTGTTTTGGAAACCGCAATGGGCGCATGACGCACCGCAATGATCCAGTTGATGTCCTTGGCGTCCGCCGCCGCCTCAAATCCGCCTGCTTCCTCGTCCTCGCTGACGCCGTCGTAAAAAACGTATTTTGTTTTCAGTCTGGCGGAAGGCACACGGATCACGGCACACTGGTCGATCTCTTTCACCTTCAGATGAACGCCTCCCTGGATGAACTCGCCGCTCTGGATCAGCTGGCTGTCACCCTTGGCCTGGTCCAGCAGGCCCGCCGTCTTAGCGGACATGGTAATGACAATCTCCACACCATCGCCTACCACATCTCTGACCTCCGTAATATCTGACAGTAGCTTCTGCCAGATGGTATCCACC
The DNA here is from genome assembly GCA_944381385.1 of uncultured Anaerotignum sp. Classification (GTDB taxonomy): domain Bacteria; phylum Bacillota; class Clostridia; order Lachnospirales; family Anaerotignaceae; genus Anaerotignum. The sequence goes on along the minus strand of CALWKZ010000033.1, from coordinate 11,006 downwards.
GCCGGAGTATATGTTTTCTGCCTTCCGGCTGTTTGTGCCAGTGCCGCGATGGTGCTGTAGCGATAGGCGTCGATTTCCGGGATCACCTTTGTTCTCTGGAATTCCCCCATCACATTGCCTGCCGCCGCCGCGAAGTTGGTCTCATCCACATCCATGGCGTCTACCTGGAATGTTCTGCCTCTGTCCTGTGTCATTTTTCTTGACTCGTAAGCCACGGAAACACTGCCCTTGGCAAAACCGTTTTCCCTGTCGTAATCCCCCAGACCGCTCATCTGCATTTTGGGGATCTTCACCTCCGCGCCGCCGCTGTACTGTACCTGTCCGGCGTTGGCCTCCATCCAGCCGGAGGTGGAATTTTCCACCATCTGACTGTCCAGCTCCTGCATAAATACTGCCGCGTATTCCATTGTGTTCATGCTTTCTCCTCCTTATCTTCTCAGTGCACTTTTAAACTGTCTGCTGATCTCGCTTTCCCTTTTTTTCTGCTGGCTGGGCGCAAAGCCTGTGCCTACGGTTTTCTCTTTTCTCTCCAAAAACAGATAGGGCGCTTCTGCCTTTACCTGCTCCAGCGCTTCCGCCATACCTGCCAGCCCTGTTTTTTCGTCAAATTCCATTCCTTCCAGATCCACCAGCGCCAGGATGGCCTTCGCGTTTCTGCCGCCCGCTTCCAGAACCATTCTTTCCGCCGCCGCTGTTTTTTTCACTTCCAGCAGCTCTTTTTCCGCCGCCGCTTTTTCCTCCATCAGTCTCTGGTTTTTTTCCTCCAGCAGTCGATTGTTCTCTTCCAGTGCCGCCAGCATCCCTGCGGTTTTGTCCATCGTTCCTTCTGCCGCTGCTCCTGTTTCCATCCACATTTCCTTTTTCATGCTTTTTCTCCTTTCTTTCTTCCTCCAGCTGGGCCATTTCCCGGTTCACATCCTCCACAAAAGGATGTCTGCCCAGCAGCGTCTTTTCGCTGACCAGTCCTTCCGATTCCCGTATCATCTGTACCGTTTCCAGATCGTCCGTAATACCGCTGGTGTTCAGCAGTACCTGGATATCCTTCCAGTTCCGCGCTCCGTTATCTCTGCGGTTCCAGTCCTCCGTTACAAAGCGCAGGAATTCCTTTACGGCCTTTCTGATCTCCGGCACAATCTCATTGATCTTCAGATAAAACATGGCATATTGAAACTGGAGTGCCACGCCGCTGGGCGCCTTTCCCCAGTTTTCGCTGTCCGTATCCACGCCCATGCCAAAGTGGAAAATATCCTTCCGCAGCGCCTTCATCCAGCTGAGCCTGCCTTCCACGGGCAATGCCACCTGCTTGGCCTCCACCCTGCCGCTGGTATCGCTGATCTGCACTGCTTTGTTGATCTGCAATTTTTTTGCGATGGCCCCTGCCGTCTCTCCGCCGTATCCCTGAATCACCCAGTACAGATCCACCAGATCCAGCAGATTGTTGGTGCCTTCGCTGCTGATATAGTCGTAAGCGTCGATCAGCCCTTTCACCAGCTCCAGGTCTGTCATCTGCCTGCTGTTGTTGCGCAGAGGGATGAAAGGCACCCTGCCCCATCCATGGGGAACACAGACGCTTTCCGCTTCTCCTTCCGTCTGGCTCACCTGCCAGTGGGGCAGCTTCCTTTCCCGGTAAAAAACGCCCTTATCGTTTTCCGTGTAGTAGGTCACATCCTCCTTGGTCCACCACTCTACTTTCCGGCGGAGCCGTTCTCTGCCTTCCTCCAGCACTGTGATCGTATAATACCGTATGGCTTCCACCATCTCCTTCTGATGTACCTCGTCATAGAAAACGATCATCTCTTCCGCCGGCACAATGCAGTAGTCCAGGCTGCCGTCCTCGTCATAATACACATGCAGGTATTCCACCCCTTTGTTGGCAGCGCCCACTACCCATTGGTACAGGGTACGGTTCATTTCCTCGTCACAAAAGCCCTCCAGCTCGGCGGCAAATGTTTTTCCATCCCCTTTTACAGTGATCGTAGGCTCCCGCCCCACCAAATACGCGGCCTTCTGGGCCACCAGCGTATGGTGGAAGGGATTGACGCAGTGGTGATTGCTGCGGTTAGGATTATAGAAATTCCGAAGGACCTCTCCTTCCCCCTCCGGGGTCTCCGAAACAGGTTTTCTTCTGAAGTCCTCCCGTAGGATGTCATGCTCACATCGGAAATACCGTTCTCCCTCCCGCATCTTCTTTTTTTCTTCGCTGTTCTCGTCAGAAAGCAGGATCTCCTCTAATACCCTGCTTTCGCTAAGCCTGCCCATTGCCGAAAGTCTCGCTTTCAGCAGTTCCATTTCTGATAAATACATCGCTTCCTCCTTTGCTACCGGACGCGGATCCGCCGCATATCCTCCTCCCGGCTGTAACGCACCGCGTCAATGGAATGATTGTCCCGGTCCGGGTACCTGGCCTTCCATCCCCCCTGCCCATCCTCTTCCAGCGCGTATCCGCCGAACTCTCTGGCCGTGTGCGGGCATCGCACGGGGTCAATGACAATCTCCTCCAGATCCTGGAGCCATTTCATGCCATAGGCCACACTGTCCGGCCCCTTCTTTGCCGGCACCGCCATAAGCCCATACTCCTGCAGCTCTGCAATAGATTTGGGTTCCGCGCTGTCACAGACGATCCTCTGCTGGCCCGGCCCTTCCTTCCGGATTTCTTCCGCCAGGAGCCGGTTGCTCATACCTGTTTTATGTATCTCATAAAAAAGATACAGCCGCCGCCTGGCGCTGTCGTAGTGGTTTACCGTGTAATGCAGCGGGTCCGCGGCATACCCCCAGTCCAGCCCTCTGGCCACCCGGTCAAATCCGGCGATTTCCTCCGCCGTGATCTGCCGGAACACCAGATTATGAAACACTTCCCCGCCGGCGCCGACGGCCTCGCCCAGATATTCGTGGCGGTAGGCCTCTTCGTTCCGTTCCTTTGTATACTCCGCCTCCAGAAAAAACTGTTCTCCCAGCCATTCTTTCGGCATCTGCAAATAAGTGCTGTGATGAAGCAGCTTGTCCGGCCGCTCTGCCAGCGCCTCCTGATTAACCCAGCTTTTCAGACTTTTGGGCGGATTGTAGGAATAAAACACGGCAAAGTAATCGCCGCCCCGCATCAGGCTCTGGTTGATGGTCCGGATCTCTTCCATCCCCTGAAACTCGTCCACCTCTTCGTACCAGATATATTTGGCATACCCATGCAGGAATTTTGAGGACTTGATCTTTCTGGGCTGATCCGCCCCCTTAAAAATGATCTTCTGTCCGGTCCTTTTGTAGATCATTTCCATAGGCGATACCTTGCTTTCCCATTCCTCCGTTACGCCCAAAGCCTGTACAGCCCATAAAAGCTGTGCCAAAACGCTGTCCTTCAAATTAGCGGCTACCTTCCGCAGGACTACCGCGTTGGCGTTTTCATCCGCCATGATGCCCAATATGATCTCTATAGAGATATACGAAGACTTTCCGCTTCCCCGGCCTCCCTTCAGCCAGTAGTGGGTGTGCCGCTTTCCTGCCAGACTCCGGTGTACCGGATAAAATCCCGGCGCGATCACATCGGAAAGCCGTATCCTTTTTTTCTCCGTCATTTCACATCATCCACGATCACCACACGGCCCTCCGTTTCCTCCGGCTCCTGAAACAGCCTTGCCCGCTTCCCCAGAAGCTCCGCCGCCTTCATCCGGATTCTGGGTTCTTTCTCCTCCCGCATGGTCTGGGTCAGAAATTCCAGGATCTCCGTCTGATCTGCCACCTCCGGCTCTTCCTCGGGAGTCTGTTTCGCTTCTGCCTCTTTCAGCCGGAGAATCTTCGCCTGCACCTCCGGTTTCTTTTCCAGCGCCGCAGCCGCCCTCGCCGGGTTTTTATACCCTGCTTCCTTTGCCGCCTCTGTGGGGCTCCTGCCCCTGGCAGCGCTCTCGCAATAAGCTCTTTGCAGCTTCGTCAGTCTTTTGTTGCCTGTCATGCTCCGCCCCCTTTTCTTCTGTTTTCCGCTGCACCCTTATGCTACCGGAAAAAAAGTCTCAAAAAGTCTCAACCTTCCATTTCCATCAAATTTTCCAGTGCCCGATCCAGTACCCGGAAGCAGGTAGCCCGGCTCATATGCTTCTTCATAGCGATATAATCATATCCATAACCCTTTACGTACCGCAGATATACCATCTGCTGCTCCTCCGGCGGCAGCTGATCCACCCATCGGTCCATTTCTTCTTTCTCCTTCAGCACCCTGTCGATCTCCGCCTGTATCCGCTCCGCCTCCTTTTCATATCTGGCGCCCAGCGTACGTCCTTCCGCTTCCTCCCAGGCGGCGCATTCCTGCCGCAGCCGCAGCAGCCGCCGTATCTCCTCCTGTTTCCTGGCACAGATTTCCATGGCTCCGCCCCAGTACAGCAGCCGCCGCTTTATCTGCCCTTTGGGGCTTTCCGCCTCCTTCTCCAGAAATTCATGCATCCCTCGTGCCATTCCTCCCCCTCCTTTTTGTTAATTTTTTTCACATACAGAATCAGATTTACCTATTACAAAATATTATCCATCACATTATGCGAACATTTGTTCTTATAATATACTATCTTCTTTCCTGTTTGTCAACTTATTTCACATTTTATTGCCTCTTTTCCCTTCTTCTGTTATACTCAGACTAACGAAAAACCCGTTTTTATATAGAAAGGAGGCCGCCTCATGTTCCAAAAGCATCTTTTTCAGCAGCAGCTGGAAAAACTCCTCAATGGCGCCACCACCACCGAATTTGCGGAACGCACCGGTTTCAACCGTACTTACTTATCCAAATATCTGAACCTTCGCCTGGACCGCCCGCCTTCCCCCGACCTGCTGAAGGCCATCGCCGGCCCCCAGGTTTCTTATGAGGAGCTCATGGTCTCCTGCGGCTACCTTCCGGCGGAAATACATCCTGTTTCTTCTTCCGTCCACGTACCTGTGTTGGGTGCCGTACACGCCGGTCTGCCCGCCTTCGCTATGGAAAATATCGAGGAATACGAAACCGTAGACGCCGCGGAGCTCTCACCCGGCTATACGTATTTTTATCTCCGCGTGGAGGGTGACAGCATGATCAATGCCCGCATCTGCCCTGGTGACCTGGTCTTTGTCCGCAAGCAGGAGGACGTGGAAAGCGGCGATATCGCCGTGGTCATGGTGGACGGAGAAAACGCCACCCTCAAACGTGTCCTGAAGAAAAACGACCTGATTATCCTACAGGCGGAAAATCCCAAGTACGATCCTCTGCTTTTTACGCCGGAGGACTCCGCCCGTTTGCGCATCATCGGAAAAGTCGTCCATGTCAAGTTCCGGGTATGACCTGCTTTTCCATTCCCTAAAAATAAAACCGTGAGAACACAGACCTTTCTTGTCTGTATCCTCACGGTTTTTTCTTTTCTAATCCATCTGTCTTAGGGGACCACCAGCTGCTGTCCGCAGACGATTTTATTGGCGTCCTCCAGCCCGTTGGCCTCCATGATCCGCGCCACGCCGGAATTATCTCCGTAATATTTTCTGCTGATATATCCTAAGGTATCTCCCTCCTCTACAATATGCACTCGCTCCTCTGCCGTTTCTTGTTCCTCTTTTTCCGTCTCCTCCGCCGACATGTCTATCGCCGCCATAGCGGAAAAAACTGCCTGTGACTTCACCCCTTCCACATCCTCCGCCAGCGCCGAATAGGAGGTCTGTACCGCCGCCAGCTTCATCTCCACACTTCTGAGCCTTTCCAGGCCCTTTACAAATCCGAACCCCATGCATACGCATACCAGACAGAGCATACAGCTGACTGCCGCCAGCATGGTATATCTGCTCTTCTGTGCCGCCTCCGCTTCTTTTGCCCGCTTCTGCAATACCCTTCGTATCTCCTGGGCCGCGTCGATGCGCTCCTCCGGCGTGGGCCTGCGGCGTTTTCTTTCTTCTGTCGGGGCTTCCTGCTTCGGCTTTTCCCCTTCTGCCTCCTCCTTTCTCCTGCTTACATGATGGTCCAGCATATATTCCTGCATTTCCTCGTTTTTCTCATAATAGATAAAGTATCCCTTGGCCTGCTGCAATCCGCCCTTGTCCTTCTGCTGTATGTAAAAGCTGTCCATTTTGTCCAAAGAGTCCAGCGCAAACAGTACCTGCCACGGCTCCTGGAAATGCGCCTTGTGAAATTCCTCATCCTTTGCCATCAAAAAGGACCCAAACCCCGGCTGACAGTGCGCCCAGCCCACCAGCGTCATCCCTTTAAAATACTTTTCCATCTGACTGCCAATGTACTCCCAGGTCGCGTCGCTGAACTGCAAACTGCCGCCCGTCTCCTGGGCATACTTCCCCTGAATGGCCCCGCAGATCACCAGCGTCTGCTGATCGTCTATGATCAGATGCTGTCCTACCAGCGCCGCCAGCTTTTCCGTCCCACCGCCGCTTTTCCCATATTGGTACAGATAAGTGTAAACGTAGTCCTCCATGTATATTTTCAGATTTTCCTCTATGGCGCCCATCTGCCGGATCTTGGACGGCAGCGTGAAGCTGTCCTCCCTTTCCTCGCCATAACCGTATAAATTACTGTCACCGTCGAAATAATACTGCATCCTGTCTCCTCCCTTGTCTCATAGCCGCGGAATCCTCCGCCTTTTAAAACAGGCCGTGCCCCATCCCCAGCCTGTCCGGAATCATTTTTTCCTATCATACCACGGCCATACCGCGCAATCTGTCGACTGCTGACGCCTCATTCCCCTTTTTCTCCGCATTTTTTCGACCTTTTCCCATAAAAAACTGACTTCTGTTTCAATGCCGTCCTCATAAGAAAACAAATATTGCCGGAATCCTTGTCCCCTGACAAAGAATCCCGGCAATTTTGTTTCCATTGAAATTATTTTCTAGGAAAGACAGTCTTTCTGTTTTTTGTTCCGCCTGCTTCGTCCATTTTCAGAAAATATGCTCTGTGGCGAAGGTGTCGCCATCTTTCCCTTTATATACGGTTTCTACCTGACATTTATACGCCAGTTCTTCCATATCAAAATAATATCTCACGCTCTGTTCTTCCACTTCATAATCCGTTCCATCCGCTTCCAGTGCCATTTGTTTCGCTTCTTCCTCACCGATTTGCGGTGTTCCAGCCTTTGTTATATCAAAATCAGGATTTTTCTCTCCGATCCACGTCACTTCCTCTGCCATTCCGCCGACGCAGACAACGTAGTAACCAATATTCGCCGGTATACCGTTGATATCCAGACGCATATTCAAAGCAACGGCTGCCGATGTAGGCACGTTGAGATTTGTCTCTGTGATGATATAATCCTCTGCTTTGAAATCCTCGTCAATGTTTTTTCTGAAATAGCTTTCTATCTGACCATAATCATGAGAGCCTGCCGCATACACGACCTTTTCCTCAATGTTCTGCTGTTTTGGCTCATTCTCTTCCTCTGCCGGCAGTTCCTCCTTTTCCTCCGCGGACGTTTTGCCCAATGTCATGGAGACTGTCTTTGTCTCACTGTCCCATCCACAGTCAAAATCCATGATCTCTGCCAGATCCCGCAGTTTAAAATAATTGTATCCGTCTATATTCAGACATACGGTATCTTTGTACTCCACTCCATCCACAAAAATCGTCTGCTCCGTTTTCGCGATCGCCGCCGCCGTTCCCGGTTCACTTAAGCCCGCAAAATCCATGGCGGAATCGTCCTTGTTTAAAGAAATGGTCTTTTCCTCCCCATTCCAGACAACAGCATATCCTGCTGTTTTTCCTATATCCCGCAGCATAAAGTAATTGTTTCCTTCATACAGGTAAGCCGGCACTGCCTCCAGCTTTACAGTCTCACTTCCCGTATGCACAAGAAAGGAATTTTGTGACGGCACCGCTTCGCTTTCCGCCGCAAACACACTTTGTGCCAACAGTATACAAGCTGCCGTCCCCATCAAAACTGTCCTTCTTTTTTTCATATCATGTCCCCCTTTCCAGATTTGCTTTGCCCATGATCTTATCCCATTTATAGCATGAATCGTCCTCTCGGGTCAACCAGCCCCCCATTTTCTTAATTTATTTGTAAGACTTTTCCAAATCTCTAAAAAACTTTCATTTTCCGAGAGAAACACCTGCCACGTTCTCACAGAACTACAGCCGCTCCGCCTCCATCACGCTTCCTCAAAATATAATATGGCTGAAACCCTCACAAGGATTCCAGCCATCTTTTTTTATCAATTCCCCAAAACTGTTGGGGTTCTGTTTACATCAGCGGTGCCAGTACCTTTAACAATTTGCCCACAATCCGCTGGCCCATGGGCCAATTCTTCCTGTCTCCCAGCTTGATCTCCAGACACTGTTCCAGCGTTTTCTGGAAATCCGCCTCCACATCGTACACCACCGGCGCCTCATAGAAAAACGCGCCGCACTCAAAATGGAGATACAAACTGCGGTAGTCCAGATTGATGGTGCCCACGACCGCCTTCTTATCGTCACTGACAAATACCTTCGCGTGGACGAATCCCGGCGTATATTCATAAATTTTTACCCCTGCCTTCAGCAGCTGTCTGTAGTGGCCTCTGGCCAGGGCAAAGGGGATCTTTTTATCAGGAATATGGGGCAGGATCAGCTTTACGTCTACGCCTCGCTTTGCCGCATAGCTCAAAGAAGCGATCATCAGATCGTCTATGATCAGGTAGGGCGTCATGATATGCACATATTTTTCCGCCCGATCCAAAATATCCCGGTATACGGTTTCCCCGATCAGCTCCGTATCAAAGGGGCTGTCTCCAAAAGGCAGTACAAATCCCTGTCCCGCCTTTCTCTCTCCCCGTATCCCCGGCAGATAACGGCCATACTCCTCTTTCCGCTCCGTTACATTCCACATCTGCAAAAACATCTGGGTCAAACCCTCTACGGCGTCGCCTTTCAGCATCACCGCCGTGTCCTTCCAGTGTCCGTATACCTCTCTCCGATTGATATATTCATCCCCGATATTTACGCCGCCCGTAAATCCTACCTTCCCGTCGATCACCAGTATCTTCCTGTGGTCCCGGTTGTTGTAATGGGTAGAAAGCACCGGACGGATCGGAGAAAACATCTTGCATCGTATACCCAGCTTTTCCAGCTCCTTGGGATATCCATAGGGCAGATAATTAAAGGCGCATGTGCCGTCGTACATGATTCGTATTTCTACGCCCTGCTCTGCCTTGCGTTTCAAAATCTCCAAAATGCTGCTCCACATAAACCCTTTTTCTATAATGAAATATTCCATGAAAATATAGCTTTCCGCCTTCTCCAGTTCCTCCAGCATAGCCCGGAACTTGTCCTCGCCCAAAGGAAAAAATACAGCCTCCGTATTTTCATAGACAGCATAATTTCCATGCCTGCGGATATATTTCGCCATATTGGCCGTCCCCACGTCCGCTTCCTCCAGCCGTTCCAGAACCCCCTCGTCCTGCTGGATATACTGGGCTGTTTCTTTGTATGCCTTTTCCAGACGTTTTTCCAAAATGCGCTGTCCCGGGTGGCTCTCCACAAACAGATACAGCAATCCGCCCACAATCGGCGAAATCAGCGTAATGATGACCCATGGCAGCTGCATCTGCGGATTTCCCGGCCGGTTGATGATGACCAGTGTGATGATCAGCGCGAATATCACATGTCCCCCAAAAACATAAGGCACATTCCTGCTGAATGAATCAAATACCAGAATCATCAATATCGCCTGAATGGCTACCAGCAGTGCAATAACCGTAGCCCGTCCAAAAACGGCGCGATGGACGCCGCTCTTGCTTTTCTCCAAAATCAAGGAGCGATCCTTTTCCTCATTACTCATAAATTCCCCTCAATCTTATTTCTGATTTCCTGCATTCTGCAATCCATAGAAGCGATCACATCCGCGCATTCCTTCAGTTCCGCGGCGATCTCTTCGGAATGATCAATGTCTTTTTTATACTTCAATTTGTGCTCCAGACTTGCCCAAAAATCCATGGCAATGGTACGGAACTGTACCTCCACCTTCATATGCTTTTTTCCGGAGGAAAGAAAAATAGGGATATCCAATATCAGATGCAGGCTCCGATATCCGTTAGGCTTTGGATTCTTGATATAATCCTTTGTCTCCACCAATATAATATCGTCCTGTCTGGTCAAAAGTTCCGCAATGGTATAAATATCATCACAAAAAGAACAGATCACCCGGATACCGGCAATATCAAATAAATTCTGCTCCATGCTTTCCACAGACAGCTCCAGGTTTTTCCGTTTCATCTTGTTGATGATGCTCAAAGGCTCCTTGATTCTGGACTTGATGGACTCAAAGGGATTTCTCTTGTATTTGGACGCGAACTCCTCGTTCAGTACGTTTAGCTTTGTTTCCACTTCCATCAAAGCGCATTGATATTCCATCATCAACTCCATAAAAGGATAGGCCTGTCTTAATATGATTTCCGGATGCTCCATCTCAAAAATATCATTAAACTGAAACTGCATTTCTTTCTCTAACAAATCTTCACCTTCCATCTTTATGTCTTTTTTTATGGAAAAATACATTTTCCGCCATTTTCCGCTATGCAGATATTATACCATACTATATATGGAAAGTCTATTTTCCAACCATTTCCTCATATTTGTCTCATTTCCTTGCAAAACACACAGCAGTTTTCAACAAAATATCCGCCGCAAAAAATCTTCCCCCTTGTCGGCGCCTCCTTCTATCTCCTCCTGAAAAACAAATTTTTTCCTCTCCGTTGCTCCTCCCTTTTTCGCCTTGCTTTCGCATCCCAACGCGTTCTCTCGCCACCGCTTTATTGATTTTCCCTTCTTCCAACGAATGCGTTCTCCGCAAATAGACAGCAAAAAAAGAGCTTCCCTTTCGGGAAGCCCTTTGCAACTTTTTTCTTATGCAGAAATTAGTTTGTAACTTTGTTTGCTTTGTATTTTCTGATAGCATCAGCCAGTTTAGGCAGGATAACTTTTACGTCGCCTACGATACCCAGGTCGGATACTTCGAAAATAGGAGCTGTGTCGTTCTTGTTGATGGAGATTACCAGTTCGGAACCTTCCATACCAGCTACGTGCTGGATAGCGC
>CALWKZ010000032.1 GCA_944381385.1 uncultured Anaerotignum sp. | reverse complement strand
TAGAGCAGCAGAAAAGCCGCCGCTTTTCCAATCACACGGTCCGCCGCCGCGGCCCCTCGCAGCAGGCCGGGCTGTTCCGCCAAAAGCTCCATAACCGGTGCGATGCCCTTCTTTGCCGAATGGAACCGTTCTCCCTCCGCCCCCACCAGAGCGAAGGTCACCCCTTCTTTTTCCAGATCGGCTTTTGCCTGTTCCAATGCCTGCATCCTTTTCTCTCCTTTACGCATCCCAGATCCTGCCGTCCAGATCAGCCTGCACCCGTTTCAGATGCTCCCGGATAGGGATTTTCTGGGGACAAGCCGCCTCGCATTTGCCGCATTCCACGCAGTTTACGGGCTTCTTCTCCGCCTCCATGCCTTCCCAAGGGAAACGGACGCTTTCGTATTTCCGGTACATATGATAGGTGTTCCAGATCTTGAAGCTGCCGGGAATATCCACCCCATGGGGACAGGGCATACAGTACCGGCAGCCTGTGCAGCCGTTCTGTATCCGCGCCTTCAATTCCACCGCCGTTTTTCCGATGACCTCCCGCTCCGCCTCGTTCAAGGGCCGGAAGGGAGAAAAGGTACGGATATTGTCCTCCACCTGCTCCATGGTGCTCATGCCGCTGAGGATCACCTTCACATTGGGCAGGCTGCCCACGAACCGCAAGGCGTAGGAAGCCACGGAAGCCTTTTCGTCCAGATCATAAAACCGCTGGTTCATTTCCGGCGAAAATCCCGCCAGAGCGCCGCCCCGGACAGGCTCCATAATCACCATAGGCACACCCAGCTTTTCCGCCAGCTGATAGCCCTTCTTGCCGGCCTGCTCCTCCGTATCCATATAATTCAGCTGGATCTGGCAGAAATCCCATTTCCGGTAGGTAAGGATCTCCTCAAACACCTCGTACTCGTCATGGAAGGAAAAGCCCAGATACCGGATCTTCCCCTCTTTTTTCAGTTCCTCCAGCACCGGCAGGATACCCAGCTCCAATACACCCTGCCATTTCTTCCGATCCATGGTATGCAGCAGGTAAAAATCAATATGATCCGTCCTCAAACGGCCCAGCTGCTCCTGGAATACCCGCTTGGCGTCCTCGGCATCCTTTAAGATCCAGGTCGGCATTTTCGTGGCCAGATAGAAGGAATCCCTGTCGTATTTTTCCAGCACCCGCCCCACGAAAGGCTCGCTGGCGCCGTCGTGGTAAAAATACGCCGTATCAATATAGGTCACACCATGGGCCAGGGCATAGTCCAGCATCTTTTCCGCCTCCGCCTCGTTGATCTTCCCATCGGGCAGGGTCGGGAAACGCATACAGCCAAAGCCCAGCATTGACGGCTCCGCGCCGATATTTTCCATTCTTCTTTTTTCCATAAAGTCCCCTCCTTTTCCGCTTCTGATTCCTCTGCTTCTATTTTAGCATACTCCCGCCTTCAAAGGACAGCCTTCTTTGGACAGAAAGCCGGCTTTCTCCGACATTCTTTTTCTGCATATGCAAAAAAGAGAGTATCCGAAGATACTCTCTCAAAGCGCGAGACGAGATTCGAACTCGCGACCCTCGCCTTGGCAAGGCGATGCTCTACCACTGAGCCACTCGCGCATATTTGCTGACAAGAGATATTGTATCAAACTTCTTTTCTCCTGTCAAGTTTTATTTTTTGGAAATCCGGGAGAGTATCTAAAGATACTCTCCGAAAGCGCGAGACGAGATTCGAACTCGCGACCCTCGCCTTGGCAAGGCGATGCTCTACCACTGAGCCACTCGCGCACAAAGTGCCCAGAACCGGAATCGAACCAGTGACACGAGGATTTTCAGTCCTCTGCTCTACCAACTGAGCTATCTGGGCATATACAGATTTCCACCATCAAAAGGAAGCTGCCCGAGACCGGGATCGAACCGGTACGAGTTTTACCTCGCAGGATTTTAAGTCCTGTGCGTCTGCCAATTCCGCCACTCGGGCTAATCCTGTCGTCGTTTGACGGCTTGTATATCATACCAAACACAGTTTCTTTTGTCAACACTTTTTTTCAATTTTTTTATCCTCCTTTTCTCTGCCGCCATCCTTCCTACCAAAAAAAGCCCTTTTCAGGCATCCTCCTCAGAAAACAAACGCCCCGGAATCTTTGCGGCGCAAAGAGCTCCCGGAGCCTTTTTGGATGGAGCTTTTTGATTTTCTGCAAGTCCATACTATTTTCAATATTTCGCAACGATATTTCCGTCCTGGTCCGTGGCGATCAAGGTTGCCGGATAAACCGCCTCCTCCGACATAACGCCGCGGATATTGCCGCCAAAGAAAATGCCGTCCTCTCTCACCGGCAGCGTGCCTTCCAGCAAAACATTCTCTTCTCCGTCCTCCAGCCGGAAGGATACCTCCACAGCATCCTCCTCTGTGCAGATGCCAAAGAGAAAATCATGGGTCCAGTAATATCTCGCCATGATCTTCTGGTCATACTCCTCCAGATAAGACCGGGTGAAATATTCCCTTCCGGCGCCCGTCCAGAAAATTCCTCTGCGCCGTTCCATCATGCAGTAATAAAGATCCTCTCCCCATTTGCCCAGCATGAAGTATTTCCCTTCGCCGCAGTCCATCTCCGCCAAAATCTCCTCGCATGGCCCCACATGATCCATTCTTTCGCTGGCCCGGAAATAGGACTCCGGCGATAATCTCAGATCATGGAGCCATAAATACCCCCATACACAGACTGCCATCAGAAGGAGATATAGTACGATTTGTTTTTTTCTTTTCATTCCTCTCCCTCCTTCTGTGTCAGGGGAATCTCCATGGTAAAGCTCCGCTCCCCGTTTTCGTAAATGATATTCAGCCATTGGGAATCCTCGGGAAAATCCTCCAGATAGGC
>CALWKZ010000031.1 GCA_944381385.1 uncultured Anaerotignum sp. | reverse complement strand
CGTATCTTCATATCAATGGGCGATTTTCCTGATATCATCAATGTGTCCCAATACCATCAGATGTTCTTCCTCCGTAAAGACATAATTCGGGCCGGAAATAGGAATCACTTCCTCGCCCCGTTTCACGGCCACGATATTCAGATTGTACCGCGCCCGGAAATTCACATCCACCACCGTTCTTCCCAGCCACCGCTCCATAGGCTGGATCTCGGCAATAAAATAATTCTCCACAAAGGGGATGCAGTCGAAAATATTGTCGGAGCAGGCGGCAATGGCGATCTGTTCTGCCACGTTTTTCTCCGGGTAAATGACCTCGTCGGCGCCGATGCGCTTCAAAAACTTGGCCTGAATATCCTCGTCGGCCTTGGCATAGACCTTCTTTGCCCCCAATTCCTTCAAAAAACTGGTGATCTGGAGACTATTCTTGAAATTGGTGCCCATGCACACAAAACAGGCATCAAAAAGATTGATGCCGAAGGAGCGCAGCACCTCCGGATTGGTACAGTCTCCCACTCTGCCGCTGACACCCAAAGGCAGTACATCCTCCACCGCCTCCGCGAATCGGTCCACCACCATGATCTCACAGTCATTCTCCGCCAGACTCCGGCAAAGATGGTGTCCAAAAGAGCCCATTCCTACAATCAAAAAGGATTTCATAACCCTTCCTCCTTATTTTTCCCAATTACTCAACCAATATTGATCTTTTCCGCCGGCATGGTCACCGGCGGCGTTGCCTTCCGTTCCATAAGGGCTACGGCAAAGGAAATGCTGCCCACACGGCCGCAGTACATCAAAAAGATAATGACCAGCTGGGACGCCGGGATCAGCTCCCGGGTGATGCCTGTGGAAATGCCTACAGTGCCCATGGCGGAAAAGGCCTCAAATAATACATCCGTCAGCGGCAAATTTTGCAGACCACAAACAACGATAGTGCCGCAGAGCACAAACAGCAGATTTACAAAAAATACATAAACTGCCTTATGGAGTTCTTCCTCTCCCAGACTACGGCCAAAAATATTGGCGCCCCGCTCATGACGAATCCCCGCCAGCGTATACATGAGGATCACCACAATGGTGGTGGTCTTGATGCCGCCTGCCGTGGAACCGGGGCTGCCGCCAATGAACATCAGAGCCATCATCACCAGCTTGCTGCCGGCGGTCATAGCCGCCGGGTCAACGGAGTTGAAGCCTGCCGTTCTGGCAGTACAGGACTGGAACAGCGCCGTCAGCACCCGCTCGCCGCTGCCCATGCCTACGTTCAGATTGTTGCTTTCCAGCAATAGCAGCAAAAGACCGCCGCCCACCGTCAAAAGTACAGAGGCAAAGAGCACGATCTTGGATTGGAGCCGCAGCCGATGGAACCGCCATTTCTTCTGCCACAGGTCCTCCCAGACCAGAAAGCCCAGGCCGCCAATGGTAATGAGCCCCATAAGGGTAAAGTTCACCAGTGGGTCCGCGGCGTAGTCCACAATGGAGGCATAGTTCCCCATCAGATCAAAGCCTGCATTGCAAAAAGCGGATATGGAATGAAAAATGCCGAAGTACAGCCCCTTTCCCCAGCCGAACCGGGGAACGAAGCGAATAGACAGCAGCAGGGCGCCGATGCCCTCCACCACTGCCGTGACAATAAGTATTTTTTTAGTCAGCCGCACGATACCGCCGATCTGAGAAGCGTTAATGCTTTCCACCATGACTTCCCTGTGCCGCAGACCGATCTTTCTGCGGGTCAGCAGCAGGAAGCTGAGGGAGATGGTCATAAATCCCAGACCGCCGATCTGAATCAGCGCCAGAATCACCAGCTGCCCGAACAGCGTCCAGTGGGTCCCTGTATCCTGTACCACCAGTCCTGTCACGCAGGAGGCGGAAACAGAAGTAAACAGGGCGTCCAGTAGGGAGGTCTCCGCGCCTTCTACCGTGGCAAAAGGCAGCATCAGCAGCAGCGTACCCGTCAGCACCACCAGAAAGCAGCCTGCCGCTACGATCTGTAAATTGGACAATTTGATTTTTTTCAATACATGCATCTCCGGTTTCCTTCTCTCCCAGATTTATTTTTTTCTTCTCGTTCTATTTTTTCCAAAGTATCCACTTTCAGTTGTGCCCGCAGAGAAGCCAGCAAAGGGTGGGCCTGGGCCTCCTTTTCTCCATAAACAGGATTCAGTTCATACTCCAGCGGAATCCAGCTGGAAATAGGCGCCTCATTATGCTGGAGCACCGCCTCCATTTTATCCAGTGCTTTATAGACCTTCGCTTCCATGGTTTCCAGTGCCAGCATTTCTTCATACAGCGCCTTCCACTGACTGCGCACCGGTTCCCAAAGGCCGTCAAAAAGTCTTTCCACAATATCATCTTCTTTTGCGGAATCCTCTTTCGTTTTCCAGAAAGAAGGAATATCCCCTGTTACTGCCTCCCCAAGATCATGAATGACGCACATCCGCAGCACCTTGGAAAAATCCACCTCTTCCATACTGCCTTCCAGCAGCATCGCCATCAGGGCCACCCGCCAGCTGTGCTCCGCCACACTCTCCTCTCTGCCGCCGGAAGTGACGGAATGGCGGGTATTGTCTTTCAGTTTCTCCGCCAGATGGAGAAACTGGATATATTCCTTTTCGTTCATTCTTCTTTCTCCTTTTCCTGTGCTTTCTTCCAGCATTTATAGCACATGGCGCGGTAGCTTTCATTGCCCCCCAGAAATACCTGCGCCCCATCGGTGACCACATTCCCCTCCTGATCCAGACGGGCATTGACAATGGCCTTGCTGCCGCAGGCACAGACTGTCTTCAGCTCCGTAATGGAATCGGCCAGCTCCAGCAGTCGTTTGCTGCCGGGGAACATTTTCGTACGAAAATCTGTCCGCAGGCCGAAGCAGAGCACCGGCACATTGTAGGCATCCACAATATCCCGCAGCTGCTCGATCTGGGCCGGCATGAAAAACTGGGCCTCATCGGCGATAATCACATCGTAAAACTCCCGTTCTCTTTCCCGGAAGATCTGGAACAGATCCATCTCCGGTGTCACCACATCGGCCTTCTCCCCCAGCCCGATCCGGCTTTTGACCAGATCCGCGCCGTCTCGGGTATCCACCGACGGCTTCAGCAACCAGACACGCATACCCTTTTCCTCATAATTGAATTTGGTGATCAATGCCTGGGCGGACTTGGAACTTCCCATTGCGCCGTACCGAAAATATAACTTTGCCACGTCAAACCCTCCTTTTCGTCTTTTCATCTGCCTATCATACCACAAAACCACAAGGAGTGCGAGTTCAGAAAAAAAGTTTTCAAAAAAATAAAACAAATTTTATCTTTCCCTGTATTTCCGGAGATTCCCGCCGCCGCGTCCTCTAAAAAGAACAGTTTCGCACTTGCCCATTTCTCCCGTTTTTTATACAATAAAACCAAAGGGACAGAAGAAAGAAAAAATTAGGAGGCGTCCTTATGATTACAGATTTAACCACCGGTAATACCAGAAAACTGCTTTGGGCATTTTCCATCCCCATGCTCATCAGCGTTGTATTCCAGCAAATGTATAATATCGCCGACAGCATCATTGCCGGCCGTTTCATTGGCGAAGACGCCCTGGCGGCCATCGGCGCGTCCTACCCCATCACCATGATCTTCATGGCCATCGCCATCGGCAGCAGCGCCGGCTGTGCCGTGGTGGTATCCCGGCTTTTCGGCAGCAAGCAGTATCTTCATTTAAAATGCGCCGTCAGCACTATTTTTATCACCTGCGCCGTACTGAGCGTCATCCTGACCGTTTTCGGCGTATGGCAGGGCGAAAATATGATGCGGATGCTGCAAACACCGGACAATATTTTCCAGGACGGCGCTTTGTATCTGCATATTTATATTTACGGCTTCGGTTTTCTCTTTCTGTATAATGTCTGCACCGGCATTTTTACGGCTCTGGGGGATTCCAAAACACCGCTGTATTTCCTGATCGGCTCCTCTCTGGGCAATATCGCCCTGGACCTGATCTTTGTTATCGTTTTTGATATGGGCGTTGCCGGCGTAGCCTGGGCCACCTTCGCAGCGCAGGGGATCTCCTGCATCCTGGCGCTGATCTCCCTGTTTTTCAAAATGCGCAGCCGCATCCATACCAACAAGCCCTTCCCCTGGTTCTCTTTCCATCTGCTGGGGCAGGTAGCGGTCATCGCCGTGCCCAGTATTTTACAGCAGAGCTTCGTATCCGTGGGGAATCTGTTCATCCAGACACTGGTCAACAGCTTCGGCTCCGCTGTCATTGCCGGGTATTCCTCCGCCATCAAGCTGAATACCTTTACAGTCACCTGCATGACTACTCTTTCCAACGGCCTGTCCTCCTTTACGGCCCAGAATGTGGGCGCCCACAAGGAAGACCGTATCCGGGAGGGATTAAAGGAAAGCCTGCGTATGGGCGTCATGGTCTGTCTGCCCTTTGCCTTGGTCTATCTGATCTTTGGACGTTACGCCATCGGCCTGTTCATGGACAGCGAAAGCCAGACGGCCATCCAGACGGGTATGCTGTTCCTGCGGTTTGTATCCCCCTTCTATTTCGTCGTAATGACCAAATGTATGTGCGACAGCGTCCTGCGGGGCACCAGCTCCATCGCCTACTTTACCACCACTACCTTTACGGATCTGGTCCTGCGAGTAGTACTGGCCTATTTCTTTGTTAAGGTCATGGGCATGGATTCCACAGGCATCTGGCTGTCCTGGCCCTTCGGCTGGACCATCTCTGCGGCTCTGTCCGTATGGTTCTACCGCAGAAAGCCCTGGCAGCATCATGGACCGAAACCCCGGCGCCGGGTACTCGCCAAATAAAAAGCAAAAGAAAGGGAAGTCTTACGACTTCCCTTTCTTTTGTTTCCTTATATGGGCGGCTGTGTTCCGCCGTTTTTTTTATTTTAATATTCGGGTTCGATCAGACCATAGGAACCGTTTTTCCGTTTGTAAACCACATTTACCTCGTCTGTTTCCCCATTGCGGAATACGAAGAAATTATGTCCTACCAGTTCCATTTCCATTACGGCTTCTTCCGCATCCATGGGTTTTACCTCGAAATGCTTGATCCGTTCGATCTTGTACAGAGGTTCTTCGTCCAGATCTTCCTCCGGCACCAGGATCGCCTGATATTCTGCCATATAGCCGTCGCCGCTCTGACGCACTTTGGTGCGCATCCGTTTCTTATAGCGTACTACCTGTCCTTCCAGAATATCCACAGCCTTATCCATAGCTGCTGTCATATCTGCATCCTGCACTTCGGCACGAATCAGTCTTTTATTCAGCGGAATGGTTACCTCTACGGTGGAAACCAGTTTCTCCAGGCTCAGTGTGATGGTCGCGTTGGTATCGTCAGGGAACAGCTTTGCGATACGATCCATCTTGTGTTCTACCATTTCCTTGGTCTTTTCCCAAACGTCGATGTTTTTACCGATAATGTTATAACGCATAATAACAACTCCCTTCGCGGTTTCTCTTTGGAAACCATTGGTCATAACCGCCGTCTTTCCAGAGGGATTCCGACGGTAGAAAGAGATATTTTTCTTTCATGTCATACCTATTCGCCGTTTTTTTTCAAAACCCTTTTTTCCTCAGGAAAAAATTTGGGGGATTTTCTCCTTTTTTTCTCTCTTTCGCCTATTTTTTCTTATAAAAATATTTGTGTAAAATTTTTCTTTTGGTTGACAGAACTTATTTCCTTTCCCCGCCTCTTCCCCTTCCAAAAATGAGAAACCCTTATTTTCCGCCATTTCTTTTTTCCCCCTTTTTCTGAAAAAAAAGAGGACTTCTCCACAGAATTCCCCATTTGTTTCTGTGGATAATGTGGATAACTTTGTGTATAACTCATTTTCCAGCCGTTTTTCCCTGTGGACAAACCAGGAGGTTATCCTCTTTCCCCTCTCTGAAAAAAACTGTCTCATATTTCCAATCGTTTACATAACTTTTGTATTCTCTCCACGGACGCACGTCCCTCCCCCTCTTTTTTTCCGCAAAACAGTCCCAAAGGCCGAAAGCGAAAAAAAATGGCCCTGTGCAGGCGCGCCTCCCGGAAAAACAAATATGGCCGGGACCCTTTCGCACAAAAGGTCCCGGCCATAACATTTTTATCGGAACTTCATAAATGCCGCCTCATCTCCCACATCGGAAATCAATGCGCCTTTTTATATTCCTCCAGCGCTTTTACATAAGCGTTCTTGGTATCGTCGTCAAAGCAGACCATGGTCACCTGCTCCATTTCTTCATCCTGCTCCAGAAACGTCATAATCTCCCGCACCGCGATCTGTGCCGCCAGATCCACAGGAAAACGGTACACGCCTGTACTGATGGAAGGAAAAGCAATGGTCTTTACGCCGCATTCCCTTGCCAGCCGCAGACTGTTGCGGTAGCAGTTAGCCAGCAGTTCTTCCTCGTCCCATTTGCCGCCCCGCCAGATGGGGCCCGGTGTGTGGATGACATACTCCGCTTTCAGCTTATAGCCGCGGGTCACCTTTGC
The DNA here is from genome assembly GCA_944381385.1 of uncultured Anaerotignum sp. Lineage (GTDB taxonomy): Bacteria > Bacillota > Clostridia > Lachnospirales > Anaerotignaceae > Anaerotignum. Next base: position 268 of record CALWKZ010000031.1, on the reverse strand, counting down.
GTCGCCGGTGGCACAGCCGCCCAGAGTTTCGCATTCCTCCAAAAGTTCTCTGCCTGCCGCCCGGTGAATGGCGCCGTCTACGCCGCCTCCTCCCAGAAGGGATGTATTTGCCGCATTGACAATGGCATCTGTTTTAGCTTTTACAATGTCTCCTTTTATGATAGAAAAACGTTCCATATACCTTTACCCCCTGTCCGGGAATCGTTCATTCCCCTTTTGTCCCATTGTATCCTTTTTCCGAAAATTCGTAAAGGTATTTTTTCAAAAA
>CALWKZ010000030.1 GCA_944381385.1 uncultured Anaerotignum sp. | reverse complement strand
CCAGAAAATCTGGCTATCCTCCGGTTTTTAGAAACCGGCAAAACTGTCATTTTTCAGCAGGCTTGCCTGCCGTTGAATTGACTATGGGTTGTAAGTTTATTTCTGCTGTTCAGTTTTCAAGGATCAGCCTTGCTTTCGCTTATCAGCGTCAGCTTTATTAGTATATCAGACAGCCTTCTTTCTGTCAAGTACTTTTTCAAATACTTTTCAGATTTTTTCAACTTTCCTTCGTCTGATCTCTTATTTTGTTCTCCGTTTTCCAGAGTGCTTGATTATTTTATCAGGTATTCCACCTTCTGTCAATGCTTTTTTTCAATTTTTTTCGATTTTTTTCAATTCCCTTCATTTTCTTCTTACCAGTCAAAAAGGCCGGCGGCTCACCTTCTTTCGGTGTGCCTCCGGCCCTTTGCTGCTTTTTTATTTTACCTTAGACGTATCTGTTTCTTTTCCTTATCTGGGGAAATTGATCTGCGCCTGAGCCGCTGCCAGTCTTGCGATAGGCACACGGAAAGGAGAGCAGGATACATAGTCCAGACCGATCTGGTGGCAGAATTCTACAGAAGAAGGATCGCCGCCGTGTTCACCGCAGATACCCAGGTGGATGTCAGGGCGAACAGGTTTTGCCTTTTCTACTGCCCACTGCATCAGCAGACCAACACCAGTTCTGTCCAGTCTTGCGGTAGGATCGCATTCATAGATGTTCTTGTCGATGTAGTCAGCCAGGATCTTACCAGCATCGTCACGGGACAGACCATATGTCATCTGTGTCAGGTCGTTTGTACCGAAGGAGAAAAATTCCGCTTCTGTTGCGATCTGATCTGCTGTCAGGGCAGCTCTGGGGATCTCGATCATGGTACCAACCAGATATTTCAGCTTCTTGCCTTTTTCTTCCATTACTTTTTCCGCTGTTTCCACAACGATGTTCTTCACGAACTTCAGTTCCTTGATCTCGCCTACCAGAGGGATCATGATTTCAGGAACAATCTCGATGCCCTCTTCCAGGGAAACTTCTACAGCAGCCTCAATGATAGCCTTTGTCTGCATTTCAGCGATCTCAGGATAGCTTACAGCCAGACGGCAGCCTCTGTGACCCATCATAGGGTTCAGTTCATGCAGGCCTCTTGCTTTGATCTTCAGTTCTTCTACTGTCTTGCCTGTTTCTTTTGCCAGCACTTCGAATTCCTCGTCTGTGTTGGGCATGAATTCATGCAGAGGAGGATCCAGCAGACGGATGGTAACAGGTCTTACGCCCATTGCCTTGTAGATGCCCTTAAAGTCCTCTTTCTGGAAAGGTTCAATACCAGCCAGAGCAGCTTTTCTTTCTTCTACTGTCTCAGCCAGGATCATCTTTCTGAATTTCATGATTCTGTCGCCTTCAAAGAACATATGCTCTGTTCTTGTCAGACCGATACCTTCTGCGCCAAAATCGATGGCTGTCTGTGCATCGTGAGGTGTATCTGCGTTTGTTCTTACTTTCAGAACTCTCTTTTCATCAGCCCAAGCCATGAATTTTGCGAAGTTGCCGCTGATTTCAGGGTCTACGGTAGGGATGTCTTCGCCGTAAATGTTGCCGGTGGAGCCATCCAGAGAGATGTAGTCGCCTTCCTTGAATGTCAGGCCGCCCAGTGTGAAGGTCTTTGCTTCTTCGTTCATCTTGATTTCTTCACAGCCGGATACACAGCAGGTACCCATACCACGAGCAACTACGGCTGCGTGAGATGTCATACCGCCGCGAACAGTCAGGATACCCTGTGCAGCTGCCATACCTTCGATATCCTCAGGAGATGTTTCCAGACGAACCAGGATCACTCTGTCGCCAGCCTCAGCCTGTGCCTTTGCGTCCTCTGCGGTAAAGCAGATCTTGCCGGCTGCTGCGCCGGGAGATGCGGGCAGACCTTTGCCGATTACCTTTGCAGCTTTCAGTGCTTTCTGGTCGAAAGCAGGATGCAGGATCTGATCCAGCTGCTTGGGTTCTACCTTCATCAGTGCTTCTTCTTTTGTCAGCAGACCTTCATCTACCATTTCTACAGCAATACGCAGAGCAGCATTTGCTGTTCTCTTGCCGTTTCTTGTCTGCAGGAAGTACAGCTTGCCTTCTTCTACGGTAAATTCCATATCCTGCATATCTTTGTAGTGGTTCTCCAGCTTATTGGCGATTTCCATAAACTGTGCATAAACCTCGGGCATATCTTCTGCCAGCTTTGCGATGGGCTTGGGTGTACGAACACCGGCTACTACGTCTTCGCCCTGTGCGTTTACCAGATATTCGCCCAGCATTGCTTTTTCGCCTGTTGCAGCGTTTCTTGTGAAGGCAACGCCTGTGCCGGAGGTGTCGCCCATGTTGCCGAATACCATCATCTGTACGTTAACTGCGGTACCCCAGCTGTAAGGGATGTCGTTCATTCTTCTGTAAACGAATGCACGAGGGTTATCCCAACTGCGGAATACAGCCTTTGCAGCCTCAAACAGCTGTTCTTTAGGATCCTGAGGGAATTCCTTGCCCTGATCTTCCAGATAAATCTGTTTGAACATTTCTGCTACTTTCTTCAGATCGTCTGCGGACAGATCTGTGTCATACTTCGCGCCAACCTGTTCTTTGTACTCATCCAGCTTTCTTTCGAATTTGGATTTGGATACGCCGATAACTACGTCAGCGAACATCATGATAAATCTTCTGTAAGAGTCATACGCAAATCTGGGGTTGCCTGTCTTGTTTGCCAGACCTTCTACGGAAACGTCGTTCAGACCCAGGTTCAGAACTGTGTCCATCATACCGGGCATGGATGCTCTCGCGCCGGAACGAACGGATACCAGCAGGGGATTTTCAGGATCGCCCAGCTTTTTGCCTGCCATCTCTTCCAGTTTTGCCAGAGCAGCTTCGATCTGAGCTACCATTTCGTCGTTCAGCTTCTTGCCGCCTTCGTTGTACTCTGTGCAGGCTTCTGTGGTAATGGTGAAACCCTGAGGGATCGGCAGTCCCAGGATTGTCATTTCCGCCAGGTTTGCGCCTTTACCGCCCAGCAGGTTACGCATGGAAGCGTTGCCTTCGCTGAACATGTAAACATACTTTTTGCTCATTCTTCTTTACCTCCTGTTTTTCTTTCCATGATGGTTTCGGGATGTTTCCCCACAAAATCAGAACACGCCTTGGCACGTTCTGGTAAAACGCCGCAATTTGCCGCCCTCTCCCCCTCTTTTTCTCCCAATAAGAAATGAAGCGGTTTCATTCAGGTTCGGGCAAATTTCCATGCAGATTGCCATGCATTCTTTTGCAGAATTTTCCCTATACTAAGATTATACCAAATCCCCCCATAACGCAAGCCGATTTTTTTCAAATTTTCCAGGGTTTTCTGTGTCTTTTTCATAAGAAAAGGCGGCTCGGCAGACAACTCTCCCCTTTTTGACCGCCACACAGGTACAAAATTCCATTCTTGTATTGCTGCATCCATTTCCACACCACTTAAAAAGACGGCCCCCGCATCCAGAGAGTCCGCCTTTCTGTAATTCCAATCTTCTCAAAAATTCTCGAATAAATCTGTGCTCAAATATTTCAGTCCGCTGTCATTGAGGGTCAGCACGATCCGCTTCCCTTTTTCCTTTCCCCACAGCAGCTGCAGCGCCGCCGCCACATTGGCCCCGGAAGAAAATCCCACAAAGGTCCCCTCCAATTTGGCCAGGTTCCGGGCCACATCCACCACTTCCGCATCAGAAACCTGAATATATCCGTCCATATTTTCCCGGTCTGCCAGCGCCAAATCCATATAATAACCGCAGCCCTGTACCTTGTGGGCCCCATGATTAACCGCCTCTTTTCCAGCATAAATGGCCGCCGTTTCCGGTTCCACCACATAGCATCGAATCTCCGGATTCAGTTCCTTCAGCTTTGCCGCGCAGCCCGCGTAGGTACCGCCGCTGCCCAGAATATCCACAAACACGTCGATCCCGCCGTCTGTCTGCTCCCACATTTCCACCGCCGTATGCTCCTTATGGGCGTTGGCGCAGGATGCCAGCTGGAACTGATCGGCACGAAAGGCATTCCGCTCTTTTGTAATCCGCTGGGCCTCTTTCTCCACCAGCGCCAGATCCTCGCCGGAGACCTGCCCCTTTTGGGAGCCGGGCATCTGCGGCACCAGCACCACTTCCGCCCCCAGCGCTTTCATCATTCTGGCCCGCTCCATGGAGTTGCCTTCCGACATGCAGGCAATAAAAGGATAACCCTTGGCCCGGCAGACAATAGAAAGCCCTGTCCCCATATTCCCGCTGGTCAGCTCCACCACCGTCTGTCCCGGACGCAGCGCGCCGCTTTTTTCCGCTTCTTCGATGATCTGGAGGGCCGGCCGGTCCTTTTTGCTGAAGCCCGGATTCAGATATTCCAGCTTCGCGTAAATTTCCCCCTCCACACCATAATGCTCCGTCAAGCGCCGCAGCCGCAGCATCGGGGTATTACCGATGGCCTCGCAAATACTGTCCATGATCTTTGCCATAAAAAACGCCTCCTTTGTCTTGTCATTTCCCACGCTAAAATATATAATTTACATATCGTTAATTTTATTTTATTTCCCAATATCCCTTCCGTCAAGAGCGGATATAACTATATTTAACATTTTGTAAAGTATAAGGAGGTCCCTATGCAGCTGTCTGAAACCATCGGTCTGCGTTTGAAAACCCTTCGCGCCGAAAAAAATATGAGTCTGGGCCAGCTTTCTGAAGCCTGCGGCATCAGTAAGGTCATGCTCAGCCAAATTGAGAAAGGCGATGCCAACCCTACCATCAACACCCTTTGGAAGATCGCCAATGGACTGGGCGTCCCTTACGCCGATCTGATCGCTCCGCCCATGCCGGAAACAGAAATGATCTCCCTCGACGAATCCCGCATGCAGTACAGCCCCGACGGAAAATGCCGTATCTTCTGTTATTTTCCCAAAGCCGCCGGCAGGGCTCAGGAGATCTTCCTGATGGAGCTGTCCCCCGGCGCCGAATACGCTTCTCCCGGCCATCCCCGGAACGCCAGAGAATACCTGCTGGTCAGCGAAGGCTGCCTGATGCTGGAACATGACGGCGGCATCCACCATCTCCAGGCAGGGAGCGCCCTGTCCTTTGCCGCCTCCTCCCCCCATATCTACCGTACTCCCAGTTCTTCCGCGGCAAAAATATATATCATCAATACCTACTCCGGCTGACAAAAAAAGACCATCTCTCATGAGATGGTCTTTTTTTAGCTGCGGATGACAGGACTTGAACCTGCACGGGCGCAATGCCCACTAGAACCTGAATCTAGCGCGTCTGCCAATTCCGCCACATCCGCATATGCTTTTTTCAAACTTGCCTAGCTATCATACTATAAAAGAGATGCTTTGTCAACAACTTTTTTAAACTTTTGAAAAAGTTCTTTCAAAAATCACCAGACCCGCCGTATAGGGATGATCCAAAAACCGCACCTCTTTTCCTCTGCCATCATAGCGCAGCAGCTTCCAGAGGATCAGCAGATCCCCGCCGCCCATCAGAATCATCAGCATCCCCATGGAAAACACGCCGCTCCATCCCGCCGGAACCGCCGCGGCACTGGGCAGTACCCCCAGCAGCACCGTAGGCATCACCGCCCCCAACAGATACTGTCCTTTGCTCAAAGGCGCTTCGCAAGTACAGTAAGGCGTCAAATACTGGGGAATGAACCCAAACGCAATAGACTTCCACCCCTCCGGCGCGGATATGCTCCAAAAAAGCCCATGGATCAGCTCATGTACCGCCGTAAATATGACCAGCGCCGCCAAAAAGCCCAGCAGTCCTCCCAGCGGCAGTTCCAGACCAAAACTGCCGTTGTGCAAGAAATACGCTCCTCCCAGCACGCCCCAAAAGGGCAGCGCCAGCAGGATCGCCTTCCCATTGGCCTCCAACATGCCGATGGTCAGATCCTTTGCTCTGTATCCTTCCGCCTCCATCTGTGCCTTCTGCGCCTCAAAACGAGCCTTCCGCTTCTGTTCTGCCGCTGTCAGTTTTCTTTCTTGTTCCCTCTTCTTTCCGCTGCCCATGCTTCCCCCGCCTCTCGATGGCTTTTTCCCATGCGTTCCACTTCTTCCAGCTGCTTCTAAAAAAATCCGCCAGTTTTTCACCGTCCAGCCTTCTGCACAAATCCCGGCCATATACCAGCATTTCCTTTTCCTGCTCATATGTCTTTTCGTCAGCGTTATGGATAATCCAGGGAGATCCCTCCTCTCCGTAAAGGAAAAGATAGCCGATTAGTACTTCTTTTTCATATACCAGCACAAACTGAGGGAACCCCGTTTCTTTGGAATGAGAAAGGTCTTCCAGCAGTTTCTGCCGTTCCCCTTTTGTATACACGGCACAGCCGATTCTACAGCCTTCCCGAAAAAATCCCTTGATTTCGCCTTTTTCCATATCTCGCATATTCCGAAAAGTCAGCATTCCTTTCCCTCCTCATCCTCCACAGGCGCGCCGCAAAAACGACAGTACCCTCCATGGGTGATGGTATATGAATCCAGCGGGTGTGCGCAAACCCCGCATTTGCTGTGACGAGCCACTGCCAAAATCCCCATGACCACACAAAGACAGGATGCTCCCAGACAAATATTATCCCATCTGCCCTTTTGCAGTTGGCTCAAAAGTATCGTCAAAACGAAAAACACCGCTGCCAGCCCCAGGCACATCTGAAATCTTTTCCGAATCTTTTTTCTGGCCATGTCTATCCCCCTTTTGGTTCATCATAGCATGTATTTAGAAGAAAAGCCATCTTGCAAACAAAAAATCTCTCCGGTCATAGAAACATTCGTTTATTTAAATATCGTGAATGGGCAGACGTCTGCCGCCGCAGCAGCAACCCCCATGGCGGAAATAAATGAATGCCGCCGCGATAAAGGCAATACCGATCCACATCAGCGGACTTTTACCGGAATACTCCCTGTAAAAATCGCATAGAGGAAGCAGAACCAACCGATCAAACAACAAAACGCATCCATCTTCTGGTCCTGTCTAAACTTATTTTCCTTCCGCCTGGTCCGTCAAATCCCGAGAAAAAAAGAGACCATCTGTTCCGATGGTCTCTTTTCGGCTGCGGATGACAGGACTTGAACCTGCACGGGCGTAATGCCCACTAGAACCTGAATCTAGCGCGTCTGCCAATTCCGCCACATCCGCATATTGTATTTATTTTGGTACAATCTTGTTTGCTTAGTTAGGATACTACGTTTTTTCTCTCTTGTCAACACTTTTTTTCCAAACTTTTCAAAAACTCCTTTTCGCTTCTTTCTTCCCCCGGAAAAAGAAAAGAGACCATCTGCTCTGATGGTCTCTTTCGGATGCGGATGACAGGACTTGAACCTGCACGGGCGCAATGCCCACTAGAACCTGAATCTAGCGCGTCTGCCAATTCCGCCACATCCGCATATTTGGTTTGTCAGCTCATTTTTGCTGACTAGGATAGTATAATCCAAAACCAAACATTTGTCAACATATTTTTAAATTTTTTTCTCAGCAGAACAACGGCACCAGCACCGGCACCGCCAAAGTGCAGATCACGCCGCTGACAAAAGCCAGAATAGCCGTTCTGCTGTCCGTATATTTGCTCAATAAGGGCAGGGTCGTATCCATAGCCGTGGCCCCCGCCGGCGCGATGGCCGTATAGACGTTCCGGCCCGCCAGCACCGGCACCAGCAGAAAGGTCAGCACCTCCCGGAATACATTGGCCAAAAAGGATATGGTGCCGCCTGCCGGGTTTCCCGCTTCCGTCATCAATATCCCTGACAGACTGTACCAGCCCAGACCGGAAGTAATGGCCATGCCTTCCTTGACGCCCATGCCCAGCACCGCCGCCGCCAAAGCGCCGCCGGCCAGAGACCCCAGCACCAC
>CALWKZ010000029.1 GCA_944381385.1 uncultured Anaerotignum sp. | reverse complement strand
TGCCTGCGCCGTTTTCTGGAAGAACTGCCTCTGCGGGAACAGCTTTCTCTCTGGATGGAGCAGGAGCAGGCAAAAGGAAACAGCCAACGGGTGGAGGAACATCGTCAGATCCTTCAGATTTTCCTGCAAGTACTGGAAAAAGCTGTGGAAATTCTGGGGAAGGAGACCATGACCATAGACGCCTTTTCCCAGATCCTTCTGGCGGGGCTGGAGGAAAGCACCCTGGGCATGATCCCGCCCTCTGTGGACGCGCTGGTGGCGGGCGACCTGGAACGAAGCCGCCTGCCGGAGATCCGTGTACTGTTCGTGCTAGGCGCCAACGAAGGCATCCTGCCCTCTCCCGCCGCGCCCCAGGGTATTTTCACGGAAGCGGAACGAGCCGTTCTGACCGAAAAAGGCATGGAACTGGCCCCGGACGGCAAACGGAGGCTCTATGAGGAACAGTTCCTGATCTACCGCGGCCTGACAAAACCCTCCGAATCGCTGTATCTGACCTATGCCTGTGGGGATACGGAAGGGAACTCCCTGTTCCCCTCTTCTCTGATCGACCGCATCCGGCGCATGTACCCTGCCTTAACCATAGAACAGCCGGCCCTTTTTTCCGAAGAACTGCTGGCGCCTGCCGCCTGCTTCCACGGTTTGGGCGAACAGCTGGCAGCTCCGGAGGGCATGTCCGCCCAATGGCAGGATATTTACAGCTATTTTTCCCAATCTCCCGTATGGCGGGAAAAAACAGCGCTGCTGCTGGAGGGCCTGACGGCGGACATCCGCCAGGAAAAGCTCTCCCCCAAGGTCACAAAGGCCCTTTTCGGGAAAAACATCCTTTCCAGCGTTTCCAGATTGGAACGCTTTGCCGCCTGCCCCTTCTCCTATTTTGCGGAGTATGGCTTAAAGGCGGAAGAACGGAAGCTGTACCAGCTGCGGACGCCGGATCTGGGCATACTGTTCCATGGCGTGCTGGAAGCCTTTTCCGCCGCTCTGGAAGCGGAAGGCCGCTCCTGGCAGGCACTGACCCAGGAGGAAACGAAGGAACGCATCTCCGCCGCCGTGGAGGCAGCGGCGCCTCTTTTGGGCAGTGATATCCTGCTGGATTCCGCCGCCAACCGCTATTTGATCCGCCGGCTGAAGCGCATCTCCTTCCGGGCGGCCTGGACCCTGGCCCAGCATATCCAAAGCGGTCAGTTCGTCCCCTCCGCCTTTGAGCTGGGCTTCGGCCCGAAGGAGGCCCTGCCGCCTATCGTTATCGCCATGGCTGACGGCAGCCGTTTGATCCTGCGGGGGAAAATGGACCGGGTAGACCTGCTGGATGCCGACGGAACCAGATACGTTAAGATCATAGACTATAAATCCGGCAGCAAATCCTTCCATTTTCAGGATATCTATTACGGCCTGCAGCTGCAGCTGCTGATCTATCTGGATACTTATTTAAAGACCCAGGGCGGCAACGGCTTCGCCCACCGTCCCGGCGGTGTATTTTATTTCCAGGTCACAGACCCGACGCTGGCCGTTACCAGAGATATGACCGCCCAGCAGATACAGCAGGAATTATACGACAAAATGCGGATGTCCGGGCTGGTGCTGAATCAGGAGGAAGTTATCCGGGCCATGGATCTTTCCCTCTTTGACGAAAAGACCGGACGTCCCTCCGCCGGGGAATCCTCCATCATTCCTTTGAAATACAATAATAACGGTACCCCCTCCGCCGCCTCTTATGTGGCGGGAGAGGAGGACTACTATCTGCTGATGGATTTTGTAGTCCAGCAGGCGGCAAAGATCGGCCAGCAAATGAAGGCCGGCATCATCACCCCGTCTCCCTACCGGAAAAAGGACCAGACGCCCTGTGCCTACTGCAAATACGGCGCCCTCTGCCGCTATGACTACAAAGACCGGCCCCACTATCGGGACCTGAAAAAAATGGATGCCGCCGCCTTCTGGGAAGAGCTGCACAAAATACAAGAGGAAAAGGAGCAGGAAACATGACACCACAGGAATTTACAGAATTTTTGCACCGGGAGATCCCTTTGACCAAGGCCATGGAACTGGAAACCCTGGTCTTTGGAAAGGAATTCCTCTCTCTGGCCGTTCCCCTGGCCCCCAACCGCAACGACAAACGCACCGGCTTCGGCGGCAGTATTTCCTGCCTCATGACCGTCTGCGGCTGGGCTATGATGTACGCCAATTTCCGGGAGGAATACCCCACAGGCAAGATCGTGGTCCAAAGCAGTCAGATCCGCTACCTTGCGCCCATCCTTTCGGATTTCCGGGCGGAGTGCCGCTGTACAGATGAAGAGGCCAAAAACGCCCTGCGCCAAAGCTGCAAAAAGTTCCGCAAGGGCAAACTGAAACTGGAAATCTCCTGCTTCTGCGGCGAAACAGAGGCGGCCCGCATGGAGGCCACCTATTATATCACGGAATAACAAAAAAGGAGACCTTAAGAAAACCCTCATAAGGAAACAAAAAAAGTGCTGGAACCCTTTGTATGGTAAGGATTTCAGCACTTTTTTGCGGTTTCTTTTCTTAAGAGGAGCCTGCCTTCCCGCTCCGGAAGTCGGAAACACCTTTTTGATTAAAACTTTTCCCAGTATTTTTTCACGCTGCCCTCTTCCAGGGCATCCATATAGGAATCGGCGATCTCGAATACTTCCTCCTCGTCCTTGATGCGGAACATCACCCGGTCGCCTTCCACGCTCAGGTCTTTGTTTTTGCCCTTCTGTTCCTCGGCCCAGGCCCGGAACTCCTTTTCCCAGCGTGCCGCCGTTTCTTCCGCGTCCTCATAGCAAAGCAGCTCGTTTTTTACATCCTCGATCAATTCCTCTAATGTCAGTTTCATGAAACTCCTCCTTTTCCTTCCGCCGGATAGGGCAGCCCGAAATGGGCGTATCCCCTTGCCGTTACGATCCTGCCCCTGGGCGTGCGCTGGATATATCCCAGCTGCAGCAGATAGGGCTCATACACATCCTCTATGGTCTCCGGCTCTTCGTTGATGGACGCCGCCAAAGTATCCAGTCCTACAGGCCTGCCGGAGAATTTCTCGATCATGGCCATGAGCATTTTTCTGTCGATATAGTCCAGCCCCATTTTATCCACTTCCAAAAGGTCCAGAGCGAACCGGGCCACTTCCGCCGTGATCCTGCCGTCATACTTCACCTGCGCGAAATCCCGCACCCGCCGCAGCAGACGGTTGGCGATTCTGGGGGTGCCTCTGGAGCGTCTGGCGATCTCCTCCGCCCCTTCTTCCTCCAGCTCCACCTGCAATACCTGGGCCGAACGCTGGAGTATTTTTTTCAGGTCTGCCACGGAATAGGGTTCCAGACGATGCACCACGCCAAAGCGATCCCGCAGGGGCGCCGTCAGCAGACCGATCCGGGTGGTAGCGCCGATCAAGGTAAATTTCGGCAGATCCAGCCGTACCGACCGGGCCCCCGGCCCTTTCCCGATCATAATATCAATGACAAAGTCCTCCATGGCCGGGTACAAAATCTCTTCGATCATCCGGTTCAGGCGGTGGATCTCGTCAATAAAGAGCACGTCCCCCTCATTCAGGCTGTTCAGCACCGCCGCCATATCTCCCGGCCGTTCAATGGCAGGGCCAGAGGTGGTTTTGATCTGTACGCCCATCTCCTGGGCGATGATATTGGACAAAGTGGTCTTGCCCAGTCCCGGCGGGCCGTAAAGCAGCACATGATCCAGCGCCTCGCCTCTCTGTTTCGCCGCCTCCATGAATATCCGCAGGTTTTCCTTGATGCTGTCCTGTCCGATATAATTTTCCAGGCGGTCCGGCCGCAGCTTGGGCTCCAGCTCCAAATCCTCCTCCCGGAATCCCGCCGTTATGATTCTTCTGTTTTCCAACTTCCAACACCTGCTATCTTATATTCTCACCATTTTTTTCAACGCCGCCTTCAGAATTTCCTCCGTCGTCATCCCATCGGCCGCAGCGGCATTGACCGCGCCTGCCGCCTCGCTGCGGCTGTAGCCCAACGCCGTCAAGGCATCAATGGCCTCAAACTTAGCGCCGCCGGAAACCGCTGTCTGGCTGCTTTCCGCTTCGATTTCCCAGCCAATGGCTTCCGCCGTCTGGAACTTATCCTTTAATTCCAGGATCACCCGCTGGGCCGTTTTCCTGCCTACGCCCGGCGCTTTGGACAATGTTTTCACATCATCGGAAAGGATAGCCAGTATGATCTCCTGGGGCCGCAGCTGGGACAAAAAGGCCAGCGCGCCTTTAGGGCCTACGCCGGATACGGTAATGAGCCGCAGAAACAGCTCCTGTTCCTCCTGGGTGGAAAATCCGTAGAGAGAGATCACATCCTCCTTTACGTTCATATAGATATATATCTTTATGATTTCCCCATTGGCCGGCATCTCCGCCAGCGCCGCCGGCGAAACGAAAACGCGGTAGCCGATGCCGCCGCTTTCCACGATCACAAAGCCGTTCCCTCTTGCTTCCAATGTCCCCTTGATATATGCGATCATCCCATACTACCTTCCTTTTCTTCAACACTGTATCCATTATAATGGAGGCCGGCAAAAAGGGCAAGCCCCCTCCCCAAAGAAGGCTTGTCCTTTCTTGCTCTGGCGGCGTATAATAAGAGCGGAGGTGTTTGTTTATGGAAAGAAAAATACTGCTTCTGGGCAATCCCGCCCTTTATGAAACCAGCCGGCCCGTCACCGACGCAGACTGGAAAGACCTGCCGGTCATTGTAGAAGACCTGCACGATACACTGCTGGCCTTCCGCAAGAAATACGGCGCCGGACGTGCCATCGCCGCCCCCCAGATCGGCGTGCCCCTGCGGCTGCTGTATATGTTCATAGATACGCCCACCGTATTTATTAACCCCTCTCTGGAATTTCCGGACGAGGAAATGATGGATGTCATGGACGACTGCATGTCCTTTCCGGAGCTGCTGGTGCTGGTCTCCCGTCACCGCCGCTGTGTCATCCATTACACCGATCTGGAGAAAAACGCCTGCCAAATGGCACTAGAGGGCGATCTTTCAGAACTTTTGCAGCATGAATACGATCATCTGGACGGCATTCTGGCTGTCATGCGGGCCAAGGACAAAAAATCCTTCTTCCTGAAATCAGAAGTCTAAATCAAAAAAACGGCGTTTCCTCACAAGGAATACGCCGTCTGTTTTTTTATGCCTTATTTTCCTGTCCGCTGCCTCTGGCGGAAGAACCAAGAGACATCAGCAGCACCGTTCCCAAGATCAGGGCAAATCCAACCAGATCGATCCACTGGAATTTCGTATCCAGAAACAGGAAGGAAACCACGATGGCCGTCACCGGCTCTACCATCCCCAGCAGGCTGCCCATAAAAGGGCCGACCATACTGACGCCTTTTAAGTACAGAGAAAAGGCAATGGCTGTCCCGATGACAATGACGCCAAACAGCGCGATGACCGTCCCCATATCCCAAATCAGCTCATACCGCCAGGGCCGCACGATCGCCGTCAGCACAATACCGCCGAAGAGCATGCCATAGCCCACCACGGAATATACACCGTATTTGCGCAGCATTTCCGCCGAAAGCAGATTATAGGCCGCCGCCCCGGCAGCGGAAGCCAGACCGAAAAACAGGGCCTGCTCCGTCAGCATCATATTATGGATATCCCCATGGGTACTCAGCAGGAATACGCCGCTGACTGCCGCGAAAACCGCGATCACTTCCCGGCCCTTCGGCAGCCGCAGGCTGCGGATACAGACAATGGTCAAAATCACAAAGGGCGCCAGAGACTGAAGCACCGTTGCCGTGCCCGCGTTGGAAAATTCCACGGCGGAAAAATAAAAATACTGACAAAACAACATACCGAATACGGAAAATACCAGTATCTTCCGCAGATCCCGCCGGTCATGGAAGAAGCAGTTCAATTCCTTCCCGACCCGCCACCAGCCAATGCCCAGCAGCAGAATGCCCGCTACTACCAGCCGGACGGAAACCAGCCAATTAGACGTTACCTCTTTCTGCTGGAACAGATACTGCCCAAAGCAGCCGGAAATCCCCCAGCAGATGCCGCCCAACAGCGTCAGCAGTATCCCGCTTTTTTTGCTTCCTTTCTTTTCCATCTCTTCCTTCCCCCTGTGTGTGCTTTTTCATCTCGTTTTCCCTTGATGCAACAAAATATTTGGTTGTTCCATTATATCCCTTTCTTTTCCTCCCCACAAGGCTTTTTTTCCGCAAAAAAAGAACATTCCTCAAATGAGGAATGTTCCTGATGTTTTAAAATGTTGTCAATGGAAATTACAGTACTTCAAAGCCTTTTGCTTTGATAGCTGCGATCATTTCATCGCTGTGTGCCTGGTTTCTTGTTTCAGCAACGATGTCTACGATACATGTGCTTACTGCGATATCCTGTACCATACGATCGTGGTTTACTGTGAAGATGTTAGCGCCTGTTTCAGCGATTGCTGTCAGCAGCTGTGTCAGCTGGCCAGGTTTATCCATAACCATTACGGACAGTTTTGTGATTCTGCCGTTAGCCTGCAGAGCCTTGTCGATGATACGGTCCAAAACGTTTACGTCAACGTTACCGCCGGAGATGATGCAAACTGCTTTTTTGCCTTTGATGTCTACTTTGTTGTACATAGCAGCTGCTACAGAAACTGCGCCAGCGCCTTCTGCTACCATTTTGTGTTTTTCGATCAGTTTCAGGATTGCGGAAGCGATTTCGTCTTCTGTTACTGTTACAACGCCGTCAACATATTTCTGGCACATAGCGAATGTCAGGTCGCCGGGCTGTTTTACTGCGATACCGTCAGCCATTGTGCTTACGGAAGGCAGAGCTGCTGTTGTACCAACATTCAGAGCGTTCAGCATGGAAGGAGCGCCTGCTGCCTGTACACCATATACTTTGCAGTTAGGGTTGATCTGTTTTACAGCGAAAGCAACGCCGCTGATCAGGCCGCCGCCGCCGATGGGGCACAGAACAACTTCTGCGTCTTTTACCTGTTCCATGATTTCCAGACCAACGGTACCCTGGCCTGCCATTACATATTCATCGTTGAAAGGATGCAGGAAGGTGTAGCCTTTTTCCTGCTGCAGCTGTGTAGCCTTTGCTGCTGCGTCATCATATACGCCAGGAACCAGAACAACTTCTGCGCCATAGCTCTTTGTAGCTTCTACTTTTGCCATAGGTGCGGATTCAGGCATGCAGATTACTGCGGGAATACCTTTCTTCTGAGCAGCCAGTGCTACGCCCTGTGCGTGGTTACCAGCGGAGCAAGCGATAACGCCTTTTTTTGCTTCCTCGTCTGTCAGGCTTGCTGTTTTGAAGTAAGCGCCTCTCAGTTTGAAGGAACCTGTTACCTGCATGTTTTCACATTTGATGTATACATCAGCTTCGGGGTTGATGTATGTGGACTGGAATACGGGTGTCTTTCTAGCTACGCCGTCCAGTACCTTTTTTGCGTCCTGCAGCATTTCCATTGTCAACATAAATAATCACTCCTGTTTGTTTTTATAACACGGACAATCGTTCTTAATTGTCCCTCTCTCATGTACGAGTTTATTATATCCCCGGGCTTTTCCAACGTCAATAGGATTTTGAGATTTTTTTCACATTTTTTTGATTTTTTCCCTTGTTTTTTCAATTTTCTTTCTATGAAACGCAAATATCCGCCACCGGCGTACCACCGCTCCAGCCCTTGTATACAATCCGTTTTCGACTCCCCCGAAAATTAAAAAAAACAGAGGGTCCCCTTTTTACGGTGTTCCCTCTGTTCCATATTTTGTCATTTATTTATCAGGATGCGCTGGCATCAGAATTCTGTTTTTTCTGACGCAGACGGTGCAGGGGCTTTCTGTTTTCATTGTAAACATATTCCGGTTCCGCTCCGTTTTCCACGACATCTTTTGTGATAATACATTTTTCCACATTGGTCTGTGTGGGGATCTCGTACATCACAGGATTGATGAATTCCTCTACAATAGAGCGCAGACCTCTGGCGCCGGTCTCCCGTTCCATAGCCTTGTGGGCAATGGCCCGCAGAGCGTCCTCCCGGAACTCCAGCATCACGTCATCCAGCTCAAAGAGATATTCATACTGCTTTGTCAAAGCGTTTTTCGGCTCTGTCAGGATATGGATGAAGGCGTCCTCATCCAGATTATCCAATGTTACCACCACCGGCAGTCTGCCGATAAATTCCGGGATCAGGCCGTATTTCAGCAAATCCTGGGGCATCATGCTCCGCAGCAGCTCATCGTTGCTCTTATCCACCTTTTTATGGACCTCCGCCCCAAAACCGATGACCTTATGACCCATACGGTTCTGGATGATCTTTTCAATGCCGCCGAAAGCACCGCCGCAAATGAAAAGGATATTGGTGGTGTCGATCTGTATAAATTCCTGATGGGGGTGCTTTCTGCCGCCCTGAGGAGGCACGCTTGCCACAGTCCCCTCCAGAATCTTCAGCAGCGCCTGCTGTACGCCCTCACCGCTGACATCTCTGGTAATGGAAACGTTCTCGCTTTTCTTGGTGATCTTGTCGATCTCGTCGATATAGATGATGCCGCGTTCCGCACGCTCCACATCATAGTCCGCTGCCTGGATCAGCTTCAGCAGGATATTCTCTACGTCCTCGCCTACGTAACCCGCCTCTGTCAAAGAGGTGGCGTCCGCGATAGCGAAGGGCACATTCAGCACTCTGGCCAGCGTCTGGGCCAGCAGGGTCTTGCCGGTGCCGGTGGGGCCTACCAGCAGGATATTGCTTTTCTGCAGCTCTACCGCTTCTGTCTTGGCGTCCATATAGATCCGTTTGTAGTGGTTATATACCGCCACCGCCAGAGCCTGTTTCGCTCTGTCCTGTCCAATGACATACTGATCCAGAGTCGCCTTGATCTCCTTGGGCTTGGGTACGTTGAATGCCTCGTCCTCCTTAGCCAGTGTTTCATATTCCTCATCCAGAATATCGGAACAAAGGTCGATGCACTCGTCACAAATATATACATTCGGTCCCGCGATCAGTTTCTTTACCTGATCCTGCGTCTTTCCGCAGAAGGAACAACGCAGCTTGTTTGTTTCATCATTTTTTCCGGCCATGCCGTTATCACTCCTTTGTCTGGGGCTTTGTAATGACCTCATCGATCAGGCCGTAGGCTTTGGCTTCTTCCGCCGTCATGAAGTTATCCCTCTCGGTGTCTCTGGCAACTTCCTCTACGGTTCTGCCTGTGTTTTCCGCCAAGATCTCGTTCATTTTCTTTTTGATCCGCAGGATGTTCTCCGCCTGGATCTGAATATCCGTCGCCTGCCCTCTGGCGCCACCGCTGGGCTGATGGATCATGACCTCCGCATTGGGCAGAGCGTAACGCTTGCCTTTTGCGCCGCCGGCCAGCAGGAATGCGCCCATGCTGGCTGCCATACCGATGCAGATGGTAGATACATCCGGACGGATGTACTGCATGGTATCATAAATCGCCATGCCCGCCGTTACGGAGCCGCCGGGGCTGTTGATATACAGGTTGATATCCTTATCCGGGTCCTCCGCAGCCAAAAACAGCAGCTGTGCCACCACCAGGCTGGCTGTTACGTCATTTACTTCTTCCCCCAGGAAAATGATTCTGTCTTTCAGCAATCTGGAATAAATATCATAGGAACGTTCTCCACGGTTGGTCTGTTCTACGACCATAGGTACCAAACTCATCCGAATCCCTCCTTATTTTTTCTTTTCTCTATGAAACAGGCACAGATTTCCTGTGCCTGTTTCCTTCCAATGCAGATTTCTCTGCCGATCTTACTTTTCGGGCTCTGTCAGAACTGCGGTATCTTCGATGAGCTTCATAGCCGCTCTTACCAGCATATCCTGCTTCAGGGCTTCCTTGTCCTCTTCTCTCATCATCTCCAGCATAGTCTTGCCATCGATGCCGTAGCTTTCGCCATATTTTACAACTTCCGCGTCCAGATCTTCCTGGGAAATGGTCAGGTTTTCTTCCTTCGCGATCTGTTCCAGCATCAGTCTAGCGTCAACGCTCTTCATGCTGGTATCCTTGAAGTTTTCTCTCATAGCCTCTTCTGTGGTGCCCATGTACTGATAGTAGATATCCATGCTCAGACCCTGCTGCATGATGTTCTGTTCAAATTCCTTCATCATGCTGTTGATCTTGTTGTCGTACATTACCTGAGGCACTTCCATAGTGCAGTTTGCAACGGCTGCGTCCAGCAGCTTGTCGCCCTGCAGCTGTTTTGCTCTTTCTGTTTTCTCTTTTGCCAGTTTAGCCAGAATGTCTGCTTTATATTCATCCAGTGTGGAGAATTCGGAAACATCTTCCGCGAAAGCATCGTTCAGTTCAGGCAGTTCCTTTGCTGTGATACCCTTCAGGGAAATAGCAAATACTGCGGGCTTGCCAGCCAGTTCAGGCGCATGATATGCTTCGGGGAAAGTTACGTTGATGTCGAAGTTCTCGCCGATGGAGTGACCTGCCACCTGTTCCTCGAAGCCTTCGATGAAGGAATGGGAACCCAGTTCCAGAGAATAGTCCTCAGCCTTGCCACCGTCGAAAGGAACGCCGTCTACGCTGCCTTCGTAGTCGATCTTAACAACATCGCCCAGCTGTGCGGGTCTGTCTGTTACTTCCACGTTTCTGGCGTTCTGTTTCTGAACCTTTTCCAGTTCTGCCATCACGTCTTCGTCTTTTACTTCCGCGTCCACCTTCTCTACGCTCAGGCCCTTGTACTGACCCAGTGTAACCTCGGGTTTTACGGTAACGTCAATGATGAATTTTACGCCCTTTGCCTTGTCGATGTATTCCACATCCAGTGTAGGAGCGGAAACAACGTCCAGCGCCAGTTCTTTGATAGCTGCCATGTATTCATCGGGGAAAATATGGTTGATGGCGTCTTCGTAGAAGAAGTTTTCGCCGTACTGTGCTTCAATGAGCTTTCTGGGCACTTTCCCTTTTCTGAAACCGGGAAGTGCGATCTGGTTCTTGTTTTTGTTGTAAGCGAAAGCCAGTCCTGTTTCCAGCACTTCCGGGCTTACTTCAAAAGAAAATTTTACTTCTGTTTTTTCTTTGCTGATCAATGTTGCGTTCATGATATGAAGCTCCTCCTTAAATTTCGTTGCCGCGGCTTTGTTCTGCCGCCTATGTATCTGCGGTCCTTGAAAACCGCACAATCAAAGCATATTATAACACACCGATTTTTGAAAATCTACTATTAAACAGAAAAAAAACCGTACTTTTCGGCAAAAAACCTAAGAAATCAGCTCCGTTTCCGCTGAGATCAGCTCCGCCTCCGTATTGTTTTCCATAAAATCCAGGATATGCTGCACCATACGCTCCGCGTGACGGCCTTCGTTGCTGACGCAGGCAAAGCCAATGGTACAGATCTGGTGGACATCCTGGGTATCCACCTCCGCCACGGATACGTTGAATTTATGCCTTGTTTTTTCCACCAGGCTTTTGACCACCATCCGCTTTTCCTTGAGACTGTTCACCCATTCCGCCCGGAATACGGCCACACAGCTGCCAATGACCATTCTAGCGTCCCTCCTCTGTTTTGCGCCGCAGGATGCCATAGGCCCGCTCCGGCTCCGTCTCTTCCAAAACGGCATTTTCCATAGGGCACATCCCGTCCTTTTTCCGGTTGATGATAAAGGGAACCAGCCTCCCGTAAGAAAAGGGCAGGCCCGCTTCTTCCAGAACCCTAGCCGCGTGCTCACTCATGATACCGCCGTAAACCGCCGAAACGCCGCCGTAGAGCAGCAGAAAAGCCGCCGCTTTTCCAATCACACGGTCCGCCGCCGCGGCCCCTCGCAGCAGGCCGGGCTGTTCCGCCAAAAGCTCCATAACCGGTGCGATGCCCTTCTTTGCCGAATGGAACC
>CALWKZ010000028.1 GCA_944381385.1 uncultured Anaerotignum sp. | reverse complement strand
TTCTTCAGCGACGCTCTGGCGGAAATCTGGAACCTGATCCGCCGCACCAACAAATATATCGACGAAACACAGCCCTGGATTCTGTGCAAGGACGAATCCAAGAAAGGCGAGCTGGCAAACGCTCTGTACAACGTAGCGGAAAGCATCCGTATCGTTTCCATCCTGATCCAGCCCTTCATGCCGCTGACTCCTGCCAAGATCTGGGCACAGCTGCATATCACGGAAGATATGACCTCCTGGGAAAGCACCAAGACCTGGGGCGTACTGCCTGCGGAACTGTCCGTAGAAAAAGGCGAGACCCTCTTCCCCAGAATCGACATGAAGAAAGAGCTGGCAGAGCTGGAAGCAGCCATCAAGGCTTCTCAGGCTACCTCTGTGGCAAATCAGCAGAAAAAGGCTGAGGAAAAGAAGGAAGAAGAAAGCAAATACCCCGCAGAGATCACCATTGAGGACTTCTGCAAGGTACAGCTGAAGGTAGGCGAAGTGCTGGAAAGCACTGCTGTAGAAGGCTCCAGAAAGCTGCTGCGCAACGTCATCAAAATCGGTGACGAGGAGAGAGTCATCTTCTCCGGCATAAAAGACACCTATGCCCCCGGCGCGCTGGTAGGCAAGCGCGTGGTGGTAGCCTATAACCTGAAGCCCAGAAAAATGATGGGGGAAATCTCCAACGGAATGATCCTGTGCGCCGAAGACGGAGACGGCAAACTGTCCATTCTGACTACGGACGATAAAGACTTCGCAAGCGGGAGCGAAATCAGCTAATGTATTTCGAGTCTCACGCCCATTATGATGACAAACGATTTCGCGAGGACAGGGAGAAGCTCATCGAGCTTCTCCCCTCTTGCGGTATTGACTATGTGGTAAACGTCGGCTGCGATGAAAAAAGCTCCAAGACCAGCATCCGTCTGGCGGAGAAATACGACTTTTTCTATGCCGCCGTCGGCGTCCATCCCCACAGCGCAGAGGAAATGACCTCCCAAACCATCGAGGAACTCCGTCGCCTTTCGGCTCATCCCAAGGTGGTTGCCATCGGCGAAATCGGTCTGGATTTCTATTATGATTTCAGCCCCAGAGAGCTGCAGCGCTTCTGGTTCCGGCAGCAGCTGCGTCTGGCGGAAAATGTTAACAAACCTGTAATAATTCACTCCCGGGATGCAGCCCAGGAAACCTTTGATATCATCCAGAGCAGCAACGTCCGCACCGGCGTTATCCACTGTTACTCCGGCGCGTGGCAAATGGCGGAAGATTATGTCAAAATGGGGTTTTATATCGGCATTGGGGGGGTAATCACCTTCTCCAACGCCAAAAAACTAGTGGAAGTGGTGGAACACATCCCTCTGGAAAAAATCCTCATTGAGACGGATTCTCCTTATCTGGCACCCAATCCCAACCGCGGCAAAAGAAATGACTCCAGGAACCTGGAATTTGTGGTCCAAAAGATTGCGGAAATTAAAAATTTAACGCCGGAATATGTCGCAAAAGTTACGTCTGATAACGCAAAATCATTATTTTTTTAAAAAAGGGTTGCACAATTGTTACAAATGTGTTAATATAAGCAACGTAATGAAAATGAAGGTATACCGTTATGGTATATCTTTATTTTTTGCAGTTGTTTTGCAACACCGTAAACACCGCGGAAGTGACGACTTCCGCTCTATTACGACTGCGATACCGCGGCCCTCGGGCGGCGGGAAAGGCATCCATCTAATGTCTATCATTATTGTAACGAGAGGAATATTTTTCCGGCCCGGATTTCCCACAAATCCCCCAGCCAGAAAAAATGTTCAAGGAGGAAAAATCATGAAAACACATCTTAGAGTACTTGCTATCGTGGTATTTATTATGGCAATTGGCTGCGGCACAGCATCCGCATACGAAAAAGAGGATATGACTTCCGTTGTCATCAACATGGACGGCGTTCCCCGCATGGTCAGCACAGACAAAGCGACCGTCGGCGAGCTGCTGGACGAAATGGAAGGCACACTGGACACACAGTATGTGCTGGAGGACGCTGAGGAAACAGACGCCCTGACAGATATGATGACACTGACTCTGTCCAGCGTAACAGAGAAGATCGTATCCACCACACAGTCCATTCCCTATGAAACCGTAGAGCGCACCACAAAGGATCTGGCGCCCGGCGAAACAAGAGTGGTACAGGAAGGCAAAAACGGTACAAAAACTATCGTCAACAAACAGATCTATGAAGGCTCCACACTGGTAAGCACAGAATTTGTGGAAGAAAAGATCGTCACAGAGCCTGTCGATAAGATCGTGGAGGTAGGCGCGCAGAACGTCATCAACGGCTATACTTATTCCAAAGCTATTTCCGTACGCGCTACCGCATACACACCTTATGACGCAGGCTGCACCGGCATCACCGCCACCGGCATGAAGGCCGGCAGAGGCGTCGTTGCCGTAGACCCCAGCGTTATCCCTCTGGGCTCTAAAGTATACGTGCCCGGCTACGGCGTAGCCATCGCGGCTGATACCGGCGGCGCCATCAAAGGCAACCGGCTGGACGTTTGTGTCAACAGCGTTTCCGAAGCATACAGCTGGGGCGTGCGCAACGTGACCGTATACGTTTTAGAGTAAGATTTCACACAGCAAAATAAAAATACCACAAAAGCGAAAGCATCCTGAAATCAGGATGCTTTTTTTCTGCTCTTTCCGCCTCTTTTAGAGCCATAGCCTTTATTTCTCAAAAAACCGCCCTCCCCGCCGTTTTCTGTCTGTTCCGGAAAAATCCCCCGCCAAGCCGGCGGCCGCCCCTATGCCGGGCCAAAATCAGGCTTTCAGGAGGTGTCTCTGCAAAATTTTCTTTCTCGAACAAAAAAACACCGAAAACCGTCTGTAAAAAACTGTTTTCGGTGTTTGTATTATAATTCGATGATCTCCGCGTTGGCTACGGCTTCCTCTATATATTTGTCCAGGTCTGTCAGTCTGTGCTCGATCTTTTCGATGACGTTCAGTCTGGGCTTGATCTGGGGATGCTTTGCCACAAAGATGGTGCAGCAGTCCTCATAGGGCCGGATGGAAATGTCATAGGTGCCGATCTTGGTACCGATGTCGATGATCTCCTGCTTGTCCATGCCCGCCAGGGGCCGCAGCACCGGCATCTTGCAGACAGCGTTGATGGCATAGATGCCCTGCATGGTCTGGCTGGCCACCTGACCTACGCTTTCGCCGGTAATCAGGCTCCAGGCGCCGTCCTTGACAGCGATCTGTTCCGCCGCCCGCATCATGGCACGTTTCAGATGGATGGTCAGCTTATCGTGGGGCACGTTTTCCAGCAGGTACAGCTGCAAATCCGTAAAAGGCACCACATAGAGCTTGAATTCCCCGGTAAAGTCGGCAATGCGCTTCGCCAGGTCGATGACCTTCTGCTTCGCCCATTCGCTGGTATAGGGAGGGCTGTGGAAATACACGCCTTCCACCTCTACGCCACGCTTCGCCATCATCCAGGTAGCCACGGGACTGTCTATGCCGCCGGACAGCAGGGAAACCCCCTTGCCGGAGCTGCCATAGGGCAGGCCGCCGTAGGTCTTGATGATCTTGGAATACATATAGATCTTGTTTCTGACCTCCACATAAAGCACCACATCAGGATTTTTTACATTTACGGTCATATTGGGCATATGGTCCAGAATATACTCGCCCACATCGGCGCAGATCTCCTGAGAACGGGCCGCAAAGCCCTTATTGGAGCGTCTGGCGTTGACTTTGAAGGTCATGGGCGCGTCTCCGTACATTTCCTGCATATGGCGCAGAGCCTCTTCCTTGATGGCCTCCAGCGTCATTTCCTCCAGCCGCAGGCCGGGACAAAGGGCCACCAGACCAAAGATAGGCTCCACTCTGGGGATCACCAGGTCGAAATCCATTTCGCCGCCCCGATCCTCCACAATCAGACGGCCCGGCTCTCTCACCACATAATAATTGCCCACAGGGTCCAGATTCCGGCGGATGGCCAGAATCAGCCGGTTGATAAAGATATACTGGTTATCCCCCCGCATGGCAATTTCTCCGAATTTTACAAGCAATACTTTCTCCGCCATACTTCCTCCTTATCTCTGTCTGTTGATCTTACGCAAAAACGGTACGGTTTCTTCCAGTGCCTTCAGACATTCCTTGGCCTCTTCCACGGTATTGTACCGGCAGAAGCTGAAACGAACGGCACCCTCGATCTCCTCAAAGGGCAGGCCCATAGCTGTCAGCACCGGACTGCCGATTTTCTTCCGGCTGTCGCAGGCAGAACCGGCGGAAACAAAAATGCCTTTGCTTTCCAGGCTATGGAGCAGTACCTCACTGCGCAGCCCCTTAAACGTTACATTCAGCACATAAGGGCTGTCCTCGTCGATGCCGGCGCCGTTTACCTGCGTATCGGGCATGGCAAGGATGCCTTCCATCAGCGTCCGTTTTACTTCCTTCACATGGGCAATGCTTTCCTGCATGGAGCGGAAGGCCACATCCGCCGCAACGCCCAGCCCCGCCGCGCCGGCGCCGTTTTCCGTACCGGCCCGCTGGCCCTTCTGCTGTCCGCCGCCCAGAATCAGGGGGCGCACCTTCAGGCCCTTGCGCATATAAAACATACCGGTGCCTTTAGCGCCATGGATCTTATGGCCGCTCATAGTCAAAAGGTCGATCTTCATTTTCTGTACGTCAATGGGGTATTTCCCAAAGGCCTGCACCGCGTCCACATGGTACAGGGTGTTGGGGTTCTTTTCCTTGATGAGCTTGCCGATGGCCGCCGCGTCCTGTACTACGCCGGTCTCGTTATTCACCAGAATGGTGCTCACCAGAATGGTATCGGGACGGATGGCCGCTGCCAGTTCTTCCAGAGAGATATGACCTTTCGCGTCTACTCCCAGCCATGTCACCTCGTAGCCTTTTTCCTCCAGATGCTTCATGGGGTTTTTTACGGCGGGATGCTCAATGGCAGTAGTAATCATATGTTTGCCGTTTCTTGCATAGCCTTCCGCTGTGCCGTAGATAGCCCAGTTATCCCCTTCTGTGCCGCCGCTGGTGAAATAGATTTCCTCAGCCTTGGCCCGGATGCCGTTGGCCAGAATCTCAGAAGCCTTCCGGATCTCTTTTTCCGCCTCCAGTCCCATGACGCTGACGGTAGCAGGGTTCCCGAAGTTCTCGCACATCATATAGGTCATTTTTTCCGCCACCTCGGGCAGCGCTCTTGTGGTAGCGGCGTTATCAAAATAAATCATGGCTCATTTCCTCCTTAGCCCAATTCATACAACAATAAGGCAACGGTGGTCATGCCCGCCGTTTCCGTTCGCAATATCCTTTTGCCCAGAGTCACCGGCAAAATGCCCGCTTCCTGTGCCAGCTGGATTTCCTCCGGGGAAAAGCCGCCTTCCGGCCCAATGAACACGCCGACGCTCTTTCCGGAGAAGTCCCGCACAAACTCACGGATGCCCCGTTCTTCCTCTTTCTCATAGGGGATCAGGGCGCCGTCCAGCTTTGCCGCCTCCGCCACAGCCTCCCGGAAGGAAAGGACGCTTTCTCCCATCCGCGGGATAATGCCCCGTCCGCTCTGCTTGGCGGCGGCTTCGGCGATCTTCTGCCAACGTTCCAGCTTTTTGCCTTCTTTTTTATCCAGCTTGACAATGGCCCGCTCCGTGGAAACCGGTACGATCCGCTCCACGCCCAGCTCCACGCATTTCTGGATGATCCACTCCATCTTATCGGCTTTGGGCAGGCCCTGGTACAGGGTGATCTTTGTTTCCGGCTCTACATCACAGGGAGCGGCGGAAAGGATCTCCGTATGAACTCCCCGTTCCAGAGACAGGATGCGGCAGAGATAATCAGTGCCCGCTCCGTCACAGACGGTGATCTCCTGGCCCTCTCTGGCCCGGAGCACTGTTTTGATATGCTTTTCGTCCTCTCCCGTCAGGGTGATGCGTTTTCCGACGATCTCCCCTGGGGACACAAAAAATTTCGGCATACTTATCCCTCATATCTTGTCGCGATAGCGACCCAGCTCGTTTTTTCCTTAATATCCAGCACCTTAAACCCGGCCGCCGCCAGTGCCGCCAGCACATCCTCTTTCCGTTCGGTGATAATGCCGCTGCACAGAAACACGCCGCCGTCCTTGATATAATCCGGCACCTGCTTCGTCAGGGCGATGATGACGTCCGCCACGATATTGGCCGCCACCAGATCGTATTTCTTGCCGCTGTAAGCGGCCTGCAATGCCTTGTCCTCCAGGATGTTCCCGGCCTTTACATGATATTTCTCTCTGGGAATATCGTTTCTGTCACTGTTTTCATAAGCGATCTGGATGGCGTTGGGGTCAATGTCCACAGCGTCCGCCTCTTTGGCCTCCAGCAGCAAAGCAGCAATAGACAGAATGCCGCTGCCGCAGCCGATATCCAGCACCAGATCGTCCTTTTTCACATATTTTTCGATAAGCTCCATGCACAGCTGGGTGGTTTCATGGGTGCCTGTGCCGAAAATATGGCCGGGGTCGATTTTCAGGATGATTTTATCCGTTTCTTCCGGCAGCTCCTCCCAGGAAGGCTTAATCATGATCTTTTCGCCTACGGGGAAGGGCTTGAAGTATTTCTTCCAGTTATTGGCCCAGTCCTCTTCCGCCACATTTTTCAGCTGTACCTCCAAAGAACCCAGCTCCAGCTCCTTTTCCGACGCCTTCAGGCTCACCAGAGCGCTTTTGATCTGGGAAAGCTGTTCCTTCCCGTACAGGTTGTCCCGCAGGAAAAAGGTGATGCCCGTCTCCTGCTCCTGCTTTTCCTCCACCAGCTCGTCGGCCACATAGTCCCATTCCCGGCTGGGGTTTTCCAGAAATTCCGCAAAATCCCTGGCGTCATGTATCATCAGCCCGTTGAGTCCGCACTGGTACAACAGACCCTCCACCGGCTCCAGTCCCTCTGCCGAGGTGGCGATAAATACTTCCATCCAATCCATTGTTTTGCACTCCTTGCCGTGTTTTCCTCTACGAAAAAAATCCGACACATGGTCTTTCTCCCCGCCGTGCCGGTTTTTCTTCTTCCTTCCCCTGGGGGAAAGACCTCTTTTTATTCCTCATACATCCGGCATACGTCCCGGTAGCTTTCCGGCGTACCGATGTCGTAGCACTCCCCGGAAAAGGTATAGGCATACACATCCTTGCGTTTATACAGCCATGCCGGGAAATTGCCGGGGGCGTCCGGATTGTTCCCCGCCGCCAGATATTCCCGGATCATAGGAACCGTCTCCCGGCGGTACAGGTAGGTAGCGAATACCACCGTATTGGACTTGGGATGCGCAGGCTTTTCCTCAATATCCAATACCTTTCCGTCCTCGTCCAGCAGAGCGATGCCAAACTTGGACAGCTCCGCCGCATTGGGCCATTCTTTGACGCAAACACAGTCATGACCCTTTTCTCTGTAAAAATCCACATAGTCCCGCAGAGAATAAGTAAAGAAATTATCCCCGGCGATGACCAGCAGTTCATCGTCAATCCCTTTTTGTTCAATGACAAAGCCCATATCGCCCACAGCGCCCTTTTTGTTTTCGTCGCTGGTGGTACCGTCGTCCAGGACGAAGATCGGCACCCGGGAAGGCGCGTCCTTGGCCCAGTCGCTGAAATTCTCGGCAAAGCGGCTGTTGGTCACTACATAGATCTCGTCCAGCTCCTCTATGGTGTTCAATTCCTCCACAATATAGTCAATAATGGGCTTTTTGTTGATCGGAAGCAAAGCCTTCGGCCGATTGATGGTCAAAGGGTACAGTCTAGTGGCATAGCCTGCCGCTAGTATAATGGCTTTCATCCCAGATCCTCCTATTCCTTTAAAAAGACAGCCCGCCGCCAAACAGCTCGTCACAGGCCGCCTGCAGCTTCTTTGGCAAAGCTGCCGTCATTTCTTTTCCATACAAATACGAAAGAAATCCTTCCTTCTCTTTCCAGCGAATCTTCCAGGCGTGGAGACATTGATTGGACAGACCGAAGTCCTCCCTCACCCGCCGGTTCACCTGCGGGTCCCCATACTTCCGGTCTCCGGCCACTGGATGGCCGATGGCCTGCATATGGGCGCGGATCTGATGGGTCTTGCCTGTAATCAGCTGCAATTCCAGCAGGGAAAAGCCTTTGGCCCAGGCAATGGGCCTATACTTTGTCAGCGCCCTGCGGTAGCCCGTCTTTTCCTCCCGGCTTGTCCAAACCTGGTTCTTTTCCTCATCCTTGGATAAATACAGGTCGATGCTGCCCGGCTCTTTGATCTCTCCCGCCACCAGAGTCACATAGTATTTCTCCATCCTCCCCCGGCGAATGGCCTCATTGATGGCCTGTACCGCCCGCAGGGTCTTCCCCGCCACAACGATGCCGCTGGTATTCCGGTCCAGACGGTTGCACAGGGCCGGTGTAAAAGCGGAATCCGCCTCTGGCAGATACTGGCCTTTTTCGTAGAGATAATACAAAATCTGGTCGATGAGGGTTTCTCTGTCCTCCGCCGTCTGGGGATGGGACAGCAGCCCCGCTGGTTTATGAACCACCAGCAGATCGTCGTCCTCATAGACAATGCCGAAATGGCGCTCTGCCGCCGGCACCTCCTTTTTCTCCATGAAGCCCGCCATGGTTTCCTCCGCCAGATACATCTGGAGGGCGTCCCCCTCCAGAAGCATCTCGTTTCCTTCTGCCCGGCCGCCGTTGAGCTTGATGCGCTTTTTGCGCAGCATTTTATAGACAAAGCTCTTGGGGGCCTTGTTGAAGTATTTCAGCAGATATTTATCCAGTCTTTGGTTTTCTTCGTTTTTGGTAATTTTGATCTCTTTCAATCTCTCTTACCCCTTTTAGCTGTGAATCCACGCCAGATAAGCGCTGATAAAGTTGTCGATGTCGCCGTCCATGACCGCGCCTACGTTGCCTGTTTCCTCGCCGGTACGATGATCCTTTACCAGAGTGTAGGGCATGAATACATAGGAACGGATCTGGCTGCCCCAGCCGATTTCCTTTACGTCGCCGCGGATCTCCGCCAGCTTCTGCATCTGTTCCTCGATCTTCAGCGCCAGCAGTTTGCTTTT
>CALWKZ010000027.1 GCA_944381385.1 uncultured Anaerotignum sp. | reverse complement strand
GATTATGAGGCGAAAAACTTCATAGAAGCCAGAACGGGAGAAGATTACGGATTTATTATATTGGATGACTAAGGACGGGAATGCGGATGGAAGAATGCAAAAGCGTTTTTTGTCCCGGTTTTTCGCTGGCGCAGACCATAGAAAGCGGCCAGTGCTTCCGTTGGAAAAAGTGGGAAGAAGGAAGATATACTGTCCTTTCCGGCGCGCATCAGGTCATGCTGGCGCAGACGGGGGACAGTATTCTTTTTTTGGAGGAAACGACCCAAGCGGAAGCGGCCTATTGGCGGAATTATTTTGACTGGGACAGAGAGTATGATAAAATCAAAGAAAGATTGTGCAGAAGGGATCGGGTCATGGAAAAGGCTGTGTCTGTGGGCGGAGGCATCCGTATCCTGCGGCAGGAGTTCTTTGAGACATTGATGGGATTTATCGTTTCTCAGAATAACCATATCCCGAGGATCATGGGGATTATGGAGCGGATCAGCCAGAACTACGGCACACCGTTGGAGTCCGGCGAATTTGCCTTTCCTACACCGCAGCAGCTGGCGGCGGCTTCGGAGGAGGACTTTCGGCGGCTGGGGGCGGGCTTTCGGGCCAGATACCTGACGGATGCCGTGGAAAAGGTGCTCTCCGGCCAGGTCAGCGAGGAGCGTCTGCGGCAGGCGGATACGGCCGCAGCGAAGGCGGAGCTGATGACCATATGCGGCGTGGGCGAGAAGGTGGCCGACTGTGTGCTGCTGTTCGGTCTGGGCCGCTGGGAGGTATTCCCTACGGACGTCTGGATTCGCCGGATGATGGAGCAGCTCTATTTTCGGGGAAAAGAAACGGGCCTGAAGGAAATACAGAAGGAAGCGGAACGGAGGTTTGGCGCATACCGGGGATTGGCCCAGCAGTATCTGTTTTATTACGGCAGGGAAAGCCAACAGGAGAGGAGGAAACGGGATGACAAAAACAAATGCCATGCGTCAGCTGGAAACGGCGGGGATCCCCTACCGGACGGCGGAGTATGAATATGACGAAAACAATCTTTCCGGGCTTCATGCGGCAGAGCAGATCGGGATACCGGCGGAGCAAGTGTTCAAAACGCTGGTGACCAGAGGGGACAAAACAGGAATCCTTGTTTTTTGCATCCCTGTGGATATGGAACTGGACCTGAAAAAAGCGGCGGCGGTTTCCGGCAATAAAAAGCTGGAGATGACCCATGTGAAGGAGCTGCTGGCGCTGACAGGATATATTCGGGGCGGATGCTCTCCCATTGGCATGAAGAAGAAATATCCCACCTTTATTGATGAAACGGCTGTTTTATTTGACGAAATCGCGGTCAGCGCGGGGATGCGGGGAGAGCAGATCATACTTTCGCCGGAAGATCTAATTGCCTTTGTGGAGGCAAAAGAGGCGGATATTACAAAGGAAATGGCAGGATGAAAACAGGAAAAGAAAATCCGGGAACACCTTTTGCGGCGGCGGTATTTTCCTCATAGAAATCAAAAAATGATTTCTTTAGGAGAGCCCGCATTTGGTATATCCCGGATTTATTTTTTTGCGGCGGTTCAGCGGCTGGCCTGTTTTCCCATGATCTGCAGGGCGCTTTGCACCTTGGAAAGCAGAACTGCGCAGAAAATCAGGCCGCAGCCCAAAAGCACCCTGGGAGTGACAGGTTCTTTTAAAAGCCAGACAGAGAAGAAAAAGCCAAAGACCGATTCCAGAGAAAGGAGGATGGCCGCTGTAGTCTCCGAGGCGTATTTCTGGGAAAGATTTTGTATGGTAAAAGCCAGCACTGTATTGGCGGCCACCAGATAAATCAGACTGTACAGAGTCGTTGGCGCGCAGCCGGAGGGCAGCTGCTTTGTAAGGACCATGGCAGCACCGGAAAGCAGCGCGGAGGACAGAAACTGAAAGAAAGAAAGCTGCAGCGGATCGTTTTTCTGGGCAAAAACACCGGTCAGCACGATCTGGAAGGCGAAAACCAGGGCAAAGCCGATGGAAAGGCTGTCTCCCGGCGCTATGGAAAAGCCGGAACTCAGGCTCATAAAGCCAACGCCGGCAACAGTCAGCAGAGCCGCCACCAGATCTACTTTTTTCAGAGGCTTGCGCAGGAGCAAAAACGCCAGCAGGGGGACAAAGACCACATAAGAAGCGATCAGGAAGGACTGCTTCCCGGCGGTGGTTAGCCGAAGCCCCGCCAGCTGCAAACTCAGGCCGGTAAATTGGACAATACCCAGTAAAAGCCCCTTTTTCGCGGTATCCCCGCTGCTTTTGCGCAGAACAGGAAAAAACAGGATACCGCTGAGGACAGCCGCGCCGAAGAAACGAAAGAACAATATAGTAAAAGGGGAGTATTCCGCCAAAGCGACTTTTCCCGCAATAAAACCGCCGCCCCAAATGGCGGCGGTCAGAAACAGGCCCAGGTTGGCCAGTAATGTATAATGTTTGTTTTCCATAAAAATCCCTCTCTTTTCCATAGGGAAGTATAGCACAGCGGGGGGGGGAGGGATGCAACCAATGTTTCGGGAAAGCGCAAAAAACCGCGAAATTCGGATTTTCGCGGTTTTTAATATACGGTAGGATTAAAATAATCTTACGGCTTGGCTGATACCGCAGCTCTTGCCGTCCTGCATGGTTTCGATCTTGCAGTACAGGGGCTGCATCGAGGAGGAGGTCATAGTAAAGGATGTAGGAAACCCCCAGAGCCAATGATCGTCTCCGGTGGAGGGATTGTTCATTTTCAGGAAAGGACCGTCGGCGGAAGAGGCACAGTAAACCCTGTAGTAGTCCGCTCCATAAGCCGGTTCCCATGATATTTTCGCCGTGTTTGCGCTGGTGGAAACGGTGATGTTTCTGGGGGCGGAAGGGGTATAGGTGTAATTTTTCATATCCTGGATCAGCAGGCTTTGGGTCCTGGGCACCGCCCACACCTTTGCGGCGGGAATGGCAAAATAAAGATTGGCGGACGAGGAAGAGCAAAGGCCGATCCATTGTCCTTGAGCGTTGAACAGACCGCCGCCGCTGCTGCCCTGGGAAATAGGAGCAGTAAAAGAGAGTATATCCTGATTATATTGTTCCAGATAGCCCGAGGTCTGTGTATTTCGTTTGCCAGTGGGAGAAGAAACCGTCGTGACGGCCTCCCCTGTTGTAAAGGAGGCGGCAGTTTTTACAGGTGACAGCCCTGTTTTCTCGATTTTCAGAAGGGCGATGTCCGCCTGAGGGTCCAGACCTGCCACAGTGGTTTTTCCCTGGTATACGGAGCCGTCATCAAAAATCACCTGGATCATGGAGGCTCCTTCGATCACATGGTAATTGGTGGCGATGAGCCCATCAGCAGACAGGATCACACCGCTGCCCTGAAACCGATTGGTTTGCAGCGTGACCACGGAATCGGAAATCTGGTAAGGGGTCTCTGTATTTTGCAGGATCTCTACGGTGGCGGCGCTTTCCCGCCAATAGACGGCGGCACCGCTGTACTCCGCCACAAAGCGGAGCGGCACAAAAGCGATATCTTCTATAATACGGACAGGCGCGTCCAGTACAACGGGGGTTTCGTTTACCGTGGCGGTGGATGCGTCCGTTGTCATGTACAGGAGCGTAGTCCCTTTTTTAGCGGTGATGGAACGGGAGGACTGTTCCCATGTGACCGTATAACCCAAGGGTTCCATTAAGTCGCGCATGGGGACCAGAAGACGGTCATTTTCGATGACAGGAGCCATGCGGCAGGACAATGGCGCACCGTCCAGCGTGACCCGGATCTCTTTGGCCGATACAGGGCTGATACAAAGCAGTAGGAATGACAGGATCAGCAGCAGGCATTTACGCAGTCTTGCCATAGGGTTCCCTCCTTTTCTGTTTTCATAGATATGTATGAGAGATGTACATCGGAAATACAAAAACTATGCGGCTATTATATCATATTTTATGGAAGGAGGATACAGAAGGATGCATCTTTTTTGAAAGGGGATTTGCCTTTTGGCCGGAGCTGTGATATACTCAGGCGGGAGGAGAGAATATGTTTGAACGGATTTTGGGAGAAGAAGAATTCGCAAAGGTATATCCGATTTTAGCGGCGGCCTTTCCGGAAACGGAGCTGCGTACCCGGGAGGGGCAGGCGGCCCTGCTGCACAGAGACGGCTACCGGCTCTACGGCTTCAAGGAGGCAGACGGGGCATATTTCGCTGTGATCGCCGCCTGGGAGCTGGCGGAGGACTTTATTTATCTGGAGCATTTCGCTGTGGCTGAGAATAAGCGAAACGGCGGTATCGGCGGAGCACTGCTGGAGGAATTTCTGGCCTGGTACGGCAGGAAGGCAGTGCTGGAGGTAGAGGTGCCGGAGGATGAGCTGACAAAACGGCGGGTAGGCTTTTATGAGCGTCATGGCTTTTATTACAATGAATATCCTTATTTGCAGCCGCCTATGCGGCCAGGGCAGGGGATGCTGCCTCTGCGGCTGATGACCAGACCCACGCCCATTGGGGAGACGGCATATCAGTGGTATCGGGAATTGATCCATCGGCAGGTGTACCGCTATTTTGGAACAGCAGAAGAAAAATGACCTGTACAAACTGTATTAAAAGGAAGTTTTATTTAAGAAAGACCTTGTAAAAACTGACCAAATGTGAAGAAAATGAAAAATTCGGCGAGAAAAAAAGAGGGATTCCTGTTCTTTTAGAGAATACTACAAACATAAAGCGAGTGACTTCGCTGCAAATAATCTTACAATTCACGAAAAGGAATATCACCGACAAATGAAGGGGGAGATTGCGATGGTTCAGATTCTTGCAGGCGAAAAAGGTGAAGGTAAAACAAAGAAATTGATCGACATGGCAAATGAGGCAGGTAAGGCTGCAAATGGCTGTGTAGTATTCGTAGACGATGACAACAGCCGTATGTACGATCTGCATTACAGTGTTCGTTTTGTAGATACACCGAAATTTATTATGGAAGATCCTCAGGTATTCAGAGGATTTGTGTGTGGTATCCTTTCTCAGAATAGCGACATTGAAAAAATCTATGTAGATGGTTTGAACCACATCGTAGACAAGATCAGTGATGAGGACTTTGTAGCTTTCGTTGAAGAACTGGAAAAGACATCCAAAGATGCGGAAATGGATCTGATTATGATTATCAGCCGCAAGACAGAACTGCTTCCTGCGGAAGTACAGAAATATCTGATCTGATAAAAACTAAAAACAAAAAAGAAAGGCCGTTTTTCCAAAGATGGAAGGACGGCTTTTTTTGCGTGAAAAAGATGTAGGAGAAGAGAATGGGAGCAAAAGGTTTCTTTGTCAAACAAAGGAGACTGCGGGAAATAAGATAGGATTTGTTTTTTTCTTTTCTTTGGTGGTGTGTTAGTAGAGAATTCCTTATTTTCCGGGGGTTTTTCGTTTTTTCCGGGAGTAGCGGATGGAGAAATCGGATATTGTACATTATGAGAAACATGACGGCGGCTGCTTTACTTTGTCAGGCTAAGTGTGTTAAAATAGACTCAAAGAGAGTATATTGTATGCAAAATAGACAAACAAATTTGGCGGATTGCTGTAAAAAAATAGAATAGACAAGAAAGGTGAGGAAAAAATGAACAAATTTCAGCAGATGTATCTGGAAAAAAGGAAAACACCGGAAGAGGTTGCCCTCTATGTAAAATCCGGCGATGTATGCGCTTGCCCTACCGGGCTGGAAGAACCCACTGCCATTTGTGAGGCTGTAGCGGCAAGAGCGCTGCGCGGAGAGTTGACCGGCGTGGTGCATCACGCGACCCTTTCCGTAAAAGGCGGGCCTTTTATGAAACCGGAATTAAAAGGAAAATACGAATATGTATCCTGGTTCACCGGCGGCCCCGGCAGAAAAGGCATCCAGGAAGGCATCCATACCTATATTCCCAACAATTACAGCGATATCCCCAGCTACTGGACAGAGATCCAGCCTCGTCTGGACGTGTTCTATGCGGAGGTTTCTCCCATGGATAAGCATGGGTATTTCAGCTGCCCTATGGCCGGCGCGGAAGTAGTTGCCATGAGAAATAAAGCTGCCATCATCCTGCTGGACGTAAACGATCAGATGCCTCGTGTCATGGGGGACTGCCTGATCCACATTTCCCAGGTAACGGCTCTTTGCGAATCCTCCAGACCTCTGCTGGTACTGAACAATCCCCCTCTGTCCGATGATGATAAGAAAATCGGCCAGATGATTGCGGACGAAGTTGTAGACGGCGCTACATTGCAGCTGGGCATCGGCGGCATTCCCAATGCCGTAGGCGTACTGCTGAAGGATAAAAAGGATCTGGGCCTGCATACAGAGATGTTTACAGACAGTATGGTGGACCTGATTGAATGCGGCGCGGTTACCAATATGAAAAAACCCATTCATGTGGGCAAGACCATCGCTACACTGGCATGGGGCTCCACGAAAATGTATGATTACATGGATGACAACCCGGCGTTTGAGATGCACCCTGTAAGCTACACGAATAACCCTTATGTCATTGCGCAGCATGACAACTTTGTATCCGTAAACTCCTGTGTGGAAGTAGACCTCTTCGGTCAGGTATGCTCTGAAAGCATCGGCACGAAGCATTACAGCGGTTCCGGCGGCCAGCTGGACTATGTAAGAGGCGCCAATATGTCCAAGGGCGGCAAGGGCTTTATCGCTATGCTTTCCACTACAAAGGGCGGTACTATTTCCAAAATCAAACCTATTCTGACACCGGGCTCCATTGTAACCACACCGAAGAACGAAGTAGACTTCCTGGTAACGGAAAACGGTATTGTTCGTCTGAAAGGCCAGACAGCAAGCCAGAGAGCGAAAATGATTATTTCCCTGGCAGCGCCTCAGTTCAGAGAAGAGCTGGAATTTGAAGCGAAGAAAATGAATCTGATTATCTGATTCGGAAAAAATAAGCAGATAACAATAGCTGGAATCCATACAATAAAGGATTCCAGCTATTCTATTTTTAAAAGAGGAAGGCCAGCGGGAAAACTGGCATAAAAAGGCAAAACAGAAAAAGAAAGACGCCAAGGAAACTGTGCCCATAAGAGAAACAAGAAAGAGTATCCCGAAAAAGATCAGATTTACCAGAGCAGCAGGCAGTCGGAAAAAGAAAGGACTGTTGCAAAACCATAGAAAGAGGCAGCCGTAAAAACTGACCCACATAAGGCAGTAGGGATGGATGGGAAGAGTGCCAGGACAGAAAAATCTGAGCAAAAGCCAGCGCAGGGAAAAGAAAGGACGGGAGAAAAATCATGGTTTTGACATGGGGGCGGGCTTCTGCCCAGTTTTTCAGTTTCTGCATACAGGGAACCTCCTTTTTTATAGATCTATTTGTTTCTAAGCACAGCGAAGAAGGCAGGGTTTGACAATGAAATGGGGATGTGCTATTTTGAGTGTAAGAATTTTGTAAGAACACCGGAAGGGAGAGAGTGTTGTGAGAGCCAGCTGGGACGAATATTTTATGGAGATCGCGGAGATCGTGAAAACACGGTCGACCTGTCTGCGCAGACAGGTGGGGGCGGTCATTGTGAAGGATAACCGCATTATTACGACGGGATATAACGGCGCCCCGTCGGGTCTGCGTCACTGTCTGGAAATCGGTTGTGAACGCCAGCGGCTGGGGGTGCCCTCGGGGGAACGTCATGAGCTTTGCCGGGCCCTTCACGCCGAGCAGAACGCCATCATCCAAGCGGCGAAGCTGGGAATCTCTACGGAAGGGGCTACCATTTACATCACATTGCAGCCCTGTGTCATCTGCGCGAAAATGCTCATCAACGCGGGCATTAAGAAGATCGTACATAAAGGGGAATACCCCGATGAGCTTTCCAGAAAAATGCTGGAGGAAGCAGGTATCGAAATACTGGTAATGGAATGAGAAACAAAACGGCGGAGCATGGCCCAAAGAGGCCCTCTGCCGTTTTTTTTTGCGGAGATGGGTATTTGAAAAGGAGACAAGACTGTGCTATACTTATATATTAGTGATTTTGAAATAAACAGATGGAAATAGATTTGGGACGAGGTGAAAGATTTTGGCGGAACAAGGGAAAAAAACCACCAAAAATACAGCGGCGAAATCCCCGGCGGTGAAAAAAGCGGCTGCCGGTACGAAAAAAACGTCCGCAAAGAGTCAGCAGACGGGAAAACGGACGTCTGCGAAGCAGACAACACGGTTGGAAGCGAGTTCAAAAAGATTTGGGGACAGTATCCTGGATGAGGTCATCCTGATTTTGATTATACTGGTCTGTGTGGTGCTCATCATCAGCATGGTGACAGACAAAATGGGCGTCATCGGGGAGATCTTCGGCGGGTTCTTTAAAGGCATATTAGGCGTCAGCGGCGTACTGCTGCCGGTGCTGGCCATCCTGTACTGCGTCTGGATGCTGGTGTCGGAGGAAAGAAGATGGCCGGTGGTGCGGTTTTTCGGCGGCCTGCTGTTTTTATTGAGCATTGCGGCGTCGGCGCATTTGATCAACCCCATCGATGTATCCGTCCAGGCGGGCGTTTTTGGCAAATGCACTACTTTTTTCGCCAAGGGCAGTATGGCCAACGGTGGTATGATCGGCGGTCTTTTGGGCGGCGGCCTATACGGCCTGCTGGATACGCTGGGCAGTGTACTGGTGCTGATGGCGTTGATCCTGATTTCTCTGATTATGGCGACGGGACGTTCCTTCTTTGGAGCCATGGGTTCCCTGGCGGATCACCATAAAACAAGACGGCAGATCAAAAACGAAAAGATCAAGAATAAAGCCGACCGCATCCGCCAGATAGAGAAAATGGAGGCGGAACGGGAAGAAAAACGGGCGGAAACCCGGAAAAAGCACGCCATGACAAAAGAGGATTTCAATATTGAGCTGGAAAAGGATGTGAAAGCGGAAAAAACGCCGCAGATAGAAGAAACTGTTTTCCGGAAGAAAAAGCCGGAAATCAGTGTAAAGAAACGGGAGCCCATTTACGATTTTGTCAAAGAATCGGAGGAGGAGGCTTGGGCAGAGGAGCCTTCCGTGGAAGAACCTCAGGTTTCCGAAGAAAAACAGGACGAGCCGGCAGCGGTACAGAAGGAAGAGTCGGATATTTACGACCATATCTTTGGACAGGCACAGCCGGAAGCGGCGGAACCGGAGGAGGAGATTCCTGTGGTGATGGCGGTGCCCGCCTTTGAGATCGAGCCAGTTATGGAAATGGAAGAAGAAGCGGCGGATGTGCCTGCGGCGGAAGACTTGCCGGAGGAAACTGCGGAACAGCCGGCAGAACAGGACGCGGAAGAAAGGGCGGCAGAAATGCCCGCTGCGGCGGAGCTGCCGGAAGAGAAGCCTTATGTGTTCCCGCCTCTGGAACTGCTGGGGAAGGACCCGGGCACCGGCGGTATGGGCGGCAAGGCGGAAATGCTGGAAAACGCCAAGAAACTGGAAAACACGCTGCGCAGCTTTGGCGTAGAGGCCAAGGTAATCCAGATCAGCAAGGGGCCGACCGTCACACGGTATGAGCTTTCTCCCAGCCAGGGGGTCAAGGTCAGCAAAATCGTGAACCTGGCGGACGATATTGCCTTGAATCTGGCGGCCAGCGGCATCCGTATCGAGGCGCCTATCCCCGGCAAGGCGGCGGTGGGCATCGAGGTGCCCAATCAGGAGACCCAGTCTGTATATCTGCGGACGGTACTGGAAAGCGATGCCTTTAAAAATCATCCCTCCAAACTGGCCTTTGCTCTGGGGGAAGATATTACCGGGAACCCTGTAGTAACGGATATTGCCAAAATGCCCCATCTGCTCATTGCCGGGGCAACG
Source organism: uncultured Anaerotignum sp. (assembly GCA_944381385.1). Lineage (GTDB taxonomy): Bacteria > Bacillota > Clostridia > Lachnospirales > Anaerotignaceae > Anaerotignum. The sequence goes on along the minus strand of CALWKZ010000027.1, from coordinate 2,566 downwards.
GGCAGCGGCAAGAGCGTCTGCATCAATACGCTGATTACCAGTATCTTGTATAAGGCAGACCCCGAAGAGGTGAAGCTGCTTTTGGTAGACCCGAAGGTGGTAGAACTGAGCGTATACAATGGCATTCCCCATTTGCTGATTCCTGTGGTGACAGACCCCAAAAAGGCTTCTGCCGCCCTGAACTGGGCTGTTCGGGAAATGCTCCAGAGATATAACGATTTCGCGGCCTGTGGCGTTCGTGACATCAAGGGCTTCAATGCCATGAAGGAAGAAAAGGGCGAGACGGAAGGCAAAATGAGTCAGATTGTCATTATCATTGACGAGTTGGCGGATCTGATGATGGCGGCGCCGGGCGAGGTGGAGGACGCCATCTGCCGTCTGGCCCAGATGGCCAGAGCGGCGGGGATGCATCTGATTATCGCCACACAGCGGCCCTCTGTGGACGTCATTACCGGCGTCATCAAAGCAAATATTCCTTCCCGTCTGGCCTTTGCCGTATCCAGCGGCATCGACTCCCGCACCATTCTGGATATGGTGGGGGCGGAAAAACTGCTGGGCAAGGGCGATATGCTCTTCTACCCTTCGGGCCAGTCCAAGCCTGCCCGGATGCAGGGGGCTTTTGTTACGGATAAGGAAGTGGAGAATATTGTGGACTTCCTGCGCAAGAGCAGCCGTCCCGGCTATACCCAGGAGATGGTAGAGCAGATCACGGCGGTGCAGAAATCCGCGGGCGGTTCCGACGAGGAGCTGGACGAGTTCTATGAGCAGGCGGTGGAGCTGATCATTGAGAAGGAAAAGGCTTCCGTTTCCATGCTCCAAAGACAGTTCCGCATTGGCTACAACCGTGCAGCAAGGCTCATGGATGAGCTGGAAAGAAGGGGCATGGTAGGGCCGGAGGATGGCAGCAAGCCCAGAAAGGTCCTGATTACCAAAGCCCAGTGGGAAGAGCTTTCCGCCCAGGGGGAACAGGAGGAATAAAAAGGGCTTTTTGGCCGGATTCTCATTGACAAACCCTTTGGGATATAGTACCATTTGAATAGAGTCATATGACTGACGGAAGTGGAGAAAACCACATGGAGTATGACGTGAAAGATGCCGACCGTCTGGGCGATTCCCGCTTGGACTGTCGGCTTTTTTTACAGGTGGCAGCAAGACGCGGAATAGGAACGGAACTGAGAGAGGAGTTTTTTGAAATGAAAACAGATTTGCAGATCGCGCAGGAATGTACTATGGAACCCATTACCGCCATTGCCGCAAAGGCAGGCATCCCCGAGGAATATGTGGAATGCTACGGAAAGTATAAAGCAAAAATCAGTGACAAATATTACGATAAGATCAAGGACAACCCCAACGCTAAGCTGATTCTGGTAACCGCAGTGAATCCTACCCCCGCCGGGGAAGGTAAGACCACCGTTACCATCGGTCTGACACAGGCGCTGCAGAAAATGGGCAAAAACGCTCTGACCTGCCTGAGAGAGCCCTCTCTTGGCCCCTGCATGGGCGTAAAGGGCGGCGCGGCCGGCGGCGGCTATGCGCAGGTAGTTCCCATGGAGGACATCAACCTGCATTTTACCGGCGACCTGCACGCCATTACTACAGCAAACAATCTGCTGGCTTCCATGGTGGACAACCATATCCAGCAGGGCAATGAACTGAATATCGACCCCAGAAAGGTTACATGGAAAAGAGTAGTGGACCTGAACGACAGACAGCTGCGTCATGTGATCTCCGGCCTGGGCGGCAAGGTCAACGGCGTACCCAGAGAGGACAGCTTCCAGATCACGGTGGCTTCTGAAATCATGGCGATTTTCTGCCTGGCAAACGATTTGCAGAACCTGAAGGAAATGCTGGGCAAGATCATCGTAGGCTATACCTATGACGACAAGCCCGTAACAGCCAAGGACGTCGGCGCGGACGGCGCTATGACGGTACTGCTGAAGGATGCTTTGCAGCCCAATCTGGTGCAGACACTGGAGCATACACCTGCCATCATCCACGGCGGTCCCTTCGCTAATATCGCCCATGGCTGCAACAGCGTGCGGGCAACAAAATTCGCTCTGAAAATGGCGGATTACGTTGTGACAGAGGCAGGCTTCGGCGCTGACCTGGGTGCGGAGAAATTCTTTGACATCAAGTGCAGAAAAGCAGGCATCAAACCGGATGCCGTTGTGCTGGTGGCAACCATCCGTGCCCTGAAATACAACGGCGGTGTACCCAAGGCGGATCTGAGCAATGAAAATCTGGACGCTTTGGCAAAGGGCTTTGTGAACCTGGAAAAGCATATTGAAAATATCCAGAAATACGGCGTGCCTGTGGTGGTGACTCTGAACCATTTCGTAGCCGATACCGACGCGGAAGTGGCTTATGTCAAGGAACGCTGCGAAAAAATGGGCGCTACCTTCGCTGTGGCAAAGGTTTGGGCTGACGGCGGCGAAGGCGGCAAGGCGCTGGCGGAAAAGGTTCTGGAAACACTGGAAACAAAGGAAAACAACTTCCATGTATTGTATGAGGACAGCTTGACAATCGAGGAAAAAATCAATAAAGTATGTAAAGAGATCTACGGGGC
>CALWKZ010000026.1 GCA_944381385.1 uncultured Anaerotignum sp. | reverse complement strand
GGACTTGTTGCGGTTATCGCCCATCATAAAATATCCGTCCTCCGGCACCGTATAAGGCCCGAAATCCCCCTCCGTCACTTCTTTGATATAGGGTTCCGCCAGCGCCTCCCCGTTGACCAGGACTTCGCCTCCCCGTACTTCCACTGTGTCCCCCGGCAGCCCGATGATCCGTTTTACATACAGCGTCTCGCCTGTAGGATCGTCGGGATACTCGAATACCACCACATCGCCCCGCTCTGGCTCGCCGAACCAATAGCTGGTCCGCAGCGCCAGGATACGGTCCCCGGTCATGATGGTATTTTCCATGGAGCCTGTAGGCACTGTGGCGTTCACGATCAGAAAGGAATCCACCAGCGCCGCCAGGATCACCGCGAACACAATGGTCTTGATCCAGCTCCAAACTTCTTTTTTTATGGTCTGACCCAATTTAACTCCAGCTCCTCGGGGATATTTCCCATTATTTTATTCTCTAAATACCATTATTTCAGGAAACCGTTGATGATCTGCGCTTCCGCTTCTTTCTCCGTCAGACCCAGTGTCATCAGCTTCACCAGCTGGTCGCCGGCGATCTTGCCGATGGCCGCCTCATGGATCAGCGTCGCGTCCACATTGTTTGCCACGATCTCAGGCTCCGCCGCCACAACGCCGTCGTCCATGATAATGGCGTCACACTCGGAATGGCCATAGCATTCCGTATTGCCGATGATCTTGGAACGGAACAGCTGACGGGAACGGTCCCTTGCCACGGAACGGGAGATCAGCTTAGCAGAGCTGCCCGCACCGTTGAGCTCCACATCAAAAGATGTTTCCGCGTACTGGTCGCCGTGGGTCATGATCTTCTCCTTGATGACCACTGTAGCGCCTTCCGCCAGCTTGGCGCTGGAAACACGGTTGGTAGAGTCCACGCCTTTGAGCTGTACCGTATCCATTTCCACATAGCTGTTTTCCTCCGCCTCGATATGGGTCTGGGGATTGATGACGCGTTTGCCATTGCCGTCGCCTTCGCCGACGTGCTTCTCGATATATTTGATTTTGGCGTTTTTGCCTACGAAAAATCTGTGGATGCCTTCGTGGAGGGATTCCTCGCTGCCGCAGTTATGGATGCCGCAGCCGGCCACAATAGTCACGTCGGCGCCTTCGCCGATATGGAAATCGTTATATACCACGTCATGAACCCCTGCCTCTGTAATCAGGGCGGGAATATGGACGCTTTCGTCCTTGGTGCCGGACTTGATATAAATATCAATGCCGGAATTGTTCTCCTTGGGCACGATCTGTATATTTTCCGTTGAGTTTCTGCCTTCGCTGTGGCCGTTGTTCCGGATATTGAAGGCGCCGTCCAAAGGCAGCTCCGTCAGATCTGCCACCTGAGACAGCAGCTTCTTTAACACATCATCAAACATTATGCTTTCCCTCCCTGAAAATATCTGCATCCGGTATCCACGCCGAACAGGCCCGGCAAAACTTCTTCCTTGGTGCCGATCTGAGCGATCTCCCCGCCGGAAATCACGACCACCTGGTCCGCAATATTCAAAATGCGCTCCTGATGGGAAATAATCAGGATAGACGCCTGGATCTCCTCATGCATTTTCTCAAATACGTCGATCAGATTTTTAAAGCTCCACAGGTCGATGCCCGCTTCCGGCTCATCAAAAAGGGTCAGCTTTGTTTTTCTGGCCATGACCGTCGCGATCTCGATCCGCTTCAGCTCGCCGCCGGAAAGGCTGGCGTTGACCTCACGGTTGATATAATCCTTAGCGCACAGGCCCACCTCCGCCAGGTATTCACAGGCAGCCGCCGTAGACAAGTCCTTGCCGCTGGCAAGGGTAATCAAGTCTTTTACGGTAACGCCTTTAAAGCGCACCGGCTGCTGGAAGGCAAAGCTGATGCCGGCATTGGCCCGCTCCGTGATCCCCCAGTCTGTAATATCCTCGCCGTCCAGCAGGATCTGTCCGCTGTCCGGTTTGATGATGCCGGCAATGACCTTTGCCAGCGTGGACTTACCGCCGCCGTTGGGGCCGGTGATGACAACAAATTTGGCGTCATCAATCACCAGATTGATATTTTTCAAAATTTCCTTGTCCTCTGCGGCAAAAGAAATATTCCTTAATTCCAACATATTCCTATCCTCCTGTAATTATCAGGTTTTTCCCTTTTTCTCCACGGAAAAGTCTCCGCAAAGCTAACTTAAATTATACCAATTCCTGTCATAAAGTGTCAACTGATTTCCCCATAAACCGACAAAAACGATTCCTTTTGCAGGGATTGCTCCCCTTTCCTGTTCCTGGAGCAAAACTTGCCGCCGCCTGTTTCCTTTTTGGCCGTTCTGTATTACAATAAAGACAGCATTTTTTCTAATAAGGAGGATACCCCCATGCTTGGTTTTCATTCTGACGGCATCCGTCTTTTCGGCGCGTCCGACACCTTAAAGGCGCAGTTAAAAAAAAGAAAGCTCCCTTTGACGGGAGAGATCACCGGAAATACTTTGGTGTTTTCCATCAATGACGACGCCATTGTGCAGAAACGGCCCTATAATATCTCCTTTGCCGCCGACAGCACTCCCTGGTTCGTCTGCGTGCTGGGAGAACACGAAGCCCTTTCTCCCCTGACCCTTCGGTTCGAGTCAGAGACGGCGCTGGCGGAATTTATCACCGCCGTGTATTACGCCTCCCAGGAATTTCTTCACCTGGACATCGAACTGTCCTTCCTGAAGCAGACTCTTTGCCGCGGCCTCATCCGGGCTTATGAGAAGGAGCGGTTCCACGAAATCCCCAAAGACTGCCCTGTCATCTGTTTCTATTTCGGAAACGGCGGTTTTCTGGAAACAGACAGCCTGTTTTCCCAGCTGACCACAAAAGAAGGCATTTCCATCGAACAGCTGACCCTGGCAGGCTCCTTTGCCTCCCGCCGCAGCTTCTTATTTGCCTTTACGGTGGAAAACATGGGCTGATGTCTTTACATTTGCCCTGACCCATGCTACAATGAAGCCGCAGGGACAGGTTCCCTGCGGCAAATACAGAGTAGGATCTTGTGCGTTAAGTGTCCTGTGAACGGGGAGTTGTCACGGGAACGAAAAGAACACTCTTGCGATACAACATCCGCATCCCGCTGTTTCATAATAAAGAACTGAGCACTCTTTGTTATCGCAGCTTACCCCGCAGATCCGGGGGTATTTGCATTGGCGTATTTTTATTTCAGATAACAAGGAGGTTTTTTTATGTCCGAAAACAGAAAAATAACGACCAAAGACCTGGCGGTCATGGCCATGCTGATAGCGCTGAACATCATCCTGTCCCGCTTCCTGTCTATTTCCGCCTGGAACATCAAAATCGGCTTCGCCTTTGTGCCGGTGGTATTCGCGGCCCTCTATCTGGGTACCTGGCAGGCGGCCCTGGTAGGCGCCTTAGGCGATTTTATCGGCGCCAACCTGTTCCCCATCGGCGCGTACTTCCCCGGCTTTACGCTGACGGCGGCTTTGGTAGGCATGACCTACGGCCTCTGCCTCCATAAAAAGCAGAATCTTCCCCGGATTCTGGCGGCCGTCCTTATCACAGAGATCTGCGGCTCTCTGCTGTTGAACACCCTCTGGATCAGCATCCTCTATGGTTCCCCTTTCCTGCCGCTGATGGCGACCCGGGCCTTCCAATGCCTGCTGATGGGCATTGTGGAAGTAGTCATCATCCGCATCCTGGCAGGGCTGGTGCCCCATTTACAAAGAACTGTAAAAACCGCCTGAAAGCAAAAAGAAAAACCATACCGCCGCTCACGGTATGGTTTTTTTGTTATGCCTGCTCCTGCTCCAGCTCCAGCAGAGCCTTCTTGATCTCCAGTCCGCCGGCGTAGCCCGTCAGCTTTCCGTTGGCGCCTACCACCCGATGACAGGGCACCAGGATGGCAATGGGATTATCGTGGTTGGCCCGGCCCACAGCCCGACCGCCCTGGGGAGAGCCTGCCGCAGCGGCGATCTGGCCATAAGTAGCCGTTTTGCCGTAAGGAATATCCAGCAGAGCCTTCCAGACCTTTTTCTGAAACTCCGTGCCTTTCATTTCCAGAGGCACATCGAAGGTTCTTCTCTTTCCTTCCAAGTATTCTCTGATCTCAACGGCCGTCAGTTTCGTCAACGGCGTTTCCACCATCTCAAAATCCGCCGGCAGACCGCCCATTTCCCGGCCAAAGGTCACCCGGACGATAGCGCCGTTTTCCTCACCGATGCCGATCTCACCGATCTTCGTCTGATAAAACCAAATCTTTTCCATACTCAATCGACCTTTCTCAATTCCTTCAGCCAAGCAATTTCCTTCGCGTAGCCCTCCAGCTCGTTGGGGGTCTCCAGCAGGAAGGGCACATCTTTCAGCGCCGGATGGTTGATAACCTTCGCCAGAGCGGCCATACCGATTTCCCCCTCATCCAGACAGGCATGGCGGTCTTTATGAGACCCCAGAGGATTTTTGCTGTCGTTCAGATGCACGGCCCGCAGCCGTTCCAGACCGATGACCCGATCAAATTCCTCCAGCACGCCCTCCAGATTTCCCACAATATCATATCCGCCGTCAAAAACATGACAGGTATCCAGGCAGACGCCCATTTTCTCCTGTAATTCCACCCGGTCTATGATTTGGCGCAGTTCCTGAAAGCTGCGGCCCACCTCCGTGCCTTTGCCCGCCATGGTCTCCAGCAGTACCGGCGTTTTCGTCTCCGGCGTCAGCACCCGGTTCAGCAGGGCAGCGATCTTCTCGATCCCCACATCCGCTCCCTGCTTCACATGGCTGCCGGGATGGAAGTTATACAGCGCCTCCGGCAGATAGGCCAGCCGTTCCAGATCCTCCGTCATGACCTTTTCGGCGAAACGGATCAAATTCTCGTCGGCGGCACAAGCGTTCAGCGTATAGGGGGCATGGGCCACAATGGGGCCGATGCCATGCTCCTTGGCAAAAGCCAGGTAGGCCTCCACATCCGCCAGGTCCAGGGCTTTGGCGTTTCCGCCCCGGGGATTGCGGGTAAAGAACTGAAAGCTGTTGGCCCCGATCTTCACCGCCGTTTTTCCCATAGCCAGATAGCCCTTTGAGGCAGATAAATGACATCCAACAATAAACATCAATGTTTCCTCCATATCAAACATAATATACCAGATTGGTAAATTCCGTCGTTTCTTCTCTTTTGTTTCGGTAAGTATGGGGACAGGAGCAGTCAAAGTGGATATAATCCCCTTTCTCCAGCACATATTCTACCCCTTGATATTCCAGCACCATCTCTCCCGCCGTCACCAGCAGGTATTCATGGGTATTGGCGCCGTGGCCCTCGGAGGTAAATTCCTTGCCGCCCTCCAGCACGCTGTTGAAAAACTCAAAGCTGCGCTTTTCCCCTTCCGTCCTGCCGCTGTAATGATAGACCAGATAGCCGTCCTTATTATCAATGAGGGCGCTTTCCTCCTGCCGTACTACCAGCGGCGCCTCCGTCTGCCGGTCAATGAGGCGGGTATAGGAAACCTGCAAACCTGTAGCGATCTTCCACAGGGTATTGATGGTCGGGTTGGACTCTCCCCGCTCGATCTGGGAGAGCATCACCTTGCTGACGCCGGACAGCTCCGCCAGTCGCCCCAGGCTCAGGTTCCGCTCCGTCCGCAGACGTTTTAAGTTTTCTGCTATGATCTCGTTCAGGTTCATGGTAGACCTCCCCTCTGTATTCCTCTTATTTTACCCCAAAGGCCCCCCAAAGCGCAACCGAAATCCCGCCGTTCCCACGGAAAAAACAAATCTTTGCACCATCTTTCTTTCCACCGGAAAAAAACATCTTTCCACCGCCAAAAAACCAGAGGAAAAAGTCCATTTTTCCCTTGATTTTCGGGCATTTCAGCGTTATAATAAGTAACCGTTGAAAGGAAAAAACTGACAGGGAAGAAAGGAACATTTTCATGGCTGAAAAAATCGCTGCTTTTTTCAAAAAAGAGACCATATTGTGCGTATCCGGCATACTGGCGCTGGTATCTGTCTTTCTGGTTCATCCGGACAAGGAATATCTGTCCTATATCAATACACAGGTGCTGGTGCTTTTGTTTTGTCTGATGGCCGTCATGGGCGGCTTTCAGAAGCTGGGTGTTTTCCGCAAAGTAGCCTTCGTGCTGCTGCACCACGCCGGCAGCGTCCGTCAGCTGGCGCTGATTCTGGTGCTGCTGTGCTTCTTTTCCGCCATGCTTGTCACCAATGACGTGGCGCTGATTACCTTTGTTCCCTTTACCATTATGCTGCTGCAAATGGCAGGGCTGGAAAAAAGCATGATCCCTATCATCGTGCTCCAGACCATCGCCGCCAACCTGGGTAGTATGCTGACCCCCATCGGCAATCCGCAGAATCTGTATCTGTACACCATTTCCGGTATGAGCCTGGGCAGCTTTCTTCTGACTATGCTGCCTCTGACCGGCATTTCCCTGGTGCTGCTCCTGGCCTGCTGTCTGGGCCAGAAAAACGCCTGCCTGTCCGGCGAGCTGCCGGAGGAGAACACCGGCGCTTTCGGCAAAAAGGAACGGATCGCCTTTTTCGTATTCCTGGCGCTGTTTCTGGTCTGCCTGATGAACGTGTTCCATCTGGTTTCCTATGAGATTCCTTTGGTGCTGACACTGTTCTATTTCTGGTTCTTCCAGCGAGACGTACTGGTAAAAGTAGACTTCAGCCTGCTTTTGACCTTTATTTTCTTCTTTATCTTTATCGGCAATATCGGCCGTATGCCCGCCATGCAGGACGGCATCCGCTCCATGCTGGGCGGCAGAGAGCTGCTGGTTTCCTTCTTCAGCTCCCAGCTCATCAGCAACGTACCGGCGGCAGTGCTCCTGTCCGGCTTCACAGACCACTGGGCAACCCTGCTCATGGGCGTCAACATCGGCGGTCTGGGCACCCTCATCGCCTCCATGGCTAGCCTCATCTCCTACAAATATTTTGTGCAGGCAGAAGGCAACGCCAAAGGGGCTTATCTGAAATACTTCACCGGCATGAACGTGGCCTTTGCCGTGATCCTGCTGCCCATCGCGTTTTTCAGTGTATAAATCATCAACCCCCTTCTCTCACAAAGAGAAGGGGCTTTTTTGTCTTGACATTATCGATATTCGATACTATACTGAAATCAGAATTAACGATATTCGATAATAGGGCGGTGAGACCATGGCACGAGAAAAATTTCAAACCCTGACAGAGCAGATGTTCTATGTCCTCCTCTGTCTTCAGGAGGAATGCTACGGCATGGATATCATGGAAAAGGTTTCCGCCATGACGGATCGCCGCGTTGCCATCGGCCCCGGCACCCTCTACAACCTTCTGGAGCAGTTCCAAAAGGCCGGTATGATCCAGGAAACGCGGGTAGAGGGCAGAAAACGCTGCTACCGCATCACCCCGGAGGGCATCGAGGCACTGGAAAGGGAATATCAGCGGCTGCTGACGCTGGCATCGGACTACTCCCGCTATAAAGGAGGGCATTGACATGAAGAAAAAAACAAGACTGGAAAACTTCGTTTATTATGACACGGAAGGCATCACCGCCCATCTGGAAAAAATGGCGCTGGAGGGCTGGGCCCTGGAGGACGTGACCCGCTCCTTCTGGACCTATGCCCAGATTTCGCCGGAACAGCGGACCTATGCCGCCGCTTTCTACCCAGGCAATCTCACTTACGGGACAGACGCCATCGACAAAAATGAGGAATACCTGGCCTACTGCCGGGAGGCCGGCTGGCAGTATGTGACCCAATGGCAGAAAATGATGATCTTCTATACGACAGAAGAAAACCCGGTTCCTCTGGAAACCGACGAATCCCTGCGGCTGGACGCCACCTGGGAAGCCATGAAGCGCTCCCACCTGGCGGCGGAACTGGGGATGGCGACACTGTTTTTTCTGTGCATCTGCCAATACCTGTCCAGCCTGATAAAACATCCGCTGACCCATCTGGCGGACGGCACCCAGATGGCACAGAACATCCTCTTTGCCCTGCTGCTGCCTACGTTGCTTATCACCAGCCTGTCCTATCTGCTGTGGCACAGAAGATCTCTGGCTGCCATAAAGGCCGGCGGACATTGTTTGCCCGTAGGAAATGGCATCCGCCGATTCCGGCGGTTTCTGTTCCCTGTCCAGATCGCCGCTGTCTTCTGGCTCGGTTTCGGCAGGTTTTTCCCCGCCCAGAACGCCGTCCCCTGGTTCTTTCTTCTGGCGGCTGTGCTGTATCTGGTCTGGAAGCTCCTGCAAAAGCTGGGCCTGCCGCCGAAGGCCTGTGTCCTGGTCCTGCTGTTCCTCTTTGTGGCAATTCCCCGTTTCGGCGCTATGGTTTCCCTAAGTCTGGATGCGGGGCAGGAATCCGCCACCGTTTCTGACGCCCCTCTGACGGCGGCGGATCTTGCGGGCGTTCCCGCAGAAGAATCCCCTTCTGTTTTCTGTCAGGAGAGCGTTTCTCCTTTCGCGAAAAAACTGGAATATGAGCAAAAGGCTGAGGGCGGTCTGCCGGCGTTATCCTATGAGATCATGGAGCTGTCCATGGCCGGGTTAGGGCCCCGTTGTCTGGCGGCCTACGAGGAGCAGGCGGAAACCTACGGCCAGACGTATCAAGCCCTGTCTCTGTCCAGCGCTGACAACGCCTGGCAGTTATATCAGGGAAGTCGTCCTCTGCCTCAGTATCTTTTTTATGAAAACGACCGCATCGCGCTGCTGCGGCCCGATGAGGCCCTTTCCCCGGAAGCCTTGGAAACAGCGGCAGACCTGCTGCTGGAATCCTCTTTCCACTGACCCTTTGCCCATTCTTCCCAAAGGAGGTCTTTCTGATGAAACGAAAACGCAGACTGGAATTTTTTGCTTTTTATGATACGGAAACCATCGCCGCCCATCTGGGCCGCATGGCGGAAAAGGGCTGGGCGTTATCTGAGATCAACCAGTACTTCTGGACCTATACCCAGATCCCGCCGGAAAAACGGACCTACGGCATCGCCTTTTTCCCCGGCGCCTCCCAATTCGACCCAAAACCTACGGCGCAGCAGACGGAATACATGGAATACTGCGAAGAAGCCCGCTGGCATTATGTGACCCAGTGGCACCAGATGCAGATTTTTTATACCACAGCGGAAAATCCCACACCGCTGGAAACAGACGAAGGGCTGAAGCTGGAGGTCATCCGGCGGGCCATGAAAAAATCCTTTCTGCCGGGCACATGGGCACTTCTGGTGCTGTTTTTGATACAGTTCTTCTTCCAGCGGAATACATGGGACAGTCCCCTGGAGGTTCTGGCCGACGGAACTTCCCAGATGGGGATGCTCTCCAGCCTGATGATCAGCCTTTTGTGCATCGTCCAGCTGGTTTCCTACTTCCGCTGGTACAGGAAATCCCGGGCGGCCACCGAGGCGGGCGGCCCCTGCCAAAGAGCAGGAATTGCCCTCTCCCGCATCAGTCTTTTGACACTGGTTTGTGTCTGCTGGTTTCTCCTCTGCCAGTTTTATTTCATGGCGGGACAAAGCCTTCTGGCCATTTCCCTGCTGATCTTTCTGCTGTTTCTGGTCATGTTCTGGCTCCTGTTCCAGCTCCAGAAGCTGCTGAAAAAAAGAGGGAGCTCGCGGGAAATGAATCTTTTCCTGACAATCCTTGCTTCCATCCTGCTGACGGTGGGGATCACCGCCGCCATTTTCGCCGCGGTCGCGTCAGGCGCGTTCTCCCCGAAAAAGGAGGCAGAAATTTATACCCGCACCCTGTCCGATGGCCAGGTCTACTCCATAGAGCTGGAACAGGATACCCTGCCATTGACGGCAGCGGATCTGGCGGATATACCGGCGGGCGCTCCTTATTCCAGTTCCTGCCGGAGAAGCTCCTCCTTCCTGGCTTCTGTCACGGAATGCAGTCAGCTTTGTTTTGACCCGGCGCTGGATGTGCCCGAACTGGAATATGAGGTCTATGATCTGCGTATTTCCGCTCTGGCAGACTGGGCCCTGCCCGCCCAGATGGAGTATATCCTAGAGCGGCGCAATCGCTATCATACGCCGGAATCCACCTATGCGCCCGTCTCCTTTGCCGATGGAATTCAGGCATGGCAGCTCTATGACGACGACGAACCACAGCCCAGCTTCGTCTGGGCAAAAGACAGCCGCATTATCCGTATCCATATCAGCGGCGCCCAAATAAGCCAATCCCAGTGGGAACAGGCGGCAGACATTCTCTTTGATTCCTGAAAAATAAAACAGCCGGCATCCTTTCTGACATAAGGGTTCCGGCTGTCTTTGTTTTCTTCCGCGGGTTCCGCTTTATTAATTTTTTATTTCAGGAAATCCTCCCGGATGGGGGTGAACACATCCAGACCCACCAGCGGCACATCCTCCGTATTGATGACCATATGCTCCACATTAGAGGGGAAGAACGCCATGCCGCCTTTCTCCAGATGCATTTTTTCCTCTCCCGTCACCACATCGCAGGCGCCGGAAAGCACCAGCAGCATCTGTTCCTGGGGATGGCTGTGCATGGGCAGCACCGCGTGAGGATGGATCTCATTGCGCACCAGCATGATATCCTTTCCGTAAAACAGCTTCCGCTCCATATCCGGCAGCTGGATCTGGGGCAGGTCTTTCCAATCGGCAAACAGTTTCATGGCAATTCCTCCTTTTTTCCTCTTTTAAATCAGTTTTTCAAAAGCGATCTTCTCGCTGTTGTCAAAGCAAACCGTGCCGCAGTAGGTGAAGCCGAATTTTTTCAGTACCTGCTGCATCATTTTATTGTCGGCGTCCGTATCCACCTTCATGCTGTGGATCTGCCGTTCTGCGCAAAGGCTCTGCGCAAATCCGAAAAATGCTCCTGCCGCGCCCTTTCCCTTGCAGTCATTGCTGATGGCCATACGGTGGATCACCACATAAGGCTGTAAGCTCAGCCATTCTCCCTGCAAATCCGCATAGCAGGGCTCTCCCGTAAAGGAAATGCAGGCATAGCCGTCTACGCCCCGCTCTGTTTCCATCACATAGCCGGTGCCTTCCGTCAGGTCTCCCTGTACCGCTTCTTCGTTGGGATAGCCGTTCTGCCACTGGTCTACCCCCTGGGCATGCAAAAAGGCCTTCGCTTCGTTGATGAGTTCCATGATACGGGAAAAATCCTCTCCCGTGGCTTTCCGAAAATGATACTTCTCCATTGGTCCCACGTCCTTTCTATTTTTCGTGTATCTACACGTTTTAGAGCAAAAACATCATTTCTGCTGGAGCTGCTGCAAAAGATACAGCCCTTCCAGCAGTTCTTTGGCTTTTTCCTCGCCCAGATAGGCGTTGATCTTCTCCTGCATCTTGTCCCACAGGGCGTCTGTTTCCTCCAGCTTTTCCTGCCCCTTTTGGGTCACCGCGTATTTATGGTTCCGGCGGCCTTCCTGGGCCCGATCCTCGATCCAGCCCCGCTCCAGCAGCGCCTTCAGGTTCCTCGTCACCGTGGAACGCTCCAGATTCACAAAATCCGCCAGCTCTACCGTACTGGCCTCTCCCAAGCGGGACAGATGGATCAGCAGGGAAAACTGCTTTGTGGTGATGCCCGCCGGCGCCAGCCCCTCATCATAAAAAGACGTAATGGCGTTGGCCGCCCGGCACATGGTGATGCAGTAGCATTTGCTTTTATTGATCTGACGATATTTCATAAGCTCCCTCTTTTCGTGTACATACACATAATATAGTTTTTCCGTCTCTTTGTCAAGGGAGGAAAAAAAGCGGACGCTCTTTCTGAGCGTCCGCCGCCTGTTTGCACAGGGAAAAATCAGCCTTTTTTCGGTTTGTATACCTTGCTCATAACAACGATCACCAGTACCATGGAAACAATGGCGATGGGCAGATTGATGATCCAGTTCTGGATCAGTGCCGCCAGAATGTAGTTCACCGCTGCCACAATGGCAACCATGATGGCATAGGGCAGCTGGGTGGACACATGGTTGATGTGGTCACACTGAGCGCCGGTAGACGCCATAATGGTCGTATCGGAAATGGGAGAGCAGTGGTCCCCGGCTACAGCGCCGGCCAAAGTCGCCGCTACGGTAATGACCATCAGTTCGCTGGAAGGGTCCAGGATCGGCACAACGATGGGCAGCAGGATACCAAAGGTGCCCCAGGAGGTGCCTGTGGAGAAGGCCAGGAAAATAGCGATGGCAAATACGATGATGGGCAGCAGCATATGGATCATGCCCTTGCTGCTTTCCAGCAGACCGGCAACGAATACATCCGCGCCCAGAAGGCCGGTGATGCCGCTCAGTGTCCACGCGAAAGTCAGGATCAGGATCGCGGGTACCATGGCCCGGAAGCCTTCCGGCAGGCATTCCATAAATTCGCCGAATTTCAGCACACGGCGAGGGATGTACAGCACAAAGGTCAGCAGCAGCGCCGCAATGGAACCCAATGCCAGAGATGTGGAAGCGTCACAGTCTGCGAAAGCATCTACAAAGGAAACGCCTTCAAAGAACCCGCCCGTATAGATCATACCGATGACGCAGCAGATAATGAGCACGATTACGGGAAGCACCAGGTCGATCACGCCTCCCTTGCCTGTTACTTCCACTACGGAAGCGTTTTCATAAGGTCTGGCGTCGGTGGTATACAGGTCGTTGTTGACCTGGGCATTATGCTCGTGTACATACATGGGACCAAAGTCAAAGTTTAACAGTGTCAGTGTAATCATAGCAACGATGGTCAGCAGTGCGTAGAAATTATAGGGGATAGCCCGGATAAATAGTTCCAGACCGTTATAGCCTTCTACCACGCCGGATACAGCCGCGGCCCAGGAAGAAATGGGGGCGATGATGCAGACAGGCGCCGCTGTGGCGTCGATGATATAAGCCAGCTTCGCTCTGGATACATTATGTGTGTCTGTAACGGGACGCATAACGCTGCCCACTGTCAGACAGTTGAAGTAGTCATCCACAAATACCACTACCCCAAGAACAAACGTAGACAGCAGCGCGCCTTTTCTGGTTCTGATGACAGAGCTGGCCCATCTGCCGTAAGCAGCGGAGCCGCCGGCCTTGTTCATCAAGGCAACCATGATGCCCAAAACCACCAGGAAAACCAGGATACCGCCATTGGAACTCTTTGTTACATTGTACAGCAGGCCGCCCTCTGTATTGTTTGTCACCATGACGATAAAGGCTTCCTTCACATTAAAGTTGGTGTAGAACAACGCTCCGGTGACAATCCCCACGAACAGGGAGGAAAATACCTCCTTTGTAATCAGCGCCAGAATAATGGCCACCAGCGGGGGCACCAAAGACCAGAAGGTAGCATACATATTGCTCGCATGTTCTACTGCTTCCTCCTCGGCGCCAAAGACCGTAAAGGTAAACAGCAGCAGGACTGCGGAAAAGATCATGAAAATCTTTACCCAGTTCGTTTTCTTTTGAAACATACCCTTTTACTCCTCTCTCAAAATGAAACTAACAACCACCCGGTCTCTTTTCCGGAAGGAACTCCCCTTTCTCCTTTCCGGACCAAAGCCGTAACGACAAAAACAGATGGTTCCGCACAAAAAAAGGACTCCGTGCCAAGCGCCACAGAATCCTGCCTTTTCTCACAAAAACCACACGGCAACAGCCGCCCTCAGATTTTGATAGCGCTCCACAAACGTGACAGTACGCCGCATCTTCTGCGTCGTCCCAGCCTCCCAGCCATCGGGCCTGCCGAAAAGGCTTCGGCGGCAGCACCTTTCCTCCCTCTGCCGCCCGGCATTTCTTCCAAGGGGATACTCATTGCTTCCGCGCCTCTATCTGTTTTGTCTGCCCGAGCTATGTCGGACATAGTTACTTTCATTCATACCATATCATCAGGCCAAAGTCAATACCTTCCGTCAAAAAACGCCTGTTTTCCGGCCTTTTTCGCCATTTCCACCTATCTTTTTCCTCCGCAGGGCAACGATCTGTTTTTCTTTGAAAACATTCTTCCACAGCAAAAACCAATCTTTTTTTCTTTTCATTTTCCGAAAAAACTGGTATGATAAAAGCAGAAATCAATCATTCTAATTAAGGAAAACAAAAGAAAGGTGGAGATTCCAATGGCAACTCCTCATATTGCAGCCGAAAAAGGCGCATTCGCAAAAACCGTACTGATGCCCGGCGATCCGCTGCGCGCAAAATTTATCGCGGAAACCTTCCTGGAAAATCCTGTGCTGGTCAATAACGTACGCGGCGTACAGGGGTATACAGGAACGTATCAGGGCGTACCTGTTTCCGTTATGGCAAGCGGCATGGGCATTCCTTCCATCGGCATATACAGCTATGAGCTTTACAGCTTCTTTGGCGTAGAAAATATCATCCGCATTGGCTCCGCCGGAGCCATCAGCGATAAACTGGAGCTGCGGGACATCGTGGCAGGCATCGCCTCCCATACCAACTCCAATTTTGCCGCACAGTATCAGCTGCCCGGCACCTTCGCGCCCTCGGCGGATTACACACTGCTTTCCACAGCCGTAGAAGCGGCAAAGGATCTGGGTCTGGATCTGAAGGTAGGCCCTCTGCTTTCCGCGGATACCTTCTATGACGATGACGCAGAAGCCCTGCACAAATGGGCGAAAATGGGCGCTTTGGCCGTAGAGATGGAATCCGCCGGCTTATATATGAACGCTGCCAGACTGAACAAACGCGCTCTGGCCCTGGTGACCATTTCCGACAAGCCCTTTACCGGCGAAGGCACCACGCCGGAAGAGAGACAGAATACCTTCACCCAGATGATGGAGATCGCTCTGGCTACTGCCGTACGCATGGACAAACTGTAAAAAATCAAATTGCGCCGCCGGATTTCCCGCGGCGCTTTTTTCTGACACAAAAAAAGCTGGAATCCTGTGTAATTCATAGGGATTTCAGCTTTCTTTTTTTCTTTTATGAAGATGCCCCGAAAGGCATCCCCCTTTTATATTACAATTTCATAAGGGCAAGCCCAGACTAAGGCGGCTCTTGCCCAATATCTTAATAAATTCAGGTAAATATCATCTCTCCTGCCCGCAGCTGGCGAAGCGCCGCTATAGCCGCGCTGTGAGACGCCTGTTTTCTGATATAGAAAGAAAGCAGCTGCCTCTGGCACCAGCAGAAAAGCAGATACCCGAACATGGCGCCTATGGTGTTCATCAAAAGATCATCTACATCCGTCGCCCTGCCGCAGAACATCTGCAAAAGCTCAATGGCCAGGGATACGGCAAAGCCCAGCAGGACCACCCGGTTCTCCCGCCGCCAGAAAGACCACAGCAGCGGCGCCAGAAAGCCCAGGGGCAGGAACAGGATCACATTCAGCACATACTGCTCCGGGCAGAGGAACAGATCCACAAAGAGGATGCCGTTCCAGCGGGGCGCGAACTCCGGCGCCTGAAACAGCAGGGACGCCACACCCGTAGCCGCCGCCAGCCCCATCAGGTAAAAACAGAACACCCAGACGCCGGCGCGATACAGCAAAGGGGAGAACCGATTGATCTCACGGGACTGCCACAGCCATAACCAGGGCACTGCTCCCAAAAACAATATTACACTTGACAAAATTACGGAACCAAACCATCCGATCATCGGGTCTCCTCCTTTCTTCCTTCACAAAACTTTATTCCCTGCTTCTGACCCACATAAGAACCTTTTTGCATTCCGGACAGTGCCATGCTGCCTGCTCCTCCATTTGCATAGGGACGGCAACTGTATAACGGAAAAATCCCTGGAGGCCTGTTTTGGCCTTCTCCAGGTCAGAAGTGAAGATATTCCATGTTTCCACACTAGGGGCCAGAGCCTCCACGGTGCCCCGCTCCATTTCTCTCCCGCAGTCTATACACCGCAACCTTCCTCACCTTCTTCCTTTCCGATCTCAAGCATTATTCTACAGGATAAATTTTAATAATTTATGTAGAAAAACCTCCAAATTTCCGACGAAACATATAAAAAGTCCTTAAATCATCGCAAATTTTCTACATTTTCCCGCCTTTCCCGTATTGACAAGGCGGCAGACTTCTTGGTAAAATAACTTGTCGGTGATTGAATCGCTTCACCACCAAGATACATCAAAGGTTACCTTCAATCCCGTCAAAGGGATTCTTGCAGGCAAAATTTGATGTTTTTTTATTGCCAAAAACCAGGTTATCCTGTTTTTTACTATTTTACAGTTATTTAGAGGAGGTTTTTCATTATGGCAGGCACTATTTCCAGAGGTATTAAAGCACCCATCATCCGGGAAGGCGATGATATCGTTAAGATCGTTGTAGATTCCGTTCTGAGCGCAGCAAAGGAAGACGGCTTCCAGCTGAAGGAAAAAGACGTTATCTGCGTTACAGAGGCAGTTGTAGCAAGAGCTGACGGCAACTACGCATCCACAGAAGACATCGCCGCAGACGTAAAAGCAAAGCTGGGCGGCGAGACCGTGGGCGTTGTTTTCCCCATCCTCAGCAGAAACCGTTTCGCTATCTGCCTGCGCGGTATCGCAAAGGGCGCGAAGAAGGTTGTTCTGATGCTGAGCTATCCTTCCGACGAAGTAGGCAACCATCTGTTTGATATGGACGTACTGGATGACAGCGGCGTGAACCCTTACACAGACGTACTGTCTCTGGAAGACTACCGCAAAGCATTCGGCTACATCAAACATCCTTTCACCGGCGTGGACTATGTGGATTACTACGCTTCCCTCATCAAAGAAGAAGGCGCAGAAGCGGAAATCGTATTCGCAAACCACCCCGAAGCTATCGTAAAATTCACAAAGAACGTACTGTGCTGCGATATCCACTCCAGAGAACGCTCCAAACGCCGTATCCTGGCAGCAGGCGGTGAAAAGGTATTCACACTGAGTGAGATCCTGACTTCTTCCGTAAACGGCAGCGGCTTCAACCCTCAGTATGGTCTGCTGGGCTCCAACAAGGCAACAGAGAACACCGTAAAACTGTTCCCTAAAAACGCCCAGGAAGTAGCGGAAAACATCCAGAAAGAAATCCAGGCGCAGACTGGCGTACATGTAGAAGCTATGATCTACGGCGACGGTGCTTTCAAAGATCCCGTAGGCAAGATCTGGGAACTGGCTGACCCCGTTGTAGGCGCAGGCTACACAGACGGCCTGATCGGTCTGCCTAACGAAGTAAAACTGAAATATCTGGCAGACAATGATTTCGCTGATCTCTCCGGCGAAGCTCTGGCAGACGCCATCCGTCAGCGCATCAGAGAAAAAGACAAAGATCTGAAAGGCGATATGGTATCCGAAGGTACCACACCCCGCCGCCTGACAGACCTGATCGGTTCCCTCTGCGACCTGACCAGCGGCAGCGGTGACAAGGGCACACCTATCGTTCTGGTACAGAACTACTTCAACAACTACGCAAACTAAGCGACAGAGTGCATACAAAAAGCCTGATTTTGCGAAAAATCAGGCTTTTTTCTTCATCAAAGAAAGGAGTTTTACCATGTCCTATCCTTCCATTACTCTGAAAAAAGGCGAAGGCCGCGCCCTGAAAGCCGGCGGCCTCTGGGTATTCGACAACGAGATCGCCGACGTTTCCCCTGAGGTGGTCAATGGGGAAATGGTTTCTGTGCTGGACTTTGACGGCTATCCCATGGGCGTTGGCTTTTACAACCACCATTCCAAAATATCCATCCGCATGATGAGCCGCCACGCCGACGCCGTTGTAAACGAGGATTTCCTCCGCCGCCGGGTACAGGCAGCCTGGGACTACCGGAAAAAGACGGTGGATACTTCTTCCTGCCGCGTTATTTTCGGCGAGGCCGATTTCCTGCCGGGACTGGTGGTGGATAAGTTTTCCGATATTCTGGTGGTGCAGTCTCTGGCCCTGGGCATCGACAAAATGAAAGACACCATCCTCCGCCTGCTGACAGAGGTACTGGCGGCAGACGGCATCCATATCCGCGGCATCTATGAGCGCAGCGACGCCAAGGTACGCCTCCAGGAAGGCATGGAACGGACCAAGAGCTTCCTGTCCGCCCCCTTCGACACTAAGGTGGAAATCGTAGAAAATGGCGTCCGCTATATGGTAGACGTAAAGGACGGCCAGAAAACCGGTTTCTTCCTGGATCAGAAATACAACCGCCTGGCCATCCAGAGGCTGTGCAAAGACGCCAAGGTGCTGGACTGCTTTACCCATACCGGTTCCTTCGCCCTGAACGCGGGCATTGCCGGGGCAAACAGCGTGCTGGGGGTAGACGCCTCCCAGCTGGCGGTAGATCAGGCCACGGAAAACGCCAAGCTGAACGGATTGGAAAACACCGTCCGTTTCCAGTGCTGCGACGTATTTTCCCTACTGCCGGAATTGGAACAGAAAGGCGAAAAATTCGATGTCATCATCCTGGACCCGCCGGCCTTCACCAAGTCCCGCAGTTCCATGAAAAACGCCGTCAAAGGCTACCGGGAGATCAATCTGCGGGCCATGAAGCTGCTGAAAGACGGCGGATTTTTGGCTACCTGCTCCTGCTCCCATTTCATGAACTACGAGCTTTTTACCCAGACCATCGGTCAGGCGGCCAAAAATGTGCATAAACGTCTGCGGCAGGTGGAATACCGCACCCAGTCCCCGGATCATCCCATCCTCTGGGCGGCGGACGAGTCCTATTATCTGAAATTCTATATCTTCCAGGTCTGCGACCAGTATTGAAACAAAACCCGATGACAAAAAGCGCCGGAACCCTTTGGGCCACAAAGGATTCCGGCGCTTTTTTTACGTTATTATCTTTTCCAGGAACCAGCCGCTCCGCCGCTTAGGCCTCTTCGTCCTTCTTTTCTTCGGCAGGGGCATCCTCTTTCTTTTCTTCCTCGTCCTCCAGCTCTGCCGGGTCCACATCGCCGAAGGCCGCTTTCAGGAAGTCCTCGCATTCGTCGATCTGTTCCATCTGCAGCTGTACGGAGCTCATAACCGCCTCCACATTTTTGGCGTATTTTTCCATAGCGGGATCTGTTTCCTCCGCCGCGGGTTCTGCCGTATCCTCCGCAGCCTGTTCCGCTTCCGCCGCGTCCATCTGTTCCAGATCTTCTTCGTCCCAATCCTCTTCCTCGTCCCGGAATTTCTTTGCCCGGAGCTTTTCTTTATAGGTGCGGGCGTCCTCCTTCAATTCCTGGGCTTTTTCCGTCATACGGAAGGCCACGCTTCTGACGGTGGGCTGCATCTCGTCGGCCTTATCCGCTACCTTTGTGGCTACCTCACGTACCCGGGGCTGCAGCTGTTCCGCTTTTTCCCCGACCGTCTTTGCCACGCTGCCCAGCATAGCGCCCGCCTTTTCCAGCGCGCCGCCTACGGCCTTGCCGATGCCGTCCTTATCCATGCCCATACCGTTTTGCAGCACGATCAGCAGGCGTTCCGCCTCATCTACGGTAATCAGCCCCTTTTCCAGCATATTCAAGATTGCCATACGTTCTTCCTTCATATCATTTCCCTCCTCACGGTCTTTGTTTTCTGTATTCCAATAGTCCGCAGGTCGTTCCTGCGTTCTGCCGAATGCGTATAAAATAGCGTCCCGGATACGCTTGGAGGCGTTTCCGTCGCCAAAAGGATTTTTGGCTTGTGCCATCGCCTCGTAGACCTCTTTGTCCGTCAGCAGCTCCTTCGCCATGGCGTACACGGTCTCTTCCTCTGTGCCCGCCAGCTTCAAGGTACCGGCCTCTACGCCCTCAGGGCGTTCCGTCACATTGCGCAGCACCAGCACCGGCTTGCCCATGGAAGGCACTTCCTCCTGAAGTCCACCGCTGTCTGTCATCACAAAGAAAGAGCGGCACATCAAATTATGCATATCCTTCAAATCCAAGGGGTCCGTCAGATGGATACGGTCATGGCCGCCCAGAATCTCTCTGGCCACCTCCTGCACGGCGGGATTTTTATGGACCGCGTAAACCACTTCCACATCCGGGAATTCCTCCACGATCCGCTTTACGGCATGACAGATATTGCGCAGAGGTTCCCCCAGATTTTCCCGGCGGTGGGCCGTCATGGCGATGACCCGTTTCCCCTGGAAATCTATGGTATTCAGCACGTCCTCATGGAAAGTATACCCATCCTCAATAGTATGGGCCAGGGCGTCAATGACAGTATTCCCTGTAATGAAAATGCCATCCGCTCCAACGTTTTCCTTCAAAAGATGCTCCTTTGCCAGCGGCGTAGGGGCAAAATGCAGGTCTGTCAGCGCTCCCGTCAGCCGGCGGTTCATTTCCTCCGGGAAGGGCTGATACTTGTCATAGGTACGCAGGCCCGCTTCCACATGGCCCACCTTTACCTGATTGTAATAAGCGGCCAATGCCCCGGCGAAGGTAGTGGAGGTATCCCCATGGACCAGCACGATATCCGGTTTTTCCTCCGCCATGACTCCTTCCAGTCCTGTCAGGGCGCGGGTGGTGATGCCTGCCAGGCTCTGGCGGCTCTGCATGATGTCCAGATCGTATTTGGGATGGAGGTCAAAGATCTCCAGCACCTGATCCAGCATTTCCCTGTGCTGCGCCGTCACGCAGACCACACTTTCGATTTCTTCCGACGCTTCCAGCACCTTCACCAGCGGCGCCATTTTGATGGCCTCGGGACGGGTGCCGAAAACACTCATGACTTTTATTTTCTCCATCTGGAACCGATTCTCCTTTTTTTCTTTATTATATACCGCGATTATTTGATCTCGTTGGTCAGCTTTCCGATGCCTTCGATCTCGCAGGTCACCACGTCGCCTGCCTTCAGGAATTTCGGCGGCTGGAAGCCCATGCCTACCCCGGCGGGAGTTCCCATGGCGATGATGGTTCCGGCCTGCAGGGTCATGCCCTGAGAAAGCTGGCTGATGACCTTGGCGATGCCGTTGATCATCAGGGAAGTATTGCTGTCCTGACGCAGCTCATCATTCACATAGGAACGGATGGGCAGTGCGGGAGGATTTTCAAACTCATCCTTGGTAACGATCCAAGGCCCGATAGGTGTGAAATCGTCCAGGCTCTTGCCGAAATACCACTGTTTGTGGGAGGTCTGCAAATTTCTGGCGCTGATGTCGTTTAAAACAGAATAGCCGAATACATAGTCAAAAGCGTCCGCCTCAGAAACATTCTTGGCGTCCTTTCCAATGATGACCGCCAGCTCCGCCTCGTAATCCAGGCTGTCCACAATATCAAAATGGCCGTCTACCGGTTCCCCGTCGCCTACAGCGCGGTTCACACGTTTGGAAAAGTAAATGGGCTGAGGACGTTCCCCGCCGAAGGCCTCGTTATGGAATCTGGCGGACTCCTCCGCGTGGGCATAGTAATTGATACCCAGACAGATCACATCCTGCTTGGGATACAGGATGGGAGAAACCATCTTCACGCTCTCCAACGCAATGCCGTCCATCAATTCCGTATTCTTTTCCAGCTTCTGCTGTTTCTCCGGCGTCATAGCCTGGATAAAGCCTACCATATCCTGAGCCTCACAGCCCAGATAATTCACAGGCACCACTTCCGTGCCATTGGCCTTCAAAATCCCTACATTGGTACTTCCGCCTTGGATATATGTCAATACCTTCATCTTTTGTTTCCTCCTTCTTTCGCCGCCTATACCGCGGCCCCTGTTGATTCTATCCTTAATATGATACCATAAAACCCGGCTTTCGCAAAGGAAAAAACGCCTTGGGCGGCATGTATACACGATCGCCCCGCCGTTTCCATACACCTATGCACGCAAAAATGTATATTTATACGAATTTAAACGAAATAATCCCCAAAAACATACCTTTCTTTTCCATTCTTTTAATATATATACACAAAAAAACTCTTTTTCCCCTTTTGCTATTGCTTTTTCCCAGGAGCCTATGTATAATAGTCTCATAATTATTCAGAACATAAACGATTCCATCGTATGACAAAAAGGAGGACAAACATCATGAAAGAAAAAATCGTACTGGCTTATTCCGGCGGTCTGGATACATCCGTTATCATTCCCTGGCTGAAGGAGCATTATGACGCGGAAGTTATCGCTGTCTGCGGCGACGTAGGTCAGGGCAAGGAAACAGAAGGTCTGGAAGAAAAAGCTCTGAAAACAGGCGCAAGCAAGCTGTATATCGCTGACCTGACAGAAGAATTCATCACAGACGCGATCTATCCCTGCATCAAGGCAAACGCTGTTTACGAAGGCAAGTACCTGCTGGGCACATCCATGGCTCGCCCCATCATCGCAAAGAAACTGGTGGAGATCGCGAAAAAAGAAGGCGCAACAGCAATCTGCCACGGCGCAACCGGCAAAGGCAACGACCAGGTACGTTTTGAGCTGACCATCAAAGCACTGGCGCCTGATCTGAAGATCATCGCTCCTTGGCGTCTGGATACATGGGGCATGGAAAGCCGTGAGGACGAACTGGCTTATCTGGAAGCCCACGGCATCCCCTTTGAAGCGGGCCATGACAACTCCTACAGCCGTGACCGCAACATCTGGCACCTGAGCCACGAAGGTCTGGAACTGGAAGACCCCGCAAACGAACCCAACTACAAACATCTGTTACAGCTGGGCGTATCCCCCGAGGACGCTCCCGACGTACCCGAATACATCACACTGGACTTTGAAGCAGGCGTACCCGTTGCTGTCAACGGCGAAAAACTGGGCCCTGTGGAAATGCTGAAAAAGCTGAACGAGATCGGCGGCAAAAACGGTATCGGTATCGCGGACATCTGCGAAAACCGTGTCGTTGGCATGAAGTCCCGCGGCGTATATGAAACACCTGGCGGCACCATCCTGTACTATGCGCACCGTGAACTGGAATACCTGTGCACAGACAAAAAGACACAGGCCTTCAACGAAGTGGCAAGCAACAAATTCACAGAACTGGTATACAGCGGCGAATGGTACACCCCTCTGCGGGAAGCCCTGAGCGCTTACTTCGACAAAGTAAACGAAACCGTAACAGGCACAGTAAAACTGAAACTGTACAAAGGCAATATCATCCCTGCCGGCAGCACTTCTCCTTACAGCCTGTACAACGAATCCATGGCTAGCTTCACCACAGGCGAACTGTACAACCATAAGGACGCAGACGGCTTCATCAACCTGTTCGGCCTGCCTCTGAAGGTTCGCGCAATGATGATGGCAAACAACGAAAACAAATAATCCCAACGAAATCACAACTATTGAAATAAACGGAAAAATGGATAAAACCTCTGGAGCCTCCACATTTTATCCATTTTTCTTTATGTAAAAAAAATGCGGGCTTTCGCCCCATGACATAGAAAGGAAGATTTTTATGCAGAAACTTTGGGGCGGACGCTTCACCAAATCCACCGACAGCTTTACGGATCATTTTCATTCCTCCATCGGCTTTGACAGCCGCATGTACCGTGAGGACATCACCGGAAGCATGGCCCACGCCGCCATGCTGGGCAAACAGGGCATCATCCCTCAGGCCGACGCGGATCTGATCGTAAAAACCCTGGGCGAGATTCTGGAGGACATTGAGGCGGGCAAAGTGACCTTTGACGAAAAGGCGGAGGATATCCATATGAACATGGAAACCATCCTCATCAGCCGCATCGGCGACGTAGGCAAAAAACTCCACACAGGCCGCAGCCGCAACGACCAGGTGGCGCTGGATACCCGGATGTATACCAAAAAAGAAATCACCGAAATCAAGGCGCTGGTAAAAGAACTGATGGAAGAGCTGAACGCGCTGGCGGAACAGCATACCCAAACCATCATGCCCGGCTATACCCATCTCCAGCGGGCGCAGCCGGTAACACTGGCCCATCATCTGCTGGCCTACATGGAAATGTTCAAGCGGGACTATGACCGCCTTTGCGATACCTACCGCCGTACAAACGTACTGCCCTTGGGCAGCGGCGCGCTGGCTACCACCACATATCCTCTGGACCGTTATTTTGTGGCGGAGCAGCTGGGCTTTGACGCCATTTCCGCCAACAGCATGGACGGCGTTTCCGACCGGGATTTCTGCGTAGAGATAATCTCCGATCTTTCCATGCTGATGATGCACCTGAGCCGCTTCTGCGAGGAAATCATCCTCTGGAGCAGCCATGAGTTCCGCTTCATCGAACTGGACGACGCTTACTCCACCGGTTCCAGCATCATGCCCCAGAAGAAGAATCCCGATATGGCAGAGCTGATCCGCGGCAAGACCGGCCGTGTTTACGGCCATCTGATGGGGATGCTCACCACCATGAAGGGGCTGCCGCTGGCCTACAACAAAGATATGCAGGAGGACAAGGAAGGTCTCTTTGACGCCATCGACACCGTAAAAATGTGCCTGCCCGTCTTTACCAAAATGATCGCTACCATGACGGTACGGAAGGAAAATATGCTCCAGGCCACCAAAGGCGGCTTCACCAACGCCACCGACGCGGCGGACTGGCTGGTAAAACAGGGCGTGCCCTTCCGTGACGCCCACAGCATCATCGGCCATCTGGTGCTGTACTGCATCGAGCACAACACCAATCTGGATGACCTTTCTCTGGAGGAATACCAGGCAATCTCTCCTGTATTCAACGAAAGCGTATACGACGCCATCAGCGTGAAACAGTGCGTAGAGGCAAGAAACGTCATCGGCGGCCCCTCCGAGGCCATGACCACAAAGGCCATCGAAGAAAACAAGGCATATCTGGCAAATCTGTAAACAAAAAACACTGTCCTTCCCAGTTTGAAGGGCAGTGTTTTTTATACCGGCAACTTTCTCTGTGTCGGCAGGAATGTTCCGGCGGTATTTCTTCCGAAAGCGCTTGCGCTTTCCCCAGTTCCGGCTTATACTCTCCAAAGAACCGTGTATAAGGAGGAAACAGATGAGCAGCATTTTCTATATCGCATCGGACAAGCCCCTGCCAAAACGGGAAAACCCCCA